>SCQV01000007.1 GCA_004299085.1 Chitinophagaceae bacterium | reverse complement strand
TGGTGTATATGGTGCATGATATGATTCAACGTAGTAAGCATTCGGAAAGCGGTTTTTATTTGCATGATCATGAGAAATTATATAATCAGTTGCTTCATCTGGAAAAGAGAAATAAAAAAATAGTTTTGATTGGAGTGACTTTTGCCTTATTGGATTTTGCTGAAAAGTATTCCATGCAGCTTGAAAATACCATTATCATGGAAACAGGCGGAATGAAGGGACGGCGTGTAGAATGGACGCGCGAGGAGGTGCATCAGTTTTTGAAAGAAAGATTAGGAGTTCGTCAGGTTCATTCCGAATACGGCATGACTGAATTGCTTAGCCAGGCTTATTCAAAGAAAGAAGGGATTTTTTATCCTCCCTTCTGGATGAGAATTTTTCTCCGAGATGAGACTGATCCTTTACAAATACTTCCCTGGCCAAAAGAGAATTCTTCTCAGCGTGGCATTATCAATATTATAGATTTATCCAATATGTATTCCTGCGCTTTTATTGCCACAGAGGATGCCGGAAGAATTTTTCCGGATGGTAGTTTTCAGGTATTAGGAAGAATAGATAATAGCGACCTGCGAGGCTGCAGCCTGATGACATCCTGATATTTTTATTTTTTTTAACAAATCAAATTAAACGGAGTAGCTTTTTTGTAGTCTATCTATGAAACACGGGATAGAACATTGGAAACAGAACCGTTACGTGACAGATGGCCTTAATATAGCTGACACCGCTTTTCAATATATGTGTTACTATCTAATGAAAACCAGGGCAGCTTTCTCCGAAAGGAGAAAGCTGCTTTTCTTTTTTAATTTTTGGCGGTAAATGCTATCTTTGCACCCCATTTGGAGAGGTATCCGCCAGAGGCGGATCAGGATTCAAAGATGTTGAATGAAGATTTTAACCTTGGCGAGGTAGCTCAGTTGGTGAGAGCGCAGGATTCATAACCCTGAGGTCTCGGGTTCAACTCCCGATCTCGCTACGAACGGTACTTTTACCATCTTTTTGAAAGGATTGCTCAACAAAAAGCAATCCTTTTTTATTTAAAATCAATTCGTTATGAGATAGCGCCGGATGTAGGTAAGGTGTTCTAAGTACACCCCCATTTACAGCGATACCACCTTTGAACACCTCTTTCAAGATTAAATGTTTTTGTTGAATCGTAGCCTTTTGAAAAATAGAATTTAAATCTGTAAGGAATGGAATCAATTTTATTGCCTTTTCCATAAATGAATTTTGTTCAATTTCAGAGCCATTAAGCTGCGCCTGTAATTTTGATTTCTCTATTGATAATTTCTTATACCACTTTTTATAAGTTTGATTTTCAATCATCCCGTTAATTAATTTTTCTTCCAAACTTTCCAGCTTATTGTTTGTATCTTTTAATGCTGATTGAATTTTCTTTGCAATTGCTTTTTGTGTCTCGCAAGCCATTTTTAATTTTTCTTTTACGGAATTTGACAACCGTTCAACTTGTGTATCCGTTAAACTTAAATTCTCCAATATCTGCGAAAGTTTATTATGTAACCGATCCCCGGATTCATTAACATGACTACATTTTACACACCGATAATATAAATAGTGCTTCCTTTTCCCTTTACTGTAACCGGCTGTCATGTGAGAACCACATGAATGTTTTAAAATTCCTCTTAATGGAACCTTTTCATCAGGTAGGCATCTTTGAGGTTTTCGGTTGCCTAATAATTCCTGGCAACGCCAAAATCCTAATTCTGTCACTATGCCTTGATGGATTCCCTTTATATACCTTTCGGGAGAATTGGCTGTTTCCGGCAATTTGACTAAGCCGGCATATACACAATTGCTTAAGAGACGCGGGATAGCGCTTTTACTTTTACCCGTATATCCAATTGCCATCGCCTCTTTATGAATCATTGAAAGAGGATGACCTAGCAGGAAATCCGAAAATATCTTCTTAATTATTACTGCTTTTTCGCTATCCGGGACAATAATAGCTCTTTGTCCTTCTTGCTTTTTGTTTATATAACCATAAGGTGCTTTATTGACAAACCGACCGCTTTCAAGTGCCTGACGGATACTTCTTGAAGTCCTCTGTCTTATCCTTAATAATTCACTATTTGCCATTAGATATTTAAAAGCCCTATTAAGGAATACATCAGGGTCACTACTGTCAATTTCCGGTGATTCTTCAGTAGCAAGAACCTTTAGTCCAAATTTATCCTCCAAAGACTTAATTTTCATTAAAGCTTCGGGCAAATTGCGACTGAATCTATCATGACACATTACTATCAGATAGTTTATTCTCCCATTTTGTTCTTTGATAAATTTCTCTAAGGCTATATAATCCGGCCTATCGAAATTATCACTGCATTGTCCATTATCTTTGAAAATAGCGATAAGATTTATCTTATACCTTTCGCAGTATTGCCTAATCGCAGCCTCCTGGAATTCAAGAGAATATCTCGATTGGTCTTTCATGCTAAGCCTTAAATATCCAATAGCGTTCATGATGTAAGTTTTTTTAAAATGATTTCTACAATTATTGACGCTAACAAATCTATAAACTCTTTTTCACCCTGCTTCATCTCCAATATTTTGAATTGCTAAAAAGAATAGCATTTTGTCGTAAAACCGTATATATATTTTATTTATATGTTGGGCTGAATTTTTGCTTCTTGACTACTTTTAAATTATACCCAAAATAGATTCCCCAAGGTGTGATTATAAGATGGATGATAATCTATATACCCATATTCCTTTAATTCGTGAATACACTTCTGATATGTTACTCTTGCCGCAATTTTTGCTGTAGATCTTAATGACTTTGAAAAAACTGATATAGGATTCACACATCCCTGCTTTTTAAATTGCAACAGAAGGGATAAATACAAACTTATATGTGGCGGCCCCAATCTTGGGTCGTCTTCCGCTTTTGCCATAAATAAAAACAATGTTTTTTCCAGAGTATTTTCCTCATTATTAAGAACCACTTCTTCCTTTTCCATGCAATACCATTTTTAATAATTTAATACTTCTAAATTATCTATCTACAGATGACTCAAAACAACTAAAGCGCTAATGGATTTTATGCTTCTTCCGTGCTATTGTTTTTTTTTGAGACATATTTTCTGATGCTTCTTTTTTTGAGTCCGATCGCCGTTGCTGCGTGGCTTGCCTGTTAGGTTTAATATTCCTTACTGCCCTTTCTTTTAAAACCGGCTTAGATAAGGAGCCCTGTTCCTGTTTATCTTGTTGGCTAAATTTTTCTTTAGGTCTTTCCTGCTTCAACTTTTCGGCAAGTTCGGGTTTGATGTAACCCTTTTCCATGAGCTTCTCTAATGACAGCTCGTTCTTATGCTCATCATAAACATGCAGTGAACTGCCGGTAATGTTGGGGGAAACATAAAACCTTTCAGTAGTATCGTCCTTTGATTCAAAAGTGGCCAATTGAAGGTTGCCCCTGTAAAGCGATTCCTTTAAGGATATTTCGTATTGCGGTGTGTTCAACTCCAGAATGGAATAACCCTTTAATACCTTGTCCAGGTCGAATCCGTAATTTTCATTATAGCGCTTTATTTCAAAATTCCCGTTGGGCAATTGCTTTTTAAAATTGATACGCTCCCACTCCGTATATTCTTTTCCTTCAGCGCTGACACGGGATACAAATACCGGACGCCCCGCCATCAGGTTAGCGGCCATTTTCAACGTGTATTTGACCGGAGGCGCCACCTTTTGTTTGACACCGTCTTCCAATTCTTTTGGCTTTGGAGGGGTAAGGTAAAACGTTTGCTTCTTTACTTCCTGGCCTTCCTTGTTGAACTCCATATCGAATTTGTTCAGAAAATACCTGCTGGATTCGCCCCCTTTTCTTAAATATAAAGTGGCAGTATTATGCTCCTCATCAAAATCCTTTTGATACTTCTTTTCTATCAAGAGTACTCCCTTTTCCATCTGTTCCTTGACCTCCGGAGTAAATGCTTCCAACATACCCACTCGCTTAAACTGGTTTTCGTTAAAAACCATTTCATCTTTTTTCATAACTTCATTTTTTTAAATTAATAGAACCTTTTTTTCATTCTGGAAAATCAATCGAATGATTGGCTTCATCACCAAACACATCCCAGCCGGCATACTCGTAATCGGGGAAAAAACCTTTGCGGCTTCTGGCGAATAATTCTACTCTCGGTAAATCGCCGAACAGTTGTACAATCCTTTCCCTGATTTCCGCCGGCTTTTGGGAATGCCTGCCTGCTTTAGAAATCAACACCTGCTCCACTTTGTTGGACACGCGCTTTAAAGGTTTTCCCTTTCTGAACAGCAATACGATTTCCGCGTTGGCGCGGGTATAATGGCCAAGACCGACAACAGGACGGTAGCTGTGTTTATACAGCTTTACCCAGGTAAAAGCCACCGTCCGGAAATAAAAGCCCCAGGCCTTACCGAGTTCCAAGGCTTCTACCAGAAAAGGAAAAGTTGCCCACATCAGCAGCACGCTGTCTTTTGCACAGATGGACGGGATGTCCATTGCTTTTAAGTAATCCAGCGTCTGCACATTATAGTGAAGGCTGGCGCAGCCATTCGTCGGGTTATTGCTGGAATAAGCATATTTCCACGGCGGGTCTGCATAAATAATGCTGTATAACTTTTTCTCCTGTTCCATCTTCACCACAACATTTTCGATTGATGCTTTTGTTTTTTTAAGCGGACATTCTGCTTTTTTCGTTGTTATGTTTTCTGCAATCTTGCACGCAACAGCTTCTTTGCTTTGACAAGCAGGATTAATTTTCTGCCGCCTGATTTTTCACTGATTTGTATTTTCAATCGCTTTGCGGATGTAAGTGTGAACGGCTTAAATCCAAAGACGAGTTCTTTAGTTGTATTGCCTTGTATTACTTCCACTGATTTTGTAAAGGTAGGTTGCAACAAAATTTCCTGCCTTGCGGTACGCTTGACTTGTTTCTTATCCACTACGGAAAAAGAAATATTGTCCACGTCAAAACCAACCTGTGATTGATTGTGGATGCTTAGTTTAAACCACATCAAACCGGCTTTCAGGTAAATACCCTCCAACCTTAGCTTCATTTGTTCATTGATAGTATGCCTGGATAAAAAAGATTTGGCTGAAAGGATGCTTACAGCATCTGCATTCAAAATAGCTTCATTATAATAGTCATCAGGCAAGGCGAAGCTTTTTAAATGCGCCGTATTTTCACTATCGCTTCCAACAAAAGAAAGGTTCAACGATTTCGGATTGGTGTTATAGTCAGCAAGAAAAGAATAAAACTTTCCGTCCGAAGTAATCACCGTGATATTGGTTTGTTTGAAGCCCGCAACATTCGCTTTTAATTGTAATACATTCCCAAAGCCCTGCACCACCTGTGCAATCACATCTGCGCTACCCCTGTCCACACTCTTAACGGCATAAGGAAAAATTAGATTGGTCGTCTTGTTATCGCTTAATTCCAGATGATACAAACCGATAGTTGTATCCGTTTTGTTGTCTTGCAATTCCTGAGCGTTGACTTGTTCTGTGTAAATCAATCCGAATGAAAAAATCATCATCACAAAAACCTTTACTACACTTTTCATTTCTTTGAATTTTATCGTTAATTACTAATTTTTAATTGTTTTATCATTCATATCCCGAAGCCAAACCTTATAGCCACTTCTGACTGTAATTTTCACGAGCTTTATTTTTTTGCCGATGAGTTGCTTAGCAGCTTGTATGCCTGCCGATGCAGCTTGTGCACCGAGTGTAGTATTATATGTTCCCATATCTAAGGTTTCAATACCTTGGTCTGCTGATTGTTTGGCGACATCCCGGGTGATAGTGCCGGGTATGTATAAGCCCTGCTGCCCGTCCAAATCATAGGCCGATAAGGCAACAGGCAGGATTTGCCCATTATAGCCGATGGAACTAATATCAATATTCAGGCGTTCACCTTTCAAACTTGCCACACCGTAAAGCAATTGATTTTTAGGAACCAATGTGCCGCGTATATATACATTGTCCAACAATTGCAGTTTGACTATCGCTCCGTTTATCAAAACTTGTTCTTCGGGTATTTCAGCGGGAATGGTGTTGATAGTTGTAATAGTGCTTGC
The DNA here is from genome assembly GCA_004299085.1 of Chitinophagaceae bacterium. GTDB lineage: Bacteria > Bacteroidota > Bacteroidia > Chitinophagales > Chitinophagaceae > FW021-bin31. The sequence goes on along the minus strand of SCQV01000007.1, from coordinate 38,761 downwards.
ATCTTCATTCAACCCGTAAAAATGGTTATTGGTTGATACAATCAACTTTTTTCTTGAAGCGGTATCCTGAACATTTCTTAATAAAGAAATATCTATGCTGTTGTTTTTCATCAGCACCGGATACACCAATTCTTTATTTTTTTCAGATTCTTGTTGCAACTGCTGTTGTACTCTTTCAGGATGCTGTATATCCAATACTTTGTTGAGCATTCCGTCCAACTTATCCAATTCCGGGTCGGACTGCTTTGTATCTTTCTCATTATCCAAAGAAGAAGGCTGCGAAGCCCATTGTTGCAATTCCTGCATTCTTTCCAACGCTGCCCGCTTCTCTGTCGCTGGCGGGTCTGGGATTTCATTGGCATAAGAGGAATTTTCAGGAATGGATTCAACCGGCGCATTGAGCTTTTTATTCAATGCAGCTATTTTTTCTTCTATCATTTTTTCTTTAGGGTCTGCACTTGCAGTTATTCCCGAAACATTGTTGCGGTCTGTATTGCCTGCACCGCTGTCATTGCCGTAGCCTTGCATCAACGAACGCAGCTTTTCCGAATCCTTCGCTGCCTGCGCATAATACTGCATTTTGTTCCAGTTGCTGTCCTTTGCCTGCCTTGCAGCCGGCAGGTGAAAATTAAAAGCTGTTTGCTTCGTATTATTTGTCGGCTTTGCATCAGCCTTTCCCACAATCCCTGCCGACCAGAACAGCAGGGTCATAAAAGGAATGACAATTACCGGCAGGAATAATAAAAATTTTCTTTGCCGTTTCAATCTCAAATCATTCATTGCATTCATCTCTTGCCTCATAACTAATTTTTTAATGATTATGAATATTATTTACCGAATCCTCTTTTATTTTTATTGCGTTATCGTTGCGATGCGTATAAATTTCTTCGAGTATTTTTAAACTGTCCCACGCTCTGTCTTGTTGCAACACAGATGAAGGAATCGTAATGCTTTGAGGATAAAACTTGTTTTCTCTTTGCGGCTGTTCATTCTCTATACTGTTACAAAAAATGATGAAGGATACTCCTCCGAACATCAGACAAAATCCGCATAAGGATAGCATCCATTTCTTTTTGCTGAAACCTTTTGTCTTTCCGTTTAAGTAACCGGCTATCTTTCTTTGGCCTCGCTCAACAGCTTCGCTTATATACTGCATCACACCGAAAGTCAATGCTGGGTTATCTTTCCGCCTTTTAAATATTTTGAACATGGTTCTTGAATTATTAATTCTTCATTTTTAATTACTAATTATCTCCCAACTGTTTTCAAATCCTTGTTTTCCAAAATATTCCACCGCTCAATTAAAAACCCGTGCGGGTTATTATCGCTGCGCGGGATTTCGCGTAAATAGCCCTCTGTAATTAAGTTCCGGTAGGTAATGCTCACCGGGCGAGTAATTTTTTCCGTGCCGTAACAACGGAAGTAAAAAGGATAAATGTCAGTATTCAACCTTATACTGTCTATGGTAATATCCTGGCTGACGTTCCCTGAAATCATCTGCGAGTAATAATTGTTTTCCTGCAAATCGTCATAGATGTTTTTTGCTGAGCCGTCTGCGAGATAAAGCGCTTTACGAATAGTAGATTTAATCTGCCCGTCATCGGGCGCCAACGTAAAGAAGTATTCATGAAACCTTTTGATATGATCTTTGGCTTCTACTATAAGGTTATCCTTTCTTACGGAGGAAAAAGCCTCAATGGCTTTACCGTTGGCTAACACATACACTTTATTCTGCATTGCATTTGCCAGTTTATAACTTTTGTAGAAAACAAAACCATCGAGCAAAACACTTCCTGTTACTACCAGCATAGTGAACAGCCGCATATACCTAAAAGCCGTATTTATATTTTTCATTTTCTGAAACATACCTTTATTTATGATTTTAGATGTATTATGTAATATTTAGCTATACTATCGGTTTTCAATCGTTGCCGCTTAACTTGTTCTTCATATAATCGCTCGCACCGCCATATGCGCTGCCCATAGATGCCCCGAAGCCTTTGCCGGTGCTCTCCTGGTTATAACCCGATTTAAAATCGTTCGGTGCATTTGCAAGATTTTTTATAGCAGTGCCCGCAGCACCGATTCCGGCAGCACCTCCGGTTATTGCCCCTGCAACAGCTCCGCCTGCCACACCGCCTGCGAGCGCGGTCGCTTTGCTATTGATGGCGTCCCCGCCGCCTACGTGCATGATATGTCCTGCGATAGAGGGAACCGTGAAATAACCGATGATGCCAATTATCATAAAGATGAGATAGCCCATATCCGTACTGCTGAAGAATGTATCACCTGATGATTGAATCTGCGCCAGATCAATCTTCAGCATATTTTCCTGTATCTTCCCAATCACCGCGCCGAAGATGTTGGCCACAGGCAGCCACAAGAATACATTGATATAACGCGCCAGCCAATGCCTAATCGTGAAGTGAAATCCATCGAAGACACCAAGCCCGAAGACGATTGGGCCGAGTATCGCTAAAATGATAAGATTAAACGTTCGGATAGTATTGATACATAAAGAAGCCGCGGCAAATAAAACCTGCAAGACCTCGCTCATCCATTCCTTTATTGAATTACGAAAGCTATAGGATTCCTTTGCCATCGCAAACTTGATATCGTCGCCGATACCTTCAAAAACACCTTCGTTTGAAGGGTCTTCGCCAGGATGTGTATATTTATACCATTTATCCCTATCGCCGTTGCCACTTTCGCCTACATACATTTGCCAGGCATTTGTTTGCTTCACAGCGTCCGCTTTAGCTTTGAGTAAAGCGGCTACCGCTTCATCAGAGTTGGTAACCATACTTGCCGTTCCGGTAACGATCGGTTGTAACACACCATTCATCATACTGATAACAGAAGGAAAAATCAAAATGGCAAAGCCTATAACGAATGGTCTTAACAACGGATAAAAATCAACAGGTTCAGCATTAGCGATATGCCTCCACACTCTTGCGGCGATATACCACAGCGCCGCAAAGGCTGCTAATGCTCTACCCACGCCAATGAGTTGGCCACACATAGGAATCATCTCATTATAGAGCTGGTCAAGCACGCTGTGCAAGCCTTGTATATCCCCGGCAAGTGCACTACTGCCGTCCTGTGCAAACACAAGGTTTGGAATGGCTATTCCCAACACTGCAAATAATAAGACCCGTACACCTCTATTTTTCATCGCCATATTTTTGAAAATTTCTTCTTCACAATTCTATTACCAAAACATTCCAAAAACTATCTCTCGTCCATCTCCATCTTGCAGGAATTGAGGAAGCTCTTAAGGAACCGGAGGTTCTCCGTAATCTTCCTGTAACGCTTTTGCTTCGTTCATCTCCTTTTGCCTTTGCAATGCCAACATGGAAGTATTGTTGTTGAATGAACGAAGGAAAGTCAGCTTATCCAACGTATCGTCGTAGAGCCTATCAATTGCCGCAAGCCTTTCTGCATCGGACATCCTTAATTGATTGGCGGTAATAACTGTCGTTAAGTCGCTGATGTTTTTAAGCGTTACATCTAATAAACTATTGTACACTTTGCCGATATATACCAGTTCATCAGGATTGAATAGGTCGCTGGATTTAAACCGGTTGAAAGCAGAATGATATTCCTTAAGCATTTCCAATTGCATGGAAACAATGTCGGCAGCTTTCTTATAGTTCCTGACCGCAGGGCTAATGGCCATCAATCCGTCCAGGAATGCTTTGTGCAGATCGAAATCGCCCTGCGACAAATCCCGCACAGTTGTATAGCCTTGCATGATAACTGTATAAGCCGTTTTCATATCGCTAAGGATTTGCTTGAACTGCGATAGTTTCTGTACATCCAGAATCAGTTGCTCAATCTCCTGGTCCTGGGCGTTCGCCTGGTTACAAAAATTTATCGCTCCTAACAAAATGATATATAAACAAATTCTTTTCATCATATTTTTCTTTTTTGCCGCTCTTGATTATTTTCGTCCCTGTTTTGGATCTTTAGCTCAGTTGGTTAGAGTGCTTCCTTGACATGGAAGAGGTCACCGGTTCGAATCCGGTAAGATCCACTCACTATGGAGAAGGCGTATATATGCTTTCCAATTCCTTTGCTTCCATTTGTTCTTTTGTCCGTTGGTTAATCAATACTTTTACTTCATTATAGAAACTGTTGGCAAAATCCTTTTTGTCCTGCATATCGTTATACACTTTATCAATGGCTTGCAGCCTTTCGTTTTCGGTCATTTTGTAATGGCCCGCCGTAGTAAGATTATCCAACTGTGTGATGTTGTCATTGCATTTATCCAGCAAGTTGCTCCAGACTTTTTGGATATAATTTTTTTCGGACGAAGACAAATAAACGCTGCCGGCATCTTTCTTTGCCTTGTTATACAAATCATTAATCGAAGCCTGCAAAGAGACAGTATTCGCAATGTCGTTGTCTTTTTTTACCATGTGGCTGATATTATCCAACGATGAAAAATAATCCTTACTTAAATTGAATTTTCCGCCCTTTAAATCACCGATAAAGTTTAAGCCGTCACTCACAATGCCGTATCCTTTTTTTGCCAGCTCGATGTAGCTTTGCAGTTCTGCTATTTGCTTCAACAAATATTTTTTCTGCGTCTTTTTCTGTTGAAAGAACTCCGAGAAAGTCTGCGCGTGAATATTACTTGCCGTAAGAAGTGTAATCAGTATGAGTAAATACTTTTTCATTTCATCATTTTTTGGGAATACTTTTTCATTTCATCATTTTTTGGGAATACTTTTTCTGTCCCCCTGCCTGGAAGAGGTTAGGGGAGGCCATACATCCATTTCACCTCCGCTGCATCATTTGCGTCCTTACTCCTTTGTAAGGAGAGTATTTCGTTTTCGGTGTTGAAGCGTTGCAGGTCGTTATAATTTTCATCTACCTTGTTGCCGACATCGTCAATCATCTTCATTCTTGCCGCATCATCCATCTGCGTTGTAAAAGCGGTAACAATATTCAGCAAACCGTTGGCGTCTTCCATCGTCTGGTTAAGAATGCCGCTATACACTTCGCTCATATAAGAAATTTCTTCGGGTGTAAAGTGCTTGTCCTGCTGCAATAAGCCCCAGGCATGTTTATAAGCATTGACCAACGCCACTTGCTTTTCCGATATTTCTTTGATGCGGTGATAATCGGTAATAATGGTTTTCACTTCCCACAACTCATTATAATAATGCTGGTACAAATCCTTTTGCTTTTGCATCCATCCGGCAATTTCATGGAGGTGCAGTTTGGATTCTGTGTTTTCTAAAACTTTCTGTACATTTTGTAAGGCAATCGTATTGTTCTGCAAACGCTGCACTTCCAAATCAATCGCTTTGATTACACGCTTTACCAGGCCCGTTACCACGCCCGACCCCGGAATATCCTGTGCCTCACACTTGTGGATACTGCATAACGACAACAGCATCAACAAAAACAAAATCGGTAACGTCTTCATCGTTCATATTTTTTAATTATCATTTACAAGCGCTTTTATCCCTTTTTCTATACTACCGTACTTTTCAGCGTATTCCAGCATTTTTACTTTCTCGCTTTCTTCGGTCGTATAGGTGTAATATTCCTCACGCGACACTTCCGTCCTGTAAACTTTTGATAACATACCGCCGAGAGAAATAAACACCTCTTTATATTTTCTGTCCGGGTCATTGGCTTTGTTCACGGACAATACCAACGCTTTTTCTTTTTCGGTCAAACCCAATAGTTCCTGTATCTGCTCAAACTTGTTCTGGTACTTCGACTGGTCTAACAATATCTTGCAATCGCTGTTATTGATGATTGCCTGTTTGACAACCGGCGAAGAAACAATGTCTTCCACTTCCTGCGTTACGACAATCGCTTCGCCAAAGAATTTCCTGACGGTTTTAAACAAATACTTGATATACTCTGCCATACCCTCGCGGGCTATGGCTTTCCACGCTTCCTCTATCAAGATCATTTTGCGAATGCCTTTGAGCTTACGCATCTTGCTGATAAAAACTTCCATAATAATCAGTGTAACGACCGGAAATAATATGCTATCCTTGATATTGTCCAATTCAAAAACAATAAAGGGCTGTTGAAGCAAATCCAGGTTTTCCGTTGCGTTCAGCAAAAAATCAAATTCCCCGCCCGAATAAAACGGTCTTAATACAAAGAGAAAATTATCCACATCAAAATGCCGTTCCTTAACCTTGTCTTTTTCCAATACTTCCAAAAACTCGCTTTGGATATATTCATAGAAAGTGTTGAAGCACGGGAAGACTGACCGGTCTTTGTGCAGCTTGTCAAAATATCCCTGCAAAGCATTGGATAAGGCAACGTATTCGCTGCGCGTAAAGCGCTCATCATCTTTTTTCCATAAAGCCAACAACAAGGTTTTAATGCTCTCTTTTTTTTCAATATCAAGCGTGTCCCCCGCCCCGATATAGAAAGGATTAAAACGAATGGGGTCTGTTTCACTATAAGTAAAGTAATACCCGTGAACCATATCGCACAGGCCTTTATAAGAATGCCCCACGTCCACGAGAACGATGTGAGTCCCTTGTTCATAATAAGAACGTACCATGTGGTTAGTGAAAAAGCTTTTGCCCGAGCCTGACGGTCCCAAAATGAATTTGTTGCGGTTGGTGCAAATACCCATTTTCATTGGCTCATCACTGATATCTACATGGACAGGCCTGCCCGTCAGTCTGTCGCCGAGCCTCAGACCCACAGCACTGATGCTGTCGCGGTAATTGGTTTCCATATTGAAGAAACAACAAGCCTGCGCCGCGAACGTATCAAATGTTTCATTGAGCGGTAAATCCCCCGCATTGCCCGGGATGCCCGACCAGAAAATCTGCGCCGCGCCCGCCGTTTCCTGTTTTGCCGTAGCGTCTATTTGAGCGAGCGAAGCCGTAACGGCATTGCGGATGTCTTTCAATTCTTCCTTACTATCCGTCCAGCATAACAAATTAAAATGCGCCTTAACAGGCAGGCTTTGCTCGGCAATACATTCATTTAAAAAATCATTGACTGCATCCCGCGCAATGGCGTTCTCCCTCGAATAATTGGCGAGCGACTGTAATCTTAATTTTTTGCTTTCTAACTTTTTAATGGTCGCCTGCGCATCGCCGATAACAAGATATTGATTGTAGATATGATTTACAGGCAACAATAGCCCGAGCGTTGCCGCAAAGCCGGTGCTGAATTTTGTCCTATCCGTTGAATACTTTTCGTAATTGATACGGCTGCCACAAAGCGCTGGCAAGTCCTGCGCATCGGCTAAAGTATAGAGCTGCACCTGGTTGTCGCCAATTTTCAGTTCATCCGTAAACTGAATGTCTTTGATAAAATCTTTTGTTTCCGAAGACAAAAACAAATACCGTTCAATGATGCCCGCTTTGTTTTTAGTACTTCTTATCGCATAGTTGTTTAGCCTTTCTAATTGGATGCCTGCATCCGAGAGAATATGGGCAAACTGTCCTGCACTATTTTCAAAAGCTTGTAAAGCCTTAAAACTTAAAGTTTGTTCAGGTACAAGGTTCGGTCTTGTCAGGCTATTGATAACCGATGACGACGGTCTTCTGTCATCGGGCGTTTTTGTCAAAAAGATAAAGCATTCGTGATGCAGGTATGGTCTTTCATTGAAAAACCGTTCGCTTGCCCTTGTCAAAAAACTCGTGTCCTCTTTTTCAAAGTCGGCGTGATAAGTTTCTTTGACAAACCAATCCTGTTTATGCAGAGTGCTGTTCTTCGGCAGCAGCTTCACCGCTTTGATAAACGCCTGGTGCAAGGCTTCGTATTCCTCGTCCGAGAGCGTAAAGACTTCGGGTAAGGTAACTTTATACGCAAGTGTTATATCGCCCTGTTTCGATAAAATGCAATCATGTTCAATATCCATAATCGGATATAGTTCTTCCAGCCTCTTTTCCATACCACCTCATTTTCATTCATTATTTAATCAATCTGAACTCTGTATCTAAATTACCCTATGCACGCTGTGTGAACCCCTTTTCCCCTTAGAGGATAAAAAGACTTCTACTACTGCATTTGATTGTTTTCGGCAACATCCTTTTCGCCGTGCGTTTCATCATGCCGTATTGCCCGTAAGTCTTGCTTAGCTTATATACTTTCGTAAATAAGAATATTCCTGCACCACCGACAACAATAAGAATAATAAACGTGTTAATGCCGATGATATACAGCACCGCAAAGAGTACCAGCAACACCACCAGTCCGCCGCCCAGGTACCAGATATACTGTGCTTTCAAACCTTTGAATGTCAAAGGTTGATTGATTCCTTTATTGATATAATATACACTATTCACCATAAAAAACTTACCGCTTATAACTTCCTACAGTCCGAAGAAACTCTTCAACACCGTAGCCACCACGACCAAAAAAATGCAACTTCCAAACCACGCCGCCGCGGTCGTTCCCGTATCGGGATGCCCGTGTTGCCATTTCTGATATACCTTGATGGCTCCCACTAACCCAAGCACCGCTCCAATCGCATACATCAGGTTGCAACCCACATCAAAATAGCTGCGCACCTGCGTATTCGCCTGTTCGATGCCGGCGCTTCCGTCCTGTGCGTAAGCCGCCATACCAGTAATCGTCAATACGATGGTCGCTGCCATCTGTATTATTTTTCTTTTAAGGATTCCATTCCCTGCACAATTCATTCTACACATATCCTTTGTTTTAAAACTTTTAAAGAACTATTTCCTTTCGTTCCCGGTGCAGCCCGCCTCTAAAGGCGGACTGTCCATCAGGAACTATCCCTGCCGCTCTCTCAACACTACCTATGCACTCCGCCACATTTGCGGTACAGGGAATATTTATTATGAGCACGGTAACTATGGCTGACCGGTATCCTCCGGCGGCGAGCTGCCTGCGCCGATACCTGGCAGATGATTATCCTCCGCATAAGAACGCTTATTGAAAAAACGAACAATATCTTTGCGGTAATAAGCAATACCGAGCCATCCATAATAAAGCAGGCCGGCAGCACCGCAGTACGCCAGATACGCTTTCCAGGTGAGATGAAGATCAAATATCATTTTGCTGCATTTTTATTACAATGCAAATATGGTAAGCTGCAAACGCGAAAAAGTTCCCGTTTTTCCGGAAACCTTTGGAAGTAAATGAGTGTGAAGAAGATAAAATCTTAAAGAAAACAGCCCTTTCGTTGTTATGTAATAAAAAGCCGCTCCCGGAAGGAAGCGGCTCGATAATATAACTTCGGATGAATGTTAATACATAGACCTGGCTTTATTCAGCAGTTGAAAAAATATATCTATAACCGCTTTACCTGTTTGGAAATCAACATTATTGTATAGCGTCCGCAGGCTTTCCAGGGAAACCGGCTTTCTATTCACCCGATGGCTGTCTGCCATCACCCGAAGTACATCCATTTTCTTCCGGTTGGCAATGAAACCTGCTTCCATAAAGACCTTGAGAATACCTGCGAACACTGATAGATTACTGGAAAGATCTATTTTTGTTTCTCTTTCTTCCTTTCCCGAAGCTGCTTGTAGTGTTTCACCGTGCTCTTGCAATTTGAATTGTAAATATTCAAATTCTTCACGGGCGTATTTTAGCATATAATCATAGACACTTGGGCGGTCTTCGTAAAGAATGGCGCCTGGCTTTACCTGAAGCTGCTTCATAGACTTGATTATCCACAAGAGCTTATCGCGGCGTTCGATTTCGTTTTCGATATAATCTTCTTCCGAAAGCAAAAATTCTAAGGAGTACTTTTCAAAAGCCTTGGAATTGAAGTTCAGGTACACAAGTGAAGTACGTATCGCACACTTTACGTCGTCTTCCGGGTGAATAACACTTAACTCCTCTATCAGTGCCATGTAATATTGTAACCGCCGGTAGGTAATTTTCGCTGTGGCATCTTCTAAAAACGCTGTCAACGGTTCCATTGCGATTGCCAGCAGGTGTACTGTTTCTACGTTGGAGAGATTCTCCCGAATGGCAGACACCCGCTCCTCGATTTCTTTTTTTACCACCGGCAGGTAACTTGCCGGCACGTTTAATTGCAGGTTCAGGTATTTGGAAAAATGTTGCAGGATATAATTGAGTGTGGACTGAACAATATTGGTCACTTCCATATAAAACGTTATCAATAGTTGTCCTTGCTTACTTGTGGTGTCCACCTGTTTAATAAACGATTGCAACTCATTAATCATTTCTATCAATGCTGCCTGCTGGTGCTGTATCATGCTTTCTGCCTCCTGCTTATTTTGGAGTGTATATACTTTTGTTTTCAGGTACTGGAGAAGATGATAGGCACTAACTTCCAAAAAGCCCTGCCATTGTTGTATTTTTTTATCGGAGATAGCAATAATCAGCGGATGTATTTCGAGCAGAAATTCATTGAGCGCCATTTGCTGATGATCATTATTTTTCATAACTGAAGATTTTTGTGTGAATACGATCTTATCGTTGCCTTATTTTCTGTTGGAAGTGGAAAGGGATATCCATAGCTACTGTGCAACTACGGACATAGAATATACCGCCTTTGCCTTGCGACAAAAGGTATATGGTTACATATCTGAAAAGGGGATATCAAAGTTACGATTCCCCTTTCAATTATGTTGCTACGTTAGCGACAGAATAGTGATATCTATCCTTCAGGAATTAAGACACGTGAGAAAGTGTCTTGTATTGCTTCCTTCAACGGCATATCGGGCGGTATGCCGGCAGGAGCATCGAAGGTCTGAAAAATATTGCCGTCCCCGAGGCTGTAATGTTCACGAGCTAATAAGGTATTAATGATAATGATATTGCGGTAAACACCCAATCCCAAATCTGCCGAATTAAAACCGTGCGTATGCAGTTCGGCATTTTGGACAAAGATAGTTCGGCCTTCCTTATCAATGCTGTAGTTGCGTTGCGCTGCCAAACGCCCTTCATCATCAAAGGACAGCCGTTCCCTGACAGATTGGAGAAAGGAGGGGAAAGGATATTCGTAACCGGTGGCCAGTATCACGGCTCCGGTAGCAAGCTCAAAGCATTGCTTCTTTTCTCTATGAAAAAATCGCAGAGACATTCCGGATCCGTTCGGTTGTATCTCTTTCAATTCGCAATGGTTGTTCAGGGAAATATCGGAATACAAAGACGGATGTGTCAAAGAAAGTAAATACAGCTTATCATAAATCGCATCAATGAGTGAAGTGTTGATGCCCTTGTATAAATGCGCCTGCCGCGAAAGGATTTCTTCTTTCAGGGCACTATCCAGTGAATAAAAATAATCCACATATTCCGGTGAAGTCATTTCACAGGAAAATTTGCTGTAATCCATCGGGAAAAATGTGGAGCGGGTCAGCCACCGGAGCTTTTTGATTTGATGCGGGTATTGCTCCAGCAGGTCATAGAAGATTTCCCCTGCACTTTGCCCTGATCCTATAATGGTTACGTCACCTTTATCCGGCAAGGCCTCTTTACATTGGAGATAAGCGGAAGAATGGAATAAATAAGGTAAGGGCATTTTATCCCTGGCACATTCCGGAACATGCGGCACGGAGCCAATTCCTATAACAAGATGCTTTGTATAAAAACATTCGGTTTGTTTATCGTAGGTATTCCATGCAAATACTTTATAGATATGTAAATTATTATCGTATGTTACTCTTTCGCACCTAAAGCCGAAACATAATGTTTTTAGTTGAATGGCTACCCATTTGCAGTAATCGTCGTACTCACTGCGTAAGGGAAAATATTTTTCCAGAATAGTGAAGCGAAACAAGCGATTTTTGGCTTTCAGAAAAGAAAGATAAGAATACTTATTGCATGGGTCTGCCAGCGTTACCAAATCCGCATGGAAAGGTACCTGCATTCTTGCCCAGGGCATCAACATGCCGGCGTGCCAGCTAAAGGAATTGTTCTCGTCGAGGAAGAGGCATTTCAAACCGGAAATATTTTCCGTTAGGGCGGCAAGACCTAAGTTAAAAGGTCCGATGCCGATGCCGAGGAGGTCATAGGTAGTTTCATTCATACGATATGGTTTTTAATGGATGATAGGATACAGATAGTTTGTCCATGAACCGGCTAAGTCCAAAGCTCACGGCGGAGGTAATAATAATCGCGCATACGGAGGGCAGCAGCCCCAACCGGCTGAATCCAAACAGCGGCAACAGCCAGCAGACAACATTCCATTGCAGAATATAAACGCTGGTAATGTGTTTACTCAACCACGACAAAAATTGGTAGAAATAATTCCACCTGATTTTCGTTACGGCCAGCCGGCAAAGGCAAAGCCATAATGTTACAATGCCAAGATGATACAATGTTCCCGCAGGCCCTGTGCGGTAAAAATTGCCTTCCCACCCCGCAGGTTCAAAATGCGCCAGTGCTTTACCGGCCACCAGCAGCAGGATACCTGCAAAAGCCATATTACGATAGAGCTTTCGGGTTTTCCATTGCTTCATACAACATCCCAACAACAATCCAAAGAGTGGATAGACCAGCCAGGGAAAAAGCGGGAAAAAGACCCGTGGCGGCTGCCCGCCGATGAGCTGCAACAAGTATTGCACTACTATAATGACACTTTGTTTGTCCCAAACTAAAGGTGAGACGACTGTAACCGCTAAGATGCCCGTAACAGCCCAAATACGATTATGGGGAAGCCGGTACACCATCCAGGTAAGCAGGTATGCAGGAGCGGCGAATTCCAGAATATCGCCCATCGTCAGCAATTGCAACGCGCCACGTACACCCGGTGCAATACCGTAAGCTTGCAATAGTGCGGGTGGAAACATTCCTAAAGAATACGGGATGAGCAGTTTCGTCAGATTGAGCAGGTAGCCCAGCGCTAATAACAACAAGCTGCGGATTAGCACCTTCCGAAGGGTCTTCGGCCTGCCCAGCGTGAGGGATATGCCCATCAACACCATGAATAATTGTGCACCCGGCCCTTCGGCAAGGAAACCGAAAATAATGCCGAGCCACGAAGTCTGTACGGATTTGGTGCTGTAAAGCATCAGGGAGTGTACGGCGGGCATAATGAAGACAATAAAGCCCCTTGCCACGTCTATGGTGGTGTTTCTCGAAGGATTCATAGCAATGTTATTTTGTTTTAAGGATATTGTTCAGCATCCGTTACCGGATGCCTTTTCAGAAAAGCATCTTTGGTATATTCATACAGATTAGCTTCTTTATACGACAACTGTATTTTTTTTATCATCCGGAAACCCACTTCCTGTGCGAGCAGGTTGGCTGTCCCGTTACGACAGTCCGGTTCTGCAACGGCCCGCTGTATCGAACCGGAGCTGAACAGGAAAGATAAGGCCGTTATCAGCACATCCTGAGAAAGGTGCTCCAGCCTTCTGGGATAACTGCGAATGATGTTTTTATACGGCGCCATCAAAAGATGTAGCCCGAAATCCGTAGGCTGTGCCGGATAGTGGGCGGCCAGCTCGTCCTTTAATACCGGATAGACATCCACTTGCGCTACATATAGTCCTTTCAGCAGTACGATGAACGCATTGAGCATTCCTTCCTTCAACAACTTAAGGTATTGATTGTACAGCTCTTCTACGCTGCATTGCACCTGCCAGAATTTCTGCGTATAAGGTTGTGTTGTCCAACGATGTACTATCGGTATATCCGATTGCAGACACAGCGGTTTTATTTCCAGCCGGTAGCCTTTCCTTGGGAACTCCTTTGAAAAGAGGATATGTGACTGCAAGCCGGCAGCAGGAGTATCGGGCAATCCATATTTCGAAAAAAAACAATCTATATCCATATTTAAAATTTTTATTACTTATTATTCAATCTTTTAATATCTTAGTTCTTAATTCTACGTCAGAATAAGTGGCTTTTATCTGCCAAATTAGGTCGGTAGCCTTGTTCTGTGGTGTCCTACCGGCACTTTTTGGTATCCAATCAGGGAAGCATCATGGGACTTTTTGATGTCCATACGGAAAACCAGTACGACCCGCTTATATGGAGCAATGAGATTCCTGCATCCTTTAACGGCATTATTATCCCGGGTAGCGCTTACGCGCTCACGGGAGATTTCGGTACGATGGTTTTTCAGGAGATGCCTTTCCGGGAATACACCCTCTGGCTGAGCCATTATGGGCTTAAACACTCCCGCAGGTTCGTAAGCGGAGTCAATGTCGCTACCATTGAGCTAAACATTCTTATCAACAATAATGTGGCGTATCACCTCACCCCTATGCGGGAAATATATCTGAAAGAAACGCAGTTCAACATCACCTATTCGCCTTTCTTTGAAAACGTGGTAAAGTTTGAATCGGGGCAGGTTGTCTCTACAATGGATTTTCATTTTGCCCTGAGTTTCCTCAAACGAATGGCCACCTATTTTCCTGCTTTACTCAATCCTTTTATCAACCGGATACTGGACGGGCAATTCACGCCTTTTTTCCCGCGGCCTTTATATGCTACGGCACAGATGCTGTCCGCATGTCGCGACATTTTACTGGAATTGAATCGGCCTCTGCCCAACTACTTCGCCATAGACCTGCTGGTACAGTTGCTGTTCGTACAGGCTATTTCCTGTCAGCGGGATTTTGTACAAGGCTCACAAATCATTCTCAATAAGGATATTGACGCCGTACACCACATCAGCAATCTTATACTGGGCGACCTTTCGGACATTAAAAGAATTGAACAACTTGCACGGGTGGCAGGTATGAACGAGAAAAAACTGAAAAACCTGTTCAAACAGGAATATGGTGAAGGTATTTATACTTACTGGTTACAGCACCGGCTACAAAATGCACGCGAAATGGTGCTGGACCATCCCCTGATGAGCGTACAGGAAATCGCTTACGAGTTCGGCTACTCCAGCCTGCAAAGTTTTGAAAAAGCTTTTAAAAAAATGTTTCATAATACGCCCGGAAAGTTGCGTATGCGGTTTTGATACGCTCCCATAAAAAAAGTCCCGATTGGACACTTGTACGTGAAATCTATGTTGTCTCTTTGTTGTAAAGGAGCAGCAATGATATTTACCATAACCTGAACCATTCGGAAAGTAAGGTATGCCAATCACCTTGCCGATGAAAGTGCAAACCATATACCTAAAAACCATGACAAAGCTATCCGTCCTATTGATCATTTCACTGCTGGCATTTTGCCGTTGCAACAGGCAACCGGAGAGGGAGCTACCAGCCTTCAATCTTCTGCTTTTGGACAGTACTACCGTGGTGAATACCGGCAACATACAACCGGGCAAACCTGTATTGATAATATTTTTTCACACCGATTGTGAGTATTGCCAGCGAGAGACAGAAGCCATTATCAACAATATGAACAAGCTGCAAAACGTACGCTTTTACTTAGTCTCCATAGACCCATTGAGCGACATTCGTTTTTACCGGAATTATTACCACCTGGGAAAATTTAAGAACATCGTGATCGGGCGGGATACCGGCTGGTACCTGCCCGACCATTACCCGATAAAAAGCACGCCGTATATGCAGCTCTATGATAAAGAGGACCGCCTGCGGGGAATAATGACCGGGGCTATACAGATGGATACGCTGCTGGAAAAAATAAAAGAATTATAAACAGACCATAGCATGAAATCTTTAAAAATTGTCGGATGAAAAAGCAAAGAATTGTTGAGGTAATCAGCTATCTTTTATTGATATTATTTATCAATGTAGGCTTGAGCAAGTTGCTCACATTTAACGACTTTAGAGGCGACTTGAAAATATCGCCTTTGTTAGGCGGGTATGCAAATATGATTGCTATTGTATTGCCAGTCGCTGAAATAACGGTAGCCATAGCCTTGTTGTTTGCCCGGACGCGCAAGCCGGCTTTAGTAGCTTCGCTGGTGATGATGTTGGTATTTACCGGTTATGCCCTCTACTTGGTGTTTTTTGCAAAAGACGTTCCGTGCTCTTGTGGGGGGTTATTGCGTTACATGAGTTGGAGAGCGCACCTGATATTTAATACCTGCTTTACCATCTTGGCGGCTATAGGCGTATGGCTTTCTTTTGGAGGTGATATGCCGAAAGTAAAAGGACAAAAAAATTATTGGCCAATAACGGAATAAACTTATCCATTAACCTGTTAAAAAGGGGGTAAACCATACAAATGAAAAACATAACTCCTTCTTGCATAGAGCTGCCCGGCTCTATGCAGGAAGTAAAACGGGACAGCCTGTTGCATATACAGGTATTGGAGGGCATTGAATTTTATATTATTTCACTCTAAATTTTATGGTATGAAAAAGAACAAAATGCTGCTGGGCGCCGCATTGTTAGCGTTCGCAGTAAGCAGTGCTTTCGCAACGAAAGCAGCCAATCATCAAAGGCAAACAACGGTTTTCTATATTGATAGTGTAACTGGCGACTGTATGTCCACTACAACTAACCAAAATTGTCCTGTGGGTATATCGGGGTGTACTCAGTTTGTTGATTCAAACAACCCTAATGCACAGTTGTACTTAACAGATGATAACGGTACCTGCGAACAGCCTTTGCAGCGTTCTGGGAGCTAAACTAAAATCTCCTAAATAGACCGTTGGATATTTAATTCCAGCGGTTTATTTCTTATCCGTAATTATGAGTGTTTTCATTTTTGAAGTGATTGGCACTAAGTCAATTCCTATCTTATTTAATGCAGCTTTCACATCATCCAAATATTGTAATGGAACATCTTTTAATTCAATGTCAATATTCTCATCTGAATTAGTACCGTCTATAATTCGATAAGAGTGAAGTGTTCCTTCAAGAACTTTGGCAAGTGTTTTAAATGAAAGGTTATCAATTGAAATCTCCGAAGGAGTGACGAAATTCTTATGATTGTTTATAGACGCACCCTGAGATCTCAATTTTTTGATCGCTTCTTTTGAGGCAACTAATTCTAAACAAGGCATCTCTTGATATTTAACATAAGCAATATACCCAAAATAGCCTTCCAAATCATGTTGCATTGCGTGCATAGTAATATCAATATCTTCATCCCTTTTTGGTAAATGTAGAAGGTAATTATAGCGATGACTTAAAAAATTAGAAAGACCAGACGTATCCTTAACATTAATAATAGGGAAAGGATAGGTAGAGTCATCCTGCACCAAAATACTATTGCCCAAATATGCCAATTCAAAGAAGTTTTTAAAGTCAATTCCCATAATCAAATAGTTGTTCAATCTTTCACGATTATTTTGTTTCGCATTCCGAAGTAATTTTACATAAGTTGAAACGCCATAAGGGAACCGTAAGGGCTGCAAACTTTTATCCCATATATTTATTTCAGAATAAAAAGCTGTAGTATCATTGTTAATATGCAAAGAATCAAAGACAGTATTATTATTCCTGTACATTTCTTCCATTCTTCTTTTCCCTATTACACTAAGATCTTGACACATGAATGATTTCATTGCTATAAAATCAGAAATATTATTCCTATTAACATCGTCTGACGACGTTACCGCTCTAACAATACCGGATGAATCTATCCATAAATCATAAGGGACTCCTTGTATTTTAAATTGATTAAATAACAGCGTATCATAGGCGATCGGGAATCTTAAGGCCAATTTTCTCTTATAAGTTTCATAAACATCTCGGATTTTATCATCTTCATATCCTACCAATATAACTACTAAATTATTAGAAAATTCTTTTTCTAATTTATTCAAATAAGGGAATGCGGCAATACAACTTGAACAGGTTCTCGACCAAAAATCAAGAATTACAAATTTCCCTTTTAAATCACTCGGTGTTATCTTATTTTTAGAATGATACTGTACATCTTTCAAAATAAAATCAGGACATCTCTTGCCTATCACCGGGTAATCTATAGTATCAACCTGACTGAATAGGGAAACCGAAATGAAGCATGCCACGCATACTAAAACTAATTTTTTCATGGGGTATTATTTTACTGCTTTATTCTTTTTCTTTTGGCGTGCCGGCTTTGCAGCCGTCGGTCTATCCGCTTATAGTCCTCGCCTGGCTGCTGGCTACCACTGCTATCCCTCACGCTTATTTTTTATTTACCTAAAGAAATGTTGAAACGAATAGTCCTGACCGGCAAGCACATTTTATCCGTGCAGGCCATATAGGTAATAGCGCCGGTAAGATTGGTTTGCACGTTCGCTTTTAATTGCACGGATTGTTCAAAATCTACGCTACCGGTATAATAAAATTGAGCAATATCCAACGTCTTTAAATCCTGTATTTCTTTTTTACCTGCTTCTTTCCATTTGTCTTTTATTAATACCAATGGGTTATTGGACATATCAATTTTTGTCGGCTGTGCAATGGCATCCTTTGGTTGCTGTTGTGCATAGATATGCCAGCCCGGCTGGATAGTAGCCGAAAGATGAACGATATAAATTTTATTGCCGGACTTTTCTGCATGAAAAGACCAGCTTATGGGGTCATCCGCTTGCGCATGAAGCGTATGGCTTACCAATAACACTATCAATATGAAATAAAAGGATTTCATTTTTTAATTATTAATTATTTGTCGTATAGCATAAGATAGGTTACACTTTTAGAGAACCGTTAAGAAATATATATTTCAGTTTGACCCTTAAGGGTTTTTAAGGGTCGTATTCGTAACAATACATAGGTAACAGTTTTTATTTTAGTTCTTTGACATAAGACAGGTTTCTACCAATCAATGGCGGTAATCGTGTAAGGGAAGGTTTGAACAATTTCATAGTTCTGTCGGATGTTGAGGCAATGATTTTCTATATTTACTTCAGCGACCACATAGCTGTACTTAAATCGTTCGTGCAGGATAAAACACTCATTAGGCAAGCGAAGCTTCAAATCACTTCGGATGTAGCGGATATAATACACGCAACCTCCGCGAAGCGGTATATGGACTTTGCCGTCCATATTAGGCAAATGGATATTTCCTTTGTAACGTATGGGTTTTAAGGCTAATGCCTGCATCTCATCGGGGGTTTTGTGCTGTTGCGAACTGTAACGGTGATGGCTATTGTGAAACGTAATGAATGCTTTTTCCTGTACGGATAAGTCATTCAAATTTTCAAAAGTATAAGCTCTTAAAAATCGCTTCTGATAGGTATCATTAAATTTTTCGATGATGCCGTTACGCCAAGGTTCTTTTACCGGAATGAATATCGGAGCCACCCCTTGGCTAAGGGCAAATCGGACAACGCTGCCAAAGCTGCGCGGATAACGGTTAGAACCCCGAAAGGCTAATTCGTTATCCATTTGCAAGGCATCGGGCATACCGTATGTTTGCCAAAACGCAGCGAGGGCTGCCACAATACCCACAGACGACTTGGTACGTACCGCTTTCACATAACAGGTATGCGTAGTAATATCTATCAGGTTAATGCTGTAAAACATACCATCGCCTTTGATGTATCTGGGACCAACCAAATCCATTTGATGTGTATGCCAGAATGTTTCAGGATAAGCTTTACCCGGCATCTTTTGTTCCAAAGGCTTATTCAAGCCATGTTTTGCAATCACACGGTTAATAGTCCATACCGGTGCAACAGGCATTGCCCTGCGTTGCATCTCGTATTGAATGGATATAGCACCAATCTGTGCCATTTTCTCCTGCATCAATTCTGTACGTATCAACAAAATATTCTGTTCCATCGCAGCATCTACAGATGCACAAGGCGTGTGAGGTGCCCGGCTTTGTTCTTCCCACCAGTTGCCTTGTGGGTTATTCTTGTAACGGCTTATCCAATGATACAACCATTTGCGGCTTTTATTAAAACGATGCGCTATTGCTGCCGCTTTTTCTTTTGCCAAATATAGCCTTATGGCTTCCTGTCTTTGCTGAATATCATCCATTGTTATTTTTTAGATGATTATCAGCTTTTTATGTCAAAGAACTTCAATAGTGTAACCTATGTTATGCTACACCGAAAAGTGTAACCTATGTTATGCTATTTATCAATTATTCATTAGCTGCCCGTCCCACCTCCTTCATAACCCGGGTTTTGCGTCAGGTTCGGGTCGTTAGCGATTTCCGTTTGCGGGATAGGCCACAAGGCCTTATCGCTGCTCCATGTACCGCCTTTCTGCGGCGCCACCTGCTGCATCACGGTATTCACATTGCCGGTGCGCTTTAAATCCAGCCAACGATGCCCATATTCACAGAACAACTCTACCTGCCTTTCATGCAGGATAGCCGCCAATAAAGAGGTTTTATCCGAAGCTATGGTATTCGGCAGCCCGGCACGGTGGCGGATGATATTCAAATCGGCTTGCGCTCCCGTATAGTCACCTAGTTCCGTTCTTGCTTCCGCGCGTATTAAATATTGTTCTGCTAAACGCAACACAACGGAATATTCCTGCGGAGTGGAAGTAGTTCCTCTCTGCCTGTATTTATACGGGAAATAATATGTCTTTGCCGGCGTTACCGTATTATCGGTATAGCTGCCTATCCAGCCGGTTTTCCTTAGATCTCCCGGCTCGAAGGCCGCCATTAATTGCGTACCGATGGTAGAGCTGTTAAACGCATTGGTTAATGGCGCTCCGTTCAAAACAAAGTCAAGCCCTTCAAAAGTATTGTTCGTTTGGGCTATTGAGGAGGGCATCATTAACTGCCAGATAGCTTCTTTATTATTTATTAAGAATACGGAATTTAACGGCACTGTATCGTATAAGGCTGTTTGACTGATTACTTTAGTAGCTTCGAATTCAGCGCTATCATATTCTTTGTTGTAAAGAAATACTCTTGCCAATAGCGCATCGGCTGCATAAGCGTTGGGGCGAAATCTGTCCGATGTGGTAGTAGTGTCCGCGGCACTTACATAGTTAGGATTTAAGTGGCCGGCAGCATCTTGTAAATCCGAGATGATTTGTTGGTACACTTCCGCCTGCGGGCTGCGTACAGCCTTTTCATTGACTGTATAATCCGTACCGGTAACGATAGGTATATCTCCATAGAAATTGGTCAAATAAAAATGCCAGTAAGCGCGGATAAATTTGGCTTCAGCGGTTAATTGCCGTTTGATAGCAGGGCTGATGCTCTTAGAATTTTGTAATCCTTCTATCACTGCATTAGCCTGATAGATCAGGTTATAACCATCACTCCAGATAGCATTAGTGCCGGCACCTGCCGCATTTAAATCGCCTTGATAGATTTGCTGAATAGATGCAGTGGTAGCATAGCTGGTTAGCTCGTCTCCGTATAACCCGATATATAGTGGGAAGAAATATGGCCATAAATTATTCGATTTACTTTGCACCATTTGGGCGTATATATTGGTGAGAGCGCTCGTTGCAGTAGCGCTGTTATCATATACTTTTGCGGTAACCGTTAAGGTTTCCGGCGGAGCAATCTCTACAAACTTTTTGCAACCGGAAATGATTAGTAAAATACCAATGAATATAGCAACTAAAGGTTTCATAATATAAAAATTAGTAGTAATTAAAGTGATAGCTTTATTCCTGCTGTGAGCATCCGAATGGGTGGTAGGACAGTGCCGCCCAACGTTTCAGGGTCAAGGCCTTTATAGCCAGAAATAGTTAATAAATTCTGGCATTGTATGTAGAGACTTGCATTTTGTATATGCATAGACTTTTTCCAGCTATCAGGTATTTGCCATGACAAGGAGACATTTTTTAGTCGTACAAATGAAGCATCACCTATTATCCCATCACTTGAATTAAAATAGATATAAACATTCTGAAATTCTTGTCCGCTATAACTTTCACTGTATGCTGGAATATTGGTTATGTCGCCTGACTTTTGCCAGCGACTCAATACAGTTTTAGGTTGGTTAAGCCCCACAATTCCCGGCATGATATTCATCAAATATTCTTGGCCTCTCTGCTTTGCAAACTGTAGAAAGAAATCTAACTGCCAATCCTTATAAGTAAGGCTATTGTCTAAGCCCCCTGAAAAATTAACACCTACGAAGACAGGTTGTAAATCCTGCGGATTGGTAATTTTCCCGTCCCCATTTAAATCGGTAAACTGATATAGGCCGGTTTGCGGATCCATACCCGTGTAATGATACAGGAATTGAACAGATAAGGGCTGCCCGATGGCATAGCGTGTGGCATAACTCGAACCGGACAGATTGGGAAAGGATACCAGCCTATTGCGTGGGAAACTGATATTTGCCGATGTAGTCCAGTTAAAGTTCTTGTTCTGCACGTTAATCGTATTCAGTTCAAATTCCAACCCGGTATTCTGTATCACCGCAGGAAGATTCGCTTGTACGGAAGTAAAGCCGGTAATAGCCGGCAACGCATAGCCTACCAATTGGTTACCGGTACGGTTGCGGTACCAATCGGCATCCAATAAAATACGATTATGAATAAAACCTAAATTCAATCCCAATTCCAGCTTGTTCACGCGCTCCCAGCCATAATAAGGATTAGTTAATTGAGTGGGATACAAGCCGCTAACGCCCTGGTAAGCATAGGAAGAAGAAGTATATGTACTCAAATATTTATAATCCCCCAACTGATCATTGCCGGTACTACCATAGCTGGCACGCAGCTTACCAAAACTAAGAAAGGATACATTGTTTTTAATGAATTTCTCTTTAGAAAATATCCAGGCTGCACCTACCGCACCAAAATTACCAAATTGATTGCCAGGCCCAAATCGGGATGATCCATCTCGTCTTGCAGTTACATTAATGATATATTTTTCTTCCCAGTTATAACCTATACGACCATAAATAGCATTATACCGGTAAATCGTATTTTGGTAACCACCTAAGGTAATAGTAGAAGCCGCACTTACATTTTCAATCTGGTCATCATCGGAAAACCCTGAAGCAACTTGGTAAATGGAATTAGAGGCTTGCTGTTGAAAGGATGTACCGATTAATGCGTCAATATGTCCTTTACCAACCGTTTTTGTATAGCTGATTTGTGGCTCTATAATCCAGGAATTTGTTTTATTTGTTCCAAATTCATTTTTTCTCCGTTTCGATGGATTGGAAAAAGATGGATTGAAAGAAGAAGACGGAATTAAATTCGTTTGTTCCATCTCTATAGTGTTATATCCAAAACTCGATTTAATCTGTAAACCTGTGAATAACTGATAGCTTAAAAACAAGTTGCTTATTAAATTATTAGTACTGGTCTTATCTGTTTGAAGTAACACACCATACGGATTTACCCACGTTGAATTTGCCCAGTTTAAACTTCCATCATTATTATAAATTAAAGGAGCGTCTGGTGCCAAAAAAATATTGCCGGTAAGATCTGACGAGGGCAATTGTGAATAATCATTGGCATAGCTCGCCGTAAAATCAGCATGAAATTTCTTATTCAAAGAAGTATGCGAAATACCTGTATGAAAAGATATTTTTTGGTTATAAAAATCACCGGGGAATACTGTGGTTTCTTTACGGTAATCACTACCTAAAGTAAATTGTGTTTGTTCATTACCGCCGGACAAACTGCCTTCTGCATCCGTTACATGACTGGTATTCCCGATGAATACTTTCTCCCAGTTGGTATAGCGGGTCGTGTCCCATGTACCATTAATATCGTAGTCAGTTGCCCCGGGAGTAGTTCCGTCATTAGCAAAAGCTTCATGCCTCATTTCCAGGTACTGTTGTGTATTCAATAACTTCAATTGTCTGTCCACTTTTCCAAAACCTGAATAAACATTAAAATCAGCGGTTGTCTTTCCGATTCTACCCTTCTTTGTTGTTATTAATATAACCCCATTGGCGCCCCTGCTGCCATATATAGCAGTAGCATCTGCATCTTTTAACACTGTAATACTTTCTATATTATCAGGATTTAAATAATTAAATGGGCTGGCGGCAGTACCACCACCAGGAACGAATAAGGTTGAAGATAAGGTAGTTGATGTATAAGGGATGCCGTCAACTACATATAGCGGATCATTCCCATTTGCAATACTATTCCTGCCACGTAATTGTACTTTAAATTGGCCGCCAGGCACACCAGAGCTTTGTGTTATTTGCAATCCCGGTACACGGCCCTCTAAAGCAGCTAATGGATCGCTCACCGGTTGACGTCCTATCACATCCGCTTTCACTACACTGACATTGCCGGTGTTTAGTTGTTGCGTAGTCGTATAATATCCTTTAGCAACAATATCATCCAGGTTGTTTTCTTTGGGTAGCAGTTGTATCGTAAAAAAAGTTTCCCCGTTTAAGGGTTCGGCAAGTACCTGGTAGCCTATATAGTTAAACTCCAGTATATCATTGGCATGCACATTATTCAGCACAAAGCGGCCTGCCTTATCGGTAAGCACGCCGGTCTCCGTACCCGCTACCATCACGGCCACCCCTTCCAGCGGGACACCGCCCTCGTTTGTAACCATACCGGCTACAACAGGCAAGAGAGCGGTATCCCTTTCAGGTCTGGGGTTTTGTACATGAAAAATTTTTTTATCGTTGTCATTATTCGTCGCCGCACGAAGTATTATGGCGTTTTTCCGATACGTATAATCAATGCCTTTCCCTTTAAATAATTGTTGTAAAACAATATCGAGAGGCTCACTTATAAAGCTGCCCGTTACACGGTCTGTCTGTTTTATCAGATTGTTGTTGTACAGAAAATAAACATTCGCGGCTTTCTCTATTTTCTTCAAAGCCGAAGGAAGCGGTTCACCGTTAAACTTCACATTAATTACCCTGTCTTTTTTATTGCTTTGCGCTTTTACCGGCGCTATAAAAGCCAATAAAACAATGGCCGCGCATAGCATTTTCAGGTACATTGAATAGTAAACTTTGGAGTTCATAAAATAGCTTGTTTACATAAAGACAATATTTTTTATGCTTAGGGTTACACCGACAAAAAATATTTTTATTCGGTAAAGAATAAGATAAAAGCATCCTAACTTTGAAAATAATCATGCTCCCTGACAGTCATGCATACCTCTCACGAAGACATACGATTCCTAGAAAATTTAAAGGCTGGTAATATTAAAGCCTTTGATACTTTGTACAGGAACTACCGTAACCTGCTGGTGGCACTGGCTATTGTAATATTGCAGGATAAAGAAGAAGCTAAAGACCTGGTACAGGAACTATTTAGCAATATCTGGCAACAAGGGCTGCATCGCGATATCAACGCTGCTTCAATGGAAGAACTTAAAAAATTTCTTACGGTATCTATCAGAAACCGTTGCCTGAACAAAATAAAAACCGATGAAGTGCGCAGGAAAAGATATGAAAGCATTTTGCTCTCGCAAACCGTTATATCGCCACAAGAGGGTATGGAAAAAGTAGAACTGAAACAACATCTTAATGATGCTATTGCCCGGTTGAGCAGCCAGCAGGCCGTAATATTTAAAAAAGGTTATTTACAACATAAGAAGCGGAAGCAGATTGCAGAAGAATTGCAACTGAGCGAAGAAACCGTAAAAAAACAAATGTCCAGAGCATTGCATCATTTGCGAAATATTTTAAAAAAAGCAGAGGAGCTGTAACCCGATGTATAAATTTAACTGTCATTAAAATAATGAACAAACACCCAGACGATATACTTACACTGATGGTGGAAAAGCTCTCCGGCTATATCAACCCGGAAGATGATGTGTGGTTGGAAAACCTGATAGCCACTAACGCCGAAGCCAGAGAAAAATGGGTAGCAGTTCAGCAATCTTTTACAAAGGAAGATATCAATGACGGCAACCTAAAGCTGGATAACATACAATGGGCAGATACCAACACGATCACCCGAAGGAATATACACGTCTCCCGGCGCCGCTTTTCAATAGCGGCCGCGTGGATAGCGGCGGTTCTCCTTATTGGTGCAGCCGCATTCCTGATCACAGGCCGGAACAGCGATAAAGGCTTACGGCATACCATCGCTATGAACCCGCTCCTTGGTAAATCTATCCGGCTGCGTTTGGCAAACGGCCAGGTCATTTCCTTGTCCAATGCTAATGATACGACCTACTCCGTAGGCGGTATGCAACTTACCGGTAACAATAAAGTACTAAGCTATACGGGTAGCAGCCCGATAACGGGCCTGAATGTGCTGACAGTACCCATAGGCATGGATTATAATATTCACCTTTCGGATGGATCTGTTGTTTACCTTAATTCGGCCACCGTCCTTTCATTTCCAATGAAGTTTACAGGAAACACCCGCGAAATAACTATTAACGGTGAGGCATATCTGGAAGTAGCAAAAGATGCCACACATCCCTTTATCGTAAATCTGCCGCACGGCAGCGTACAAGTATTAGGGACGGAATTTAACGTGAACAGCTATGACAGCGGTGTGGTAAAAGTGGCTTTGGTGCAGGGATCTGTAAATATGCAGATGGACAATCATACCCTGCACCTGACACCGGGAAAGGAAGGTGTGTATAAAAATAATAACTTAGTGGTAAAACCATTTGATGAACAAACAACGTTGGGATGGCGGCAGGGTATCTATTATTTTGACAATGCAACACTCCGGCAAATTGTTGAAGTATTGCCGCGTTGGTTTGGAATGCAGGTACAAATGGATAACGAGGCAAAGGCATCGGAACACTTTACCGGACGCGTGTACCGGAACCAACCGATAACCGACTTTCTGGATAACCTTAAATCAACCACAACAGTGGATTACTTTATCAGGGACAGCGTGGTGCATTTCAGGTAAGGAACAGGAATAGCTCTCAACCGGTTAAAATATATTATGAAAGAAAAGTGTCGCTTAATTGTGGCAGGAATGCTTTCTTCCTTTTTTGTGAAAAAGTAAACTTTGGTTTTCAAAACCAGCTTCTAATTTCACTGACTGATATAAATGCAAATAGGAAAATAAAAAGATCTCCAACAGAGGCTCTTTATATTATCCGGCTGATAGCATAAATTATTTCTTCAGTTCCTTTTTGATTTTAAGCACATGGGCTTCGCTGATACCTGTATAGGCGGCTATTTCCGAAATGGTAAATCGTCCGGTTGATAAAAAGTTTTTGACAAACTCACGGTTTCTCTTTTCCCTTTCTTCTTCACGACCTTCTTCACGACCTTTTCTTACTAAAGTTTGCTTAATGGCATAGTCGTCCCATTCTGCCCTTAATTCTCTCCAGTGTTTCATAAATTATTTCTTTCACTCCTTTCTTATTTTAAGCATATAGGCTTCGCTGATACCGGCAAAGTTGGTTTTTTTGATTGTCAAATGTAAACAAAATACTATTCCACTGCGTGGCAGATAATGCGGGCAAGCCGTTCCAGCACAGGCTTTTCCAATGTCGTGAATCCTACGCGTATCCCATGAAAATGTTGTTGGTCGAGACAATACAGCGAAGGCGATACCGGCGGATAACCCTTCTCATGTAACACATCAAAAAGCCTGTCCAACGGTACCTGCGGTGCGAACTGCAACCAAAAAGCCAGCCCCGCCTGCGGTACATTAAAGTGCAGGTTGTCATTATGATTACGAAGCAGGCAGCCTGCAAAATAATCCCGTTTCTTTTGTAATTCAGTTCTTGTACTGATGGATAAACGGTGAAACCTCCGGTTAAACAGCATTTCCTCTACCGTCTTTTCAAATGTATGGATATGGTGCAACCGCATGTTGCGCCATCGCCGGATAAATTCATCCATAAAAGTCGGTGCCCCGGCTACCACACCAATGCTTTCCAGGTAATCCAGTGTGCGACTGTAAGGTGCAAAATAAATAATCCGCGCATCGGGGTATCTGCCAGCCAGTAGGGGATAAGGTTTACTGCCATACCAGAACTCATGCACATAGTCTGCCTCCACGATATAAAAACCGTATTTTTCAGACAAGTCAACCAAATCTTTCCCCGCCTGTTCCGGCAGCGTAATGGTGGTCGGGAACTGGCAACGCGTGTTCAGATAGACCGCACTAACAGGCCGTGTTTTACAAACATTTTCCAGCTCGTTCAGATCTATTCCCTGTTTGCATACACCCACCGATAACACTTCCATGCCTGTTTCCTGAATGACGGTTGCTACCTTGTTGTTGCCGGGGTTTTCCATGATGAAGCAGCCGGGTGCCTTTTGCAAT
The DNA here is from genome assembly GCA_004299085.1 of Chitinophagaceae bacterium. Classification (GTDB taxonomy): domain Bacteria; phylum Bacteroidota; class Bacteroidia; order Chitinophagales; family Chitinophagaceae; genus FW021-bin31. The sequence goes on along the minus strand of SCQV01000007.1, from coordinate 10,892 downwards.
ATCAGGCCCAACAAGAGAAAGAATTTACCATGATCCAAAATATAGCATACATTCCGATACCGGAAGGATAATCCCAAGTCCAGATTGAGCATATTAGTCAGCCCCTGCCGCATCCGCAGGTAAGTATAGTCTGCTGCATCTCCCGTTTCAGAGGCGTAGGGCATCTGTAATACTTCCGATACCCGCTTATACATCAGGGCAAAGTGATGCTCATGTCGCATTCCTACAGCAGAGTGAAGGAAAGCTTCTTCATGACCGGGGTCGTCATCCACAAGTTCTGTCTCTTTTTTCTGCTCCGCAATAAATACACCTACGTGCTTGCGGGTGAAAAGATATCCCTCCATCATCAGGTTCTCCACTGCCTTGATCACAGTGTTCCTATTGACGTGGAAATTTTTGGCAAGGTCACGCAGCGTGCCGAGATAAAGTCCGGGATATAGGTCGCCGTTGGTAATCCGATACTTTATCCTTCGTTCTATCTGCGTATGTAATGGAGTGCACTCCTGCCTGTTCAGCACAGCCCCATAGAATTCAGATAGCATGATGTAGTAATTTAGGATTTCATAAAAGCCGGTTTATTAACGTTGAGAAAAGAATAATGAAGAAGTAAATCAATAAAATATATACATGAAAACTTTACAGCTTAAAGTTAAAGAAACGTTTTAAAAAAATTTCTATTTGTTGCCGGTAAGTTGAAAATAATTGCAATGGTTACCCAAAATCGCTTGAATAAGCCTATACCCGGATTCATAAACTATTGAAACTTTGTGATCGGAAAGACAAAGGAGATAGTTTTAAAAATTGACAGGTGTTGGCAAGCGATCACTTTACTCATTACGTCCTAAATCCTATTGAAATGAAAAAGTCCACTCTCATTGAAATCATCAGCGTTCTTATGGCGCTACTATGGGCATACGCGGCATGCAGCAAGCTGGTGCACTACGAAACTTTCAAAGGACAATTGAATAATTCGCCGTTTCTGTATTTTGTATCGGGGCTGCTGGCTATTGCAGTGCCGCTTATTGAGATAGGGATTGCCCTGCTGTTGATGATAAATAACACGAGAGTGAAAGGGCTGTATTTATCTGTTATCCTCTTATCGCTGTTCATCATTTACATTATTGCAATCCTGAATTTTGCCCCGCGCATTCCATGCTCTTGCGGAGGATTGATACAGGCGCTCGGATGGAAAGGGCATATCTTCTTTAACCTGTTCTTTATCATCATCGGCATTATTGCAATAAAACTATCCGGTGATAAAGAGAATAGGGCTTATCCTACTAAGTTAAACAGCATATCATGAAGAGGACAATTATTTTACTTCGCATTAGCCATCCTCCTTAACAAAGGCAGCAGAAAGCTTATATTTTTTGCCGGCTGGAATAGCCGGCGGGTATTATCTCTTTTCCAATAAATTTCAATAAAATGAAAAACAGAAAATTCAGCTTAGTGGTTGCCATTGCGATCCTGGCTGGCGCTGCAAGCGCATTTACAACGATTAGACCGAACAGTACAGTTACCTATCAGATAACTGGAACTGATGGTTCTTATTATGTTTTGGGTCAAAATTTAACAAGCGAAACAGAAGGCGTAGATTATAATTGTAATCAATCGTCTTCAAATTGCAAAATGAGTGCCTCAAGTACGAACATTACATCAAGAAACGGAAATACAGAAGTTCCGATTTCTGACGCGACCGTTGAACAAGGTACGTTTGAAAGTCTCTAAAATCAAAAAGGAGCCGATAAATGACCGGCTCCTTTTTTGCTTATCAATTATTACATGTTTGACGCAAAATATAAGTAATCTTATCCCTTATCTTCGGAAGTGTGTTTAAGTCATCCCAAGATGAAGTAGCTATTCTACCACTTTTATCAATTAATAATTGAAATGGATAGCCGGAAATCTTATAATATCTTATTACTGGGCTATTGCCTGCAACGCCTCCCGTATAAAGATTTATTACATTTTTATGAGTTACTGAAGAATATGCATTGCTATAAATAGATTTTATCCAGACATTTTTTAACTTATCAACCGAGACACTTACAAATACCACATTCGGATTATCTTTGAATGTATCCTCCGCTTTAGCAAGAATATTTTTGTAATAACCTTTGCACGAACCACATCCTGTAAACCAAAAATCCATAAAAATGACCTTACCTTTTAATTTTTTTAAGGTAACAATATTTCCTGCTGTATCTACTAACGAAAAATTATAAGCTGTTTTGCCTTTTGCCAGGCTTGACTGGATTGAATTCAGCACTTCCAAACAATAACTTGTTTTTACAATTTTTTGAGCATCCTGCAATAATGGTTGTAGGACGCGACTCACATGATATTCCCTGGCAAAAAGCAAGGTCAACAATCTATCCCTTACCATTCCTGTATATTCATTCTTTAAATAAGTATATGTACCTTGCCCTAATAAGGGATTACCCTCAATGTGCTCTTTTGTGATGGCGTCGAGTATGCCATACATAGGATAACTATTAGAAATCGCTAAACCTCTGGAATATTTGCCTATCGGCAGGTCATTGTTAAAATAATTAAAGTATGTATTTTTCACAATTCTCAAGCCTAAACTGTCCATATTACTGACTGCTATCTCATACTTATTTAATAAAAGTCTAACCCTCGGAATTTCAATTTCGGAATACAAATCAGCAGCCAGTATCTGAAATGCGATAGGGCTCATAAACTTTCTATAGGCTTTGAGCAAGCTGTCAGCGATATAATGGGCTACTAAATAGTGGTTACGTGAAAGGTATTGATATGTTCCTAATTTAAATACGCCATATGCAGATGTATCCTTAGCTATCATTGTATCTATCCGATACCTGCATTGATATTTAGCTGAGCCCCTTCCTGAAAAGGTAAGAACATAATCCTCATATAAATCATTTAAGCCGCTGTAATTCCATCCTATCTCTTTATTTACATAACCCCTTTTTTTTATGACTATTGTTACACTATCTCCTGGCTCTATCAGATAACGATTAAATATTGGTATCGGACTTTCAACAGCAAGGTTTGAATCTTTACAAATAATAAAATATCCCGGTCTGCTAATAGAAGACAACTGAAAATGCCATTCTTTATTTTCATTTAAAGAAACCTTATAAATTTTTGGTTGTATGAATTTGTCAAAAAGGCTGGAGCTTAAGACATTTTGCCAAAAATAAAGCTTGGAGGTATCTTCGCGTTTTGCACCTTCCATACGAACATTGATATAGCCGCAATGCAGCTTTTTTTGCGCACTTAAATGTCCATAGAAAAAATTTAATAATAATAAAGCAGTTAATAGAATATTCTTTTCCATAATACTTCTCAGTTTTGACGATGATTTTTATCGTTTGTTTTGCTGAACACCTCCTAACGAAATTTCATCCGGTGGAATCGGGAACGTGTATTTCGGGTCATTAGGTGGCAAAGTATATGTTTGACCATTTAGTTGCCTGGTAAGGGTGATGGCAAAGCGGGAATCCTGATTTAATCTGCGTAAGTCTGACCAGCGTACATTTCTGAATATCAACTCTTTTCTTCTCTCTGTTAATATCAAGCGCACAGCATCCTCTGCATTATCAGCGATAAGATTAGTAAAATGCCCTTTCTGAAAACGCATCTTCAATAGTGTGTTTAAATCAGCCATGGCATCAGTTACATCCCCGGCCCTTGCATAACACTCTGCCCTGTTTAAGTACATTTCATCCGTAGCCAATCCGCAGAAAGGAGTATATGTTCCTGTATAAGATCCTCTGAAATAATAATCATCACCACCATTCCTGGTATTGAAAAATATAACTTTTCTCAAGTCGCCATTTGCGTAAGACCTATACAAGCTCGAATCCACTAACCTTAAAAATGGACTAAAATAACTCCCTTGCAAAGCCAGATAAATAACTTCATTGTTTGTTGGTATTGGGAAAGCCAGTTTCTTTGTAGTATCCAAAGAATTATAATCAATCAGAGTGGAATATAATTGCAAGGAACTATCTGCATAAGCCCCGGCATCCTGGTAACTGCCCATGCTTAAATAAATCTTAGATAATAAAGCATAAGCGGCAGATTTGGATGGAACATTGGGCGTGTTTTCATTAACCGTTGTTCCTAATAAGTCTTTTGCTTGTAAGGCATCACTGATCATCTGTTCATAAGTCTTTCGTACACTGGAGCGAGCTACTTTTTCATTAGGATCGGAGTGCAATCTTAAGGGAAGTCCTAAGTCTGTTGTGGCAGTAGCTGAATCATAAGGAACAATAAAAATCTGGGATAAATTGTAATAGGAAAATGCACGTATAAAGAATGCTCTGCCTTTTAATTCATCAAATGCTATATGTCCGGCCGTACTCGTAGTATCATCGCTTATCTTACCGATATTTTCCAGAACAATGTTGGCATAGTAGATAGCATAATATGCAGCGTTCCAATCACTGGATGTACTTCCTTCAAAAATATCCTTTTGCCAAATAAAGCAGTTCCTTACCAATAAAGGTAGCGACTGATATCCAGAGTATGTACAATACCAATCGTCGCAACTCAAGTCGCCTAATGACATATTCCTCTGAGTTATATAATTATTGTTCAGTAGTGCATCAAAATCTTTTAAAGTGGATGGAATAGTCAAAGATTGATCGGGCACTTTGTCCAGGAACTTCTGACAGGAAAGGTTTATCAGAAAGATTATAATAAGAGTAGAAAAAAATCTGCAATTCATAAGTTTAGGTGTTAAGGAGTAAATGTCAAAAATCAATATTGATACCGGCAGCACAGCTCTTAGATGGCGGATAGTCATAAAGGGAGGCGAAATAATCAGGATCTAAGCCGTCTTTATTTTTTCGCCAGAGTATGCCCAGGTTATCTGCATATAGGTAAATACGAATACTTCGGAATGGTGTTTTACCTAATTGTTTTTTGTTAAACGTATAGCTGAATTGAATATCCTGCAACCGGATATAATCACCCGGTACTACTAAAGCAGACGAGTTTAAGTAGAATTGGTCGCGATAATAATCTGCCGGATAAATCATAGAGGGCACATTCGTTATCTTTTCATCACCCGGCTTTTGCCAGCGTTTATCAAAATCTTTGGCTCCTGGTGAAATACCTTCAAACAGGCTGGTATAGTCAATAGAAGTTCGCCTAAAATAATATCCCAGTTTATAAGTAATATTAAATGAAAGCGATAATTGTTTCCAGTTAAAAGTATTTAGCAAGCCACCGAAGACCATAGGAGTGGTTGAACCGGAATAGGTAAGGTTATTAAAATCGGTGGAATTAATAATCCCGGAATAGTCCTCGCTGGTTTTGCCGTTTAATATTCCCTGCGGATTGCCCTGTGCATCAAGGCCGGCCCACTTATAGCTAAAGAGCGCATTAATGGGAACGCCCACCTTTGGCGTTATGCCAAATGGATTTACATAAGAACTGATAGAGGCCACCTGGGCATTATATGCCGTTATTTTATTTTTTGTCCAGCTTACCAATAGGGAAGTGCTCCAGTTAAATGCACCTCTTATATTCTGAGAATTTAAGACGACATCAACACCTTCGCCTTTCGTATTGGCGGAATTGCCCATAAAATTTATTAACCCGGAAATACCGGTCGAAGGGGGCAGCTCTTCGTGACCAATCAGGTCAATTCCATTTTTTATATAATAATCCAAGCTTCCGGAAAGCCTGTCATTCTTTAACCTGAAATCGGCGCCGAAGTTGATAGTCTTTACCCTTTCCCACCGCAGTTCAGGATTCGGCGGATTGATAATATTGGCGTCTGTTTCTCCTATATTGTTAGGAAAAAGATTCACTTTTGATGTAAGAAATGCAGTCACATTTTTATCAACATTGCCATTATAACCGAATGTTGCCCGCAATTTCAGATAGGGTAGCCAATTTATATGGTAAAATGACTCATCGCTGGCAATCCAGCTTGCACCCGCAGACCATAAAGGAACCCATTTCTGGTTGGTTTTTACACCGAATAAATTAGAAGCGTCTCTACGGCCGCTGACGGAAAGAATATATTTGTCATTATATGTATAAGCTGCGTTCAGATAATAGGAAAGATAACGGTCAGCAAGCCCCTGAAAGCTTTGTCCATTGGAAATTTGCTGACCGATGCCTGTTATATAATTCGGATAAAAACTCACAAAGTCCACTGGTACGCTTGTACCATGTACGTTATCGTAACCGTAATAAGTATTACTGTAACTGCCGGAACTTAAATCCTTCACTTCCGTCCCGGCAATCGCTGTTAGCTGATGCTTTGTATTCCATGTATGATTGTAATTAACCTGGCCTCTGAAATATTGGGAAGTATAGGATGAATTATCAAGATATAAGATGCCTCCTAAAGGAATGGGGTAAATGATGCCGTCCGGTGTAATTTCTGTAAACTGATTAATCTGGTCTCTGGTCGAATAGCTTTGCAAATTTCCAAAATCTCTCAAGTCCGTTTCACCTTTGGCATATTGATATTTTACCGAAGCTTCTAAACCGGTCATAATCCGATAACGAAGTCCAACATTAGCCTGGTAATCCATGCCATTGGTTCGGTTATCATTATTCTTTACTTCATCCAAAGGGCGATAATTCCAATCCAATAACTGACCGTCTCCCACCGTATCAATGTATCCCTGACGGCGCTGCGCAATAGGCAAAGCGTTCCCTTTGCTGTTCGCCAGTTGTGTGTAAGGGTACAGCACCGAAGTACCACCTATCTGAGCTGGATTAATACCATTATTCCCCACCTTCGTTTGCGTATATATGATACCTGTACTGATTTCCAGTTTGTGCTTAATAAGTGAATAAACATTGTTTGCATTTACCGTCAGCCGGTCGTTTCGGTTACCTACTAACGTGCTTAAATCTTTATCGTACCCTATGGAAACATAATATTTCTGCACTTTGCTGCCACCACTAAGGTTTACGGCATATTGCTGGTTCACAGACTTACGATAAAAATATTTCAACAAATCATTCCTTACATCATGCCCCTGCAAAGCATTAATTTCATCATTTGCCTGTTGCGAGCTGATGGTTCCGTTCCTCTCATCATTAAGTATTTCCACCACCGGCGAAACAGAAGGTTCACTCGGATCAGTAAGTGTGTAATCATAATAACCTTGTCCAAACAGGTATTTTTCAACAGAGATATAATCGGCAGATGATATCGTAGGCGCATAGAATAAATCCGGCTTTCCGGTAACCGTCACATTACTATTGAACGATACCTTTATAGGAGTATTATACATTCCCTTTTTGGTCGTTATAACAATAACGCCGTTACCGGAACGGGCTCCCCAAATGGAAGCCGCTGCCGCATCTTTCAGGATGGTGATGCTTTCCACATCGTTAGGATTGATATTATTAATATCGCCGTCATATTCAAAATTGTCCAGCACAATCACCGGCTGCGTGTTGGCAAATAGTGTACTTCGCCCCCGAATACTGATATTAAGGTTATTACCACTGCTGTTGTCAAACAGCATGCCGCTGGCAACCCCCTGTAATCGGCTCAATATATCCGGCGATACGGTTCGATTGATGGTCTTGTTGCTGATATAATCAAAAGAGCCGGTAGCTCTTTCTTTCGGTATATATTCATAGCCGGTATTAACGCTCACCGAAAGCGTGTCCAACGAACTGGAATATACTTTTAATGTAATTATAACCGGGGAAACGCCCTTATAGATAATCTCCTCACTTTCATAACCGACACTGGAAATAACCAGGACGGATCCTTCTGCAACACTGTCCATACTGAAAACTCCGTCATTATCTGCTATGGCAACCTGCTGGCTGCCTCTTACCTGGATGGTAGCTCCCGGTATAGGCTCACCTTTTTCATTAACAACTCTTCCTGCTATAGCGGCAATAGGTTGTCTGATTATTGCAGCAGCATCATTCGTTTTTACGGCAGCCTTAATAAACACAACACTGTCTATAAGCGTATAGCTCAGCGGCTGCCCCTTAAAGATGAGCGCAAGAACGCTATGAATGGAAGCGTTCTCGACTTCCACATTTACCCGTTTTGCATTTTTCAATAAGCCGGTTTCATACCAAAAAGTGTAACCACTCTGCGCCTTAATGTCTTGTATCACTTTTTCGAGTGGTGCATGATGCTCTTCCAGGGTAATAAGTTGTCCGTAACTCTTGGCAGAGATATTAAGGCTTGCGGCCAAAATCAAAAAGAAAGTTAGTTTCGTAATCAATAGAAATTTTGATGTAAGGCAAGTCTTTGCCCTGCCCTGAGGTGGTACAATTAATTGCATATATTTGCAGTGTTTGGGTGAACAATTAAAACAATCTATCCGGTTGTATTTCTAAAGGCTTACCCAGATACTCGCCGTCCCGTAGAGAAGACGGGACGGCTTTTTCTGTTATCAACCAAAAAAGCGCTCTTTCATAAAACTATAGGTGCTGTTTCTATTTAATAGTTGTGTTATCGCTTATTTTAAAACAATAATCTTTCTGCCTTCTACCCTGAAATCAATCCCGCTGGAAGAAAGCCCTTTCAGCATATCATTCAGGCTCATGCTTCTGGGAGCCGTACCAGTAAAATACCGGTCTTTCACGCCTACGCTATAAACTATATCCACATTATACCACCGCGACAGTTCTCTGAGAATTGATTTCATATCGGTATTGTCAAATTCAAAAAGCCCATTCTTCCACGAGATGGAGGCTACTGTATCAGCCTTCTTTACCGTCAGCATATCTGTACTTTTATTTAATTGCACTTCCTGGCCGGGCTTGATAATTTTGCCGATGGTTCCCGCACTGACTTTAACCTTTCCCTCCAACAAAGTAGTAGTCGTTTGTTGCTCATCATCATAAGCCATTACATTGAAATGAGTGCCCAAGACCTCAATGTTCATATCACCGACAGCCACCTTGAAAGGACGGCGATTATCTTCAGACACCTCGAAATAAGCTTCACCATCGAGTTCCACCTTACGCTCCCCGCTTGCAAAATGCACAGGGTAATGTAGAGAGGACGCAGCATTGAGCCATACTTTCGTTCCATCGTCCAGTGTGACCATGTATATACCTCCTCTCGGCGTTATCAGTGTATTATATTGCAGCTTCCCGGCCTCACCCGAATTAAGGTAGCTCAATTGTCCTTTTTGTTGCCGTACATTCGTTGTCCCTTGCATAAAGGAAGAATCGCCGGTATCATTCAGCAAGAGTGTTTGACCGTTTGAGGTAACCAACCTTGCCTGGGGAATAGCTGGTGCAATCTGCATGCTCTGCGCTATCGGCTTATCACTTACCTGTTTCGGCTTATTGTTGAAAAAAAGAAAGGCTCCCACCGCCAGCAAAATTGTTATTCCTGCGGCTGCCCAATAACGATAACGACGAATTGTTCTGGTGTGGGTTTGGGTCTCTGCCATGTTGATTTGCATCTTAAGCTTTTCCAGCATGGTTTCCGTCGGAAGGTTGGCCATTGATGATAAAGCTGCCTCACGCTGGTCTTTATTAGTAATCTTTTCAAATACTTTCCGGTTATGCTCATTGACATTGATCCAGTTTTCTAAATCATCCAACTCTGCAAGCGTCAGTTCTTCGTTAAGGTATTTTTCTAAAAGCCCTGCTATATAAAATAAATGATAGGATTGCTTTTCTTCCATGAAATAATTATAAAATACAAGTTTATCGTATTCACTGTTTCCTGTATTATACTACCAATACACCACAGGAAGTCAAAAAGACTAAAAGATTGAAAATTTTTTTCTGGAAAGATGATGAACTTAGCTTATCGCTAAACAGGGCTACATGAATAATAAAATCTGCAAAAGAGAATTGGGAAGTCTTTTCCTTAAAAGTTCAATACCTCTTGCTTTTTGGGATTTGACCGTACTGAGGGAAACTTGCAGCTTTTGGGCTATTTCATCCGCTTTCATCCCTTCGATAAAACTTAACCGTATAACTTTCCGGCATTCCTGGGGCAGACCCTCTATGGCTTCCAGAAGAGACCGGATCACTTCGGATTCAACAATCTTTGCGTCAAACAACGCATCATCCTGATATTTTTCTGAAAATGCTGTTTCCCTTGCGGTGCTTCTTTCCGATTGTATCCTGTGATTAATACAGGCATTCCGGGTTGCCCGGTACAGAAACGCACGGATGTGATCCGGGCTTTCAAAATCCTGTCTCTTTGCCCAAATCTTTAAAAAAGTTTCGCTGGCAATATCATCCGCCATCAGGGTATTGTCTAAAAAATGCCCCGCAAAATAGCTTAATGCCGGAAAGAACTTTCTGAATAAAATATCAAGAGCATGTTCATCACCCTGTCGAAAGGCGTCCATGGAAAAACCGGCCATTTCTTTTTCCTGATTCATTTTACTTGATTAGGTTCTGGGGTTTTCAGGAATGGCGAAGTAGATATCAAAAGGGTTGCGGCAAAATTAAGGAAAAAATTACTTTCTATTAATGCAAGTAAATACTAATTACTCTAAATCGTAATAAATCCTGCAAATCGAAAATATTTCTCTTGTGGCTTTTGTTGTATGGATTATGCCATTATATTTTCAGGGTTATCAAAAATTAATAGGCATAATAAATTTAAACTCTTTGAAAAGCAATTTAGAGAGAGGTTTATGTTTTAGCATGAATCCATGGCACCTTCTTTTCATATTAATCAAAAGAAAAATACTAAAGCCAAATGGCAAATGCCTGTCAAGTGTTTGTTCATTTTCATTAACTTGTTACTTGATAAAATATTTCCATTTGTAAAAAATGATTTAAGTACATTTGGAAGGCAACAGTAAGTTCCAACTAATTGCTAATACTTATTTCATTTACATTAAGAACAATCTTAAAAAATGATTTCATCCCTGACAATAAAAAATGTTGCATCTTATGACAGCATAGACGGAGTAACTATT
>SCQV01000125.1 GCA_004299085.1 Chitinophagaceae bacterium | reverse complement strand
AAAGTTTCCGTATCATTCCACGTCATGGCAAGCGCATCAGTCTCCATATTGTCAACGCGATAAATATTTCCGGGGTTTGTACTGAAAGAGAATTTTTTCCCTGCCACCATTCCTTCCACAAAACCATCGCCTGCTTTAGTGTTTACATCCGGCTTAGCCCCGGCAACTGTAGTGGTAAAAAGATTTGCCATGACTAATGGTTTATCATGAGTCCGGGCGGTGACAGTCAGCATACCTTCTTTAACCAACGGCTTTTCATTCAAAAGTGTATTGAGAAAATGCGGTGTTTCCACTGCTTTTACCTCAATCGAATCCGGTGCCAGGTGCATTATATGAAGTGTATAGCCGTCTTTAGTAATCCCGGAAACTTTAATTCCTGCCTGAATATCTCTAAGCTCTTTGGTATGATAGAGGAGCGTAACTGTTGCATTCTTTTTAGCGGGAACAGCCACATCCAGCATCAGTATAACCGATGGCTTTAGGTAAAGCACATTTCGCGTGAGCGACTTCACCTTCCCCCAATAAAGCCTACCAATATTTCCACAGGAAAATGCTGCATCTTTCCCGTCTAAATACTGCTCAACAAAAGCATGATCATTAAAACCGGGAGCGAAATTAAGCAGATCTCCCACTCTCTGGCTTTGATCATTATGATTAATAAGGATGGTGGAATGAGCAATAGGTTGAGTGAAATCCGATTGGTAAAGAGGATCATTATAGTAATGAGAATTCTTGATAGGCTGGTCTTCAATAAATGTTACTCCCTGATCTGCCAGATAAAAGCTTCCCTGATCTAAATGCTGATGATTAAAGAAAGCCCCGGTTCTCATCACAAAAACAAAATCTTTTTTATCCCATCCACTCTTGAAAACAGTGGTCCCCACCATCGGAAAAACTTTATCAGGATTTTCGTCGAATGGGCTCTCCTGTGGAATCCCTTTTGTGTTGAAAAGAATATCATTCAGCGTTTTACCATCCTTCAGATAATTATAAAACCAGCTTAGCAAAGGCTTTTTATATTTTGATAACATGAATGCCCAGTTATCCGCTGAAACAAGGCTATCATCTGAATCGCCGTAGCCAAACCATTTCTTATCCTTTATTAATCCTCCCCACACGTATTCTTTATAGGTACCAATGAGAGGATAGGAGACCTCTATATTAAAAACATTTTCCAGTGAGGGCACGCTGTACATCATATTGAAAAATGAATAATTATTATAACCATATCCCTCCCCCCATGATCCACCAACGGTATCTGTGACATGCGTAATATAATCATAAAACTTCATTACCAATCCGGTAAGGTACGGTTCCATACTTTTCGTTTCCGGCCCATCTTCATACATTGCCGCCAGGTTCATTAATGCCCCCCCCACAGTGTGGGCAATCCAGTTAGAAGTATTGGAAGTGACATAATCATTCAATACCCATGTTCTGAAACATCCTTTAATAATGTTTTTTATAATCGCCTCACGAATGCGGCTGCGTTCTTCCGGCGACATTAAATGATACGTTAAGTCATAAGCTAACGCTACATCGGTGGACCATGTCCCCATGCGATGATCGTCATAAATACCATGCTTAATTAGCCAGGGTGATGTCCAGACAGGCCAGGAGGAAAGCTTCAATAAAATGTTTTTCACGTAATCTCCTGCCACAGTATCTCCATCAAAGGCATAAGTAAAGGCATTCCACCTCAGCGCAACTCCGGTATTATAAATGTGATCTCCAAAAGCTGTCCAGGATGGCAGCCAGTCTTTATCCGGGAATTGATCCAAATCAAAAACAAGACTATTAACAGGAATTTCTTTCCTTAATCTCGCTGCACTAACAACAATACTATCATTCACCGGAGAAAAATCTTTCCCTTTAATCTCTCCCCTGATTGCCGACAGCCGAGAATCATTAAACAAAAGGCGAGGATGTATTCCTGCTAAATCCTTAGGAGCAATATGAATGGTAAATTCAGTTTGAGATACAAGTCCGGATGTATTATATGCGGTAAGTTTACCAAGATAAAGCCCTTCCGGAAACGAAAGATGAATCGGTTTTGTCACCCATTTACCTCCATCTTTTTCTAATTTATTCTCATAAACGATATCATTAGTATTTGTATAAGGAGAAATGGTCAGGATAACTTTTTGTGCCTTCAATGGCCATTCACCACTTATATTAAACTTATCTCCTGTATAATACGGATGCTGTGGGATGTATGGTTTAAATTCAGGCAGCTTATACATAGCCGGTTCAATAAAATGAAATGGAATCTCTCGTGCTCCCTTAAAAGTAATATCGTCTAATCCTAAATAAACAGGCACGGCCGGATCTGCCTTTGGTATTTTCGCCAGGAATGCAAGTCCATATATCCTTATTTTGCTTTTACCTGCGATATGAGAGTTCTGATGAATAAAATCATTGAAATTAACGGTCGCCCATATCCATTGATTGGTTTCAGGATGTGCAATGGTAAAATCAACTTTACCAAACTTCCCTGCCGCAAATCTTACTTTAAGAAATGCTACCGGCTGATTAGCTTTTAAATAATACCTGAATTTGATTATTGAACCGGGCACCAAATACATATCCAATAACTTCTGTGCTCCTACATAATTATCCACATGAGAGTAAGGAGTTATTTTTGCAACAATGGAAAGATTGGTGTCTCCAGGGATAATACATCCTATCTTGAAATTGGGATCATAGGCATTGTCCTGCCAGAGCGGATAAGAAGCCCATGCATTCTCATCTCTTGTCGGAAAATTATCAGAATAAGTATAAGGCTCTAATGCAATGTCTTCCTTTGTAGAATCTGTGTAATATTTTTTTATTATGTTACCATTGCTGTTATGAGCATAAAGCGCAGGGCTATAAGCGAGCAAACATAATATGCCGAGACTAACTATTTTAAGCATTGTGTAAGTCTTTTTTAAATCCAAAGATTCACTTTTGTTTTAATTTTAAAGGAGACCATCTTCTTACTTTGTATCCATAAAATGCATAATACACCAGATATAAAAAGCAGGGAAATAACACCCAATAGGCAGTATGAGGAGTATAGGCATCAGCGAAATAGCCATAGATTAACGGCATGATAGCATTTCCCGTAAGCCCCATAATCAGAACTGCAGATCCCATTTTGGTAAATTTTCCCAAACCTTCTAATGCTAAAGGCCAGATACCTGCCCAGATTAAAGAATTCGGCAGCCCAAGCAATACGACAAACCAGATGGACATATCAGCGGTCTGATTCAAAAAAGTAACCTGTTTGTTTACGAAGAGAATCAGTATAGTTAATATTACACCCAGACTGGTGCAGATTTGTAATCCCCTTAATTGGCTAAGGACTTTCGGAATTAAAACAATGCCGAGAATATAACCGATAATCATCACAAACAGCGTATAAGATGGAAACACTTTGGCTTTAAGCAGGCCGATGTTCATAGAACCGGCATAGCTAATAATGGTATCAATAGAAAGCACCTGAGTGCCTATATGAAGGAAAATGGCGATGGCTCCTAAAATAAGGTGTGGGAATTGAAATATAACCGATTT
>SCQV01000124.1 GCA_004299085.1 Chitinophagaceae bacterium | reverse complement strand
ACCTGGGATTATGTGGAGAAGAATGCGGAGGGTACAGATATGTCTAACAGAAGTTATCATGAGCATGATGTGGTTGCAAAATGGGCTAAAGTGTGGAACCCTTCGGAAAATATTCCTCCAAAAGTTCCTTCAGGAAAAGTAGAGCGGTTATTCTTTAAATCGAAATATGTGGACGCAAGGAATATTGATGTTTGGCTTCCGGATGGATATTCGTCCAAAAAGAAATATGCCGTGCTTTATATGCAGGATGGGCAAAATATTTTCGAAGCCGCCACCACATGGAATCATCAATCCTGGCAAATAGCCAACACATTATCGCGGCTGATAAAAGAAGACAGTGTGGAGAACACGATTGTGGTAGGCATCTGGAACAACGGCAATCAGAGAGTGCCGGAATATTATCCCCAAAAAGCATTTAACAATATTGCAGAGCCGTATAAAGATTCTTTGCTTGCCTGGATGCCCGGCGGACCGGATGGAGATAATTACCTGAAATTTATAGTGAAGGAATTAAAGCCTTTTATTGACAGCACTTTTTCAGTTTACACGGATCGCAGCCATACTTTTTTGATGGGATCGAGCTATGGCGGGCTTATATCGTTATATGCCATCTGTGAATATCCGCAAGTGTTCGGCGGCGCAGCCTGTATGTCCACACATTGGATTGGGTTGTTTAATCCGAATAATGCCGTCCCGGATGCCATTGAGAATTATTTAAGAAAGCATTTGCCTTCGCCGGAGGATCATAAAATATATTTTGATTATGGAAGTAAAACGTTAGACCGCTTTTATGGTCCTTATCAAAAACAGGTCAATGTGATCATGAAAGAAAAAGGATATGCTGCAAAAGACTGGGAGACAAAATATTTTCCCGGCGCCGATCATTCAGAAAAATCATGGGCGAAGAGAGTGCATATCCCATTAATATTTTTATTAGGAAATAATCATGAATAACGAAACAGCCAATAGTAACAGCAAACTTTCCCACAAAGCCCTGCCTACCGGACAGGCAGGCACAAAGGGCACTAAGGGAATTGTTTGTCCTTTCCGAAAAAGGCTTTGTGATCTTCGTGTCTTTGTGGGACATTTCAACACAATATCCTTTTCGATATTCTTTTTATGGGGAGCATTAACCTTTGCCGGATGTAAAAAAAATCCTCCATCTCCGCCGCCTCCGCCGCAAGATACCACAGTTAAGAAAGGTGTTCCATCGGGTGCAGCAGATGGCGTAACCTTTATCAATAATGGAACCTCTGCCATTTTTAATTTATATGCGCCGGGTAAAAAATCATTCTATCTGATCGGTGATTTTAATAACTGGCAAGTTGAACCTCAATATAAGATGACGAATACGCCCGATGGCGACCGGTGGTGGATAGAAGTGGATGGTTTGGATCCCGGTGTTCAATACGGCTATCAGTACTATATTGATAGTTCTATCAAAGTAGCTGATCCTTATTCTCACGAAATTCTGGATCCGAATAGTGACCAGTATATCCCGGCCAGTGTTTATCCCAACCTGAAACCTTACCCGGTCGGAAAGACGACCGGATATGTGAGTGTAATAGAAGGGAGCGCTCCCGTCTATCAATGGAAAGTGACCAATTTTCAACGGCCAGCTCCCAAAAATCTAGTTATTTATGAATTGCTGGTAAGGGATTTTGTGGCTACGCACAGCTATCAAACACTCACCGATACACTTGGTTATTTGGAAAGGCTCGGCGTAAATGCCATAGAATTAATGCCGGTGAATGAATTTGAAGGCAATGATTCCTGGGGATATAATCCGAATTTTATGATGGCGCTGGATAAATATTACGGCACACCGAATGCCTACAAAGCTTTTATAGATGCATGCCATGCACACGGCATTGCCGTTATTCAGGATATTGTATTGGAAGATCAATTCGGGTCTTCGCCCATGATTCAAATGTATGCTACTCCATCCGGTACTCCGGCTGCTGACAATCCCTGGTTTGACACTGCAAACAGGCATCCCGATGCGGTCGGCTATCAGCTTAATCATGAAAGCCCGGCCACTCAATATTATGCTGAAAATGTGATGAAATACTGGATGCAGGAATACCATATTGACGGATTCCGATTTGATCAGGCTAAAGGGTTTACTCAAACACTGTCAACCACAGAAGATCAGTGGTCGCAATACGATCCCGGCAGAGTGCAAATATGGCAAACCTATCATCATTATATAGATAGTTTGGATCCCACTTTTTATACAATACTCGAATACTTTGCCTCCAATCAGGAAGAAGCCGTGTTAGCCAACCAGGGGATGATGATGTGGACTAATCTGAATTACAATGCCAATCAGGCGACTATGGGCTACAGCCAGGACTGGGATTTATCAGGATTGTTTTATGATCGTTATGGGTTTAGCAATCCTTACGGATTAGTGGCTTATTTTGAAAGCCATGATGAAGAAAGGCTACAATATAAAAATGAACAATATGGAAACAGCGCCGGAAATTATAATGTAAAAGATTTGGGCACCGGCCTGGAACGGGATGGTATGGCTGCTGCATTTTTATTTTCTGCGCCCGGACCAAAAATGCTCTGGCAGTTTGGAGAAAGAGGTTATGATATTAGCATTAATTATAACGGCAGGCTGGGGGATAAGCCGCCGTTATGGAATTATATGAATGATTCTGGCAGGGTAAAGCTTTATAATATTTATGCGAAAATGATCCACATGAAGATCAATAATCCCGTTTTTACCACCACCAAATATCAATATACTCTTTCAGGAGCTGTTAAAACGATTCAGCTAAATGGATCAGATGGGACAAATGTAGAAGTGATAGGAAATTTTGATGTCGCTCCACAAACAACAGAAATTTATTTTCCTTCTGCCGGCGCCTGGTATGATAATCTGAACGGAGACAGCATCCATATTCCCACAGTTCCATACTCCATGACGTTGGCGCCAGGAGAATATCATGTATATAGTAACGTACCTTTGAAACAGTAAAATACAACCATCCGGTTATGAAACAAGCTGACGATAGAAACAAAGCACATTCGGATCATCAGGCGGCGATATCCGAAATATCCATCAAGAATATCAATACACATGCCATTGAAATAGATCATTCTCTGAAAGTAGCGCTCTCGGTGGATTGCGTTATTTTCGGTTTTGATGATCATGAGCTGAAAGTCTTGCTGATACGTAGCGACCTGAACGAATATAAAAATAAATGGACGCTGCTGGGGGATTTGGTTCTCCCGGATGAGGATCTCGATGTAGCAGCTTACAGGGTATTGTATAAGCGGACAGGACTAAAGAATGTGTATCTGGAACAGGTTCATACCTTTGGTAAGCCCGGACGTCATCCTGCAGGAAGGGTGGTCACCATAGCGTATTATTCGCTTGTCAATATTGAAAATTGCAAAATTACCACGCAGGAGCACGAATTGCATTGGCATCCCGTGAAAGATATTAAGCAAATGGCTTTCGACCATAAGAAAATATTTGATACCTGTTTTCACCGTCTGCAACAAGATACCTTAGAACGTCATGTAGGATTTAACTTATTGCCTCCAAAGTTTTCTCTTCGGGAGCTTCAAAGCGTTTATGAAGCTATTCTTGGTAAAGAATTGGATAGAAGGAATTTCCGGAAAAAAATACTGGCGATGGAGATCCTGGAAGACCTGGATGAATTAGAAACGGAAGTACAACATAGACCAGGGAAATTATACAGGTTCAAAAACC
>SCQV01000123.1 GCA_004299085.1 Chitinophagaceae bacterium | reverse complement strand
TATTGAAGTTGAAACAGTACTTCTAAAATCAGAAATCGGTGTTGGATATTCGATATTGAGCAAGAATGAGAGATTTCAAATAGATTCCTGTATTATAGCGGATAATCACTAAAAAATTGTATGCCAATGCCTTATACACTGGGTTTTTCAACGTGCCCGAATGACACTTTTATTTTTGATGCGCTGGTAAACAATAAGATTGATACCGAAGGGCTTGTTTTTGAACCTGTCATGGAAGATATAGAAACGTTGAATCAATGGTCATTTCAAAGCAAGCTGGACATCACCAAGCTGAGTTTCAGCACCCTGTTTCATGTGCTGGATAAATACCGGATACTGAATGCCGGCGGTGCTTTGGGAAAAGGCTGCGGACCCTTGCTGGTTTCCAAAGAAACGATTTCATTTCAGCAGGCAGATAAAAAACGGATAGCTATTCCCGGAATAAATACGACTGCTAATATGCTGTTGAATTTTGCCCTGCCAAATGCCCGTAATAAAACCGCGGTACTTTTTTCTGAAATTGAAGAAGCTGTATTGAATGGACAATATGATCTGGGACTTATTATCCATGAAAGCCGTTTCACTTATACGCAGAAAGGATTGAAAAAGGTGGCCGATCTGGGAGAATATTGGGAACAGCAGACCGGCAGTCCGATTCCCCTCGCCGGCATATCCGTTCGCTGCAATATACCTCACGAAACACAGCAAAAAATTGACCGGTTGATCCGTAAAAGCCTGGAATATGCTTTTGCTCAATATCCCGCTTTATCTTCTTTTACCACTTCTCATGCGCAGGAAATGGAAGAATCTGTTATGAGAAAGCATATTGAGCTTTATGTAAACGATTTCTCTCTCGAGTTGGGCGATGCAGGTAAATCTGCCATCCGCAAAATGTACAGCTTAATGCCCGGAGAGAAAAGTAACCTGGGAAATGATTCCTTTGTGTAAAAAGGATCTGATCAAAGACTAAAAAAGTGGGAAGAATGTATCTTTTTACATTCTTCCCCGGGAAGTTTCAGATGAGAACAAACAATGAAGATGAAAAGATGGGAATAAGAATGGGTTAATTCATAGGGCGTTCAAAATTTCTTACCATATTGATGACGAAGGTAATTTGTTGCTCAAGTAATTGGTTTTGCCCGCGTAAATGCTGAGCTTCGAATCCTGTTAATGAAAGATTGGATCGCTTTCTATGTAACTCTGACAACAGGCTTTTTTGCATAAGCACTAAGGCTGTGATGGTATCGGGGATATTGTCTTTGCTTGTATAAATGCCATTCGGGTTCATATCAGTGGTTTTTCTGATGCAAATATCCTGCATAAAGATCTTCAAGGCAAGAGAACAAACACGTCTTTTAATATTTTACGTATTTCTACGCAATGAAAAGTAGTTTCACTATATTTTTTCAAATACTTGTAAATATCAATGAAATGATAGTATTTTAGATCACTTAAAAAACCAACTACATGGACGAACAAAACTCTTTGAAAGAAAGATACCCCAAAGAAGCGGGACAAAAAATTACCCTGCAGCAGGCAACCGAAAGAACGGCGCTTTTCAGAAATGAATATGTCACTCACCGGTTTGATAAGGAAGAGGTGATTAAAGCCAATATGTTTTCCAAAGAAGCCATTCTGGAAGTGCTGAACCAGCCGGGCTGCTGCGGCATACGTATTTATAATTCAGTAAATTCACAAGGGATAGACCCGGTCACTAAGTCATTAGGACCGGTTCGTGAGCTTCTCTTAGTGGGTAC
>SCQV01000122.1 GCA_004299085.1 Chitinophagaceae bacterium | reverse complement strand
CGGACGACAGTTGTTCCAGCGGAACATATAGTAGGTAAAAAATAGAATGATAGTTGACAATCAACGTCCGCCTAAGGCGGACGTTTTGTGGGCCAATAAAGAGCCTTATTCTCAAAAGAAAATGTAATACTGCTACCACTCTTGTTATCCTTTAATTGACAAAACGGAGAAGGTTGAAAATAAAAAAGCCCATGAACATTGAATTTAATGAGCTTGATATTTTATCTCTTGTAGCGATCGGGAGTTGAACCCGAGACCTCAGGGTTATCCCATACCTGCTGTAACATATTCATATTCATAAGATTATATTACACTTATTCTGTAAACAAATTTAGCTTGTTACCTGGTTGGCTACCTTTTTATAAGCACCATCCTCTTTATTCCATTTCTACCACTGTTACATCTGTAGAAACTAAAATTTCAATCGCTTCCTTAATATGACCTCTCAGGAAATTCCATAATTTCTTATTATCACAGTTTCCTGTTTTCAGGTAAATTAATTTGGGTGGTGAACCTAACCTGTTTATCAATTCGGAGAAATCAGCATCTTTGGAAATTAGATTAACATTGCCTTGTTCTCTTGCCTTTTTATAGATAGCATCATCCTCCAATTTATAGAAAGGCAAAATGTAGGATGATTTTACTATGAAACTGGTAAATTCTCCCATCCATTTGGAAATTACAGGAGAAATATTTGCATCAAGTCATATCTCCCATTCAGTCAGCATGAATTACTACTGTATTTTTCAATCTTAGAGAGGCATATAATAAGGCAGCCTGAATATCCCCAACTTCCAAAATAGGATGTTGCTCAAGGATATTAGCTTCAGTCATACCAGATGCAAGCATTTCCAGAATATCACTTACAGTGAAACGCATATTCCTGATAGTGGGTTTCCCACTCATTAAGCCTGGCTTAACAGTGATACGCTGCAATAATATTTCTTCATCTAAGCTCATACTTAGCAGGATAGAATTATCTCATTGTTTAGAATAGTACAAATATACAGCAACCTGATTGCAATATGAAATATCATGACATTTTGCTAACTTTGACGAAAATAGGAAAAATGATGGAAGCAGGTCAGATAAAATATGATCAGGTTTTAAAGTTAGTGCAACAACTCTCTGCTGGTAAAATTGTACAGTTGAAATCTGCCTTGGATGAAAAGTATATTAAACAAAAAGCTGCTCAGGAAATTTCTGATTTTCAAAAATTCCTTTTATCTGCACCTGTAATGTCAGACAAAGAATTGGAAGCATTTAAGGAAAACCGAAAGCATTTCAATCAATGGCGGAAAAAATAATTTTAATAGATACTTCCATATTGATTGACTTTTATCGAAAAAAAGATAAAACAAAATCTTTCTTTTACCAACTAACAAATTAATACAAGCTATTCGCTGTTTCCATTATAACCGAATATGAAGTCATGATTGGTAATAAAGCAGGAAATGATAACTTTTGGGAATCATTTTTTGACAAGGTTACTATTTTGCCATTTGACAGAGTGGCTAATCAGTTCGCCATCAAAATATTCCGGCAACTAAAAACTGATAACAAGTTGATAGAAATTCCTGATATTCTAATCGGAGCTACTGCAATGGCTAACAACCTTCCAATAGCCACTTTCAATCAGAAACATTTTGAGAGAATAAAAGGCTTAAAAATTATTACTCAAAACCAGGGGTAAATCACTACAAAAACACTGCTTTACTTTTCCGTGGATTTCATATTTCAGGTGGTAAAGCCATCCAAAAAGAAAACAGAAAAGAAAATATAATATGGCTACCACTCTTGTTACCTTTTAATTGAAAAAATGGAGAAGGTTGAAAATAAAAAAGCCCATGAACATTGAATTTCATGAGCTTTATAGTATCTCTTGTAGCGAGAGCGGGAGTTGAATGCCGGCGTTCCAGCCGGCATTCCGACTTGCCATGCAACGTCGGAACCCGAGTCCGCCTCAGGCGCCTGCCGGCCGTAACGGCAGTACAGGCGGGGATAAGAATCCTGCGCTCTCTAATTGCAATTTTATCTTATAGTGTATCCACGCTCTCCCCTTTCCTGATTTCAGGAACTTTTCTCTCTCTATAGCATGCTTCTTATCATCAAAATATTCTGCGTAGATCACTTTCCAGGGACGAAAGGATTTTGTCCATCCTTTGTTGGATAAAAAATTATGCGAATAAAATCGTTCAATCAGGTTAGAAGTTTAACCTATATATCTTGTCAAAGGATTTAGAATACAATATGTAAACTGTAAAAATCAAAATAAATAAAAGATCCCGGGTTAAATCCGGGATCATTCGTAGCGAGGACGCCGATTCATTTGAACAAATAATGAATTTATTAAATATAATTCAACACGTTACAGATATAAACCATTCCGATTTAAAACTTTAATTTTTGCCGGACTTTAATTGTAATCAAGGTATCAAAAATTGAAGGTCGCGTGAGGTTTATGTCATGCATAGCACAAGGTTTAATATGATAGGAAAAAAGGCATTACTTGCATTGTGATAGGAATTCACGAACTTCATTAGTAGCTTTCAAAGCTTATTTATACTTAAACTATTGTTAATTTTTAGGGAGATGAAAATGGTATTGCTAAAAATATTAGTCCTGGTTCTGGTAAAAATTTATTTCGTCAAGTCTGTTACTTTTACAGAATAGAATTGTTATCAATCATTTATTTTTGTTAGCTCATAATAAAGCGTTACCGCACAGTGATGGGAACAAAATGAGGATCATTGGTGGCAGATAACCAATCATAAGTGAACACTTTCAAATGCCTCTTTTACCCAGAATCTATCTTGCAGTTTATTCAATCCTTTAATGGATTATTCAGCGAAATGCTCGCAATGACTATGTCGTTTTATTGAGGTAAACAAAAAGATTGTCTATTGATCGGAACTTTTTATTGTATTGATTAAGCGATGAAAGTTAGAATTGATTTTTTCTTGAATTGCACTTTGAGGTAGTTGCCAAATTGAGGACAAATAAGTAATCACCAAACTAATGTCCCGTGGTTTTATTACTTCACCATCATTTTGAATGAAAGGCCCATCACTTTCCGTCAATACATAATCCATTGGGATTTGGGAAATAATGGATTGTCCTGTTTTTGACCTTATCATAGCAGGGTTTATTGAAAAAAAGAAACCGGCACTATATATTTTAGAAATCAATGACAAGGAGCCTGAATACCAATGAAAAATAGCAGATTTAATCTGATATCCTATGAGATGTTCTAAGACTTCTTTCTCTGCTCTCCTTGAATGTATGCTTAGTATCTTTTTCTTTCCAGTTAATTCAAAAAGAAGCCTCTTAAATGTTTTTAATTGAATCTCTTTTGTTGCTATCCCTTCTTGAGAAAAATCCAACCCTATTTCACCAATGTAAGATGTCTTTGATGTGTTTCGTATGAATGAAGGAAATTCATTTTCATGGTATTTCGCATACAATGGATGCATTCCTAATGCTAACCGAATCTTTTTTCTTTCCAGAAAAAAGGGATACCCAACTTCAAAATGACTGGGTAAGTTAGTCATTGCCAAAACTGTCATGTCCAAAGCCTCGCACTCATTTAGTATATCTTCTGGTCGTTTATACAAATCAATATGACAATGTGCATCTATCATTTAAAGTCCTGCCTTTGATTTTATTGATGAGTTACCAACTTTCTTTACCCATTTTGAAAGCTCTACTTTAGTTCTCAAAACTACATCTACAAAATGATTTAGTTTGGATAAATTCTTTACACCATTGACGATTAGTTCTTGTTTAACTTCATCTTTGGTTATTGGGGTACTTAAAAAATCTAAACAAGCACCAACATCTTGAGATTTTTTACTTAGAAATGGCATCAATGAGTTTATTGAATTTCCGTAGGAAGTTTTATCTCCAATTGCCATTAATGAAGCCTGCCTATATAAACAAGGCATACATATCCCACAGTGAGATGCTCCCGGAGTTTGCCAATGAGCCCTATGCCCTCGCTTCCCGCAAGAGTTTGACATTGTAATTAATTTCAAGAGGTTAGTTTGGTCTTTACAAGCCGTAACCATTTCGCCCTTGGTTTGGAACTCATACGGATTAGAAATATTAGTAAGAATGGATAAAGCGTTCCAAATAGAAAGTACATTTTCCAAAACAAAAGGATGTGTTGTTCTTGTACTACAAGAACTTCTTCTTGATGCACTAAGGGGAAAGTTTAAAGATACTGTTCCATTTTCAGGAACTATTATATTGGGTGTATTAGTTGCTTGTGCTGCTAATAACGCAATTCCAATAAATAAAAGAGACCTACTTCTAAAAGTTGTTTCTCTATTGGCGTTTGTATGTTCTAATGATACTCTCAAAGATGGAATATAGGCAAACTGATTAAGATACATAGTTTTTAGCTCATCAATCAATTCTTTTTGGTCGCCTTTGGGACCGTGCATTTGAGGATCATAATGAGAAACAAAAAGAACCTTTTCTTGGGGATTCGATTTAAGAAAGTCTAATGCTCCAATCAAAGAATCTAATCCTCCTGACAATAAATTAACTTGGGTAAATGTGGCTGACAACTCGTTATCTAATTCTGCTTTGGGGAAAATAAATTTTTCTTTCCTAAAATCCACAGTCCAATAATCTCCTGTGAGAAATGACAATAATTTGTTGAGTTCGCCTTTGCAATTATTCCACTTTGAGGGATTATGAACAGGAAAACTAACTTTTAATTGTCTTGACCAGCCATCTACTGAATTTTGCTTCCTTTCAACAAATCTGTCCACACCATATGCCGAAGCACTCATTATAAAAAAATCAAGAACTTCTTTATTGACAAGATTTGCAAATGGTAGCAATACTTTAAAGCCAATATCAAGAATGGAGTTTCCACCTGTATTGCTTATTATTTTTATTGTAGCAGCACCCGAAGAAGTATCATAAACAGGCACCTCTATCTTAATCGTTTTCATCGCAAATTATTTTAATTATGGAATCAAAAATTTCTTCTATTTCCTGTTTTCCCTCCTGACCTTTCCAATCAATTTTTGTAACAGGTCTTTGAGTATTTAAAACTTTTACCTGACCAAGAATATCATCCTTGATTATTTTAAAAGTTTCTTTTCCAATTTCAATGCCTTTCTGTTGTTTAACTTTCTCCCCAAACCTTTGAGATAGATGTTCAAAAATATATAGCCCCCAAAATCGGCAAAGCAAATCTGCTAACATATTCCCTTCAACATATTCCTTAACAAGCTGCTCAAACTTTTCTAAATCATTCCCAGCTAATGCAGCCAGTTCTTTCATAATTTCACAAGAAGCATTGTTGGCGGCAGTTTCATCCATCCCCTCATTTGATTCGGTACAATAAACAAGGAGAAAATCTAAAATATCTTGAAACGATTTTCCTTGTAAAATTCCAAAACCAATATCAATTAACGTTTGCTGTAATCCACTGTTTCCGACACTGGTAAAGAAATGTGCAATTCTACCAGCAGATCTAAGCCCAGCTCTTCCTATAGAACTGGATTTTCCACTACTTATATTCTTCCTACCCCCTCCTGTCTTGACAAGATTTCTAAATGCTGATTTTATATGAGCATTTTTCCTGCCTTCTATTTTAATATGTTGTCTTGCTGCATCTTCAGCAGAAATACTATTATTATCTTCTAATTCTTTTTCCTTTTCAACAGCTTTAGAAACATTCGTGATTGATTTATTCAAATCTCCCCAATTAGGCTCACCCGATACGCCTGGTGTCATTCTTTGTGTCGTTCCCATTATTTTGTAGGATTTAATGCTTTATAAATTTTCGATGTTTTATCAAACTGGCTATACAGCGATTTGATATTTCTATTTCTGCTTTCAGCTAATGCAAATTCGCTACGAAGACTAAATGGTATTTTACTATTGTCTGCCTTTCCTATAATTCTGCTATAAGACTCCATAACACCTGTTGCATTTTGAGCCATCAGTTCTATAAATACCTTATGAATGCTATCATTTTCAGGAGATTTAATCAATTCTTTTTCAAGTAACGACAAAAGTGTTTCATTTTCTGTGTCGCTTAATTTTCCGATTACTTCTTTTATAATGGTATTAGTCAAAATACTTCCAGAGCTATGGTCAATTAGCTTTTTGGTTAAACTACGAATATGCCTTGGTATCAGCGATGCTCCACTAATTGTGCTAGAAAGCTGGTCTCTTGAAATCCAATAGTAATCTCTTAAATCAACATTCGCAAGCTTCGGTTCTGTATTAAGCCACTTTATTATTTTTCCAGATGCCCACTCAGGCGAAAATTGCTTTTTTATATCTTCAATTTTATTTTCAGAAACAAATTTTTCAAGAACAACAATCTCTTTTGGTTCTCCTTTTTGTAATGATTGCCAGTTGTAGATTTCCTTAAACAAATTTGTCGTAGCATATTCAAGTACCATTAACTTAGCCAAGATGTCTATTTTGAAATCGGGTAATTTAGCAACCTTTACAAGCCTGTTTCTTAATGTAAAGGTGTTTAAAAAACGTTTTATTTGTCGTGGATTACCTTTCAATCCTTCGGTAATAATAGGCGACAATGAAGCAATCAAAGAAACACTTTCAGCTAATTGCTTCTTTTGCTCATCATTCGCTAAATCTCGAATGTCTCCTAAACCAAAAACATCATACCGATTATCTTCCCTATTTTTTTTGAAAGCATCCAGTACTTTAGCAAAATCGTTTCCCATTACTTTTTTGCAGAAAAGTAAAGTCAGGTAGGTTTCAACTTCGTTATCTGCTAATTTAGGCAAATAATATGGTACTTGGATTAGTTTTTCCAAATAATCACTTACAATACGCTTGTTTCTACTATCTGGGTCATCTGCATTCTCAATACTATCGGTTTTATAACGGTGCTCGATGGCGTGCCTCACTATTCTTGGGTCTGCACCTATGACAAACGCTGTTTTCTCAACGTTCAAGAACAATTTAATCGCTTCAAGATTTTCAATAAGCCTGTCCGGCGTACATCTGTCCAAATCATCAATAATAACAACGAGTTTCTTTATCTCTGATTTATTAATCATTTCCTTAAAATCATCACGGAATTCTCTTACAATTGTTACTTCTTCATCTTCATTCTTTTTAATTATCTCTTTCAAAAAATCTTCTGCCCCCTCTCCTTTAAGTTTATCTGCTAAATCTTGAGGATTCAATTGAGAAAACTGGTTTAAAAGGAATGGAATTAGAGATGAACCTCCGGTAAGATAGGCGGCAGCGGTAGGCACAATGACTTTTTTAAAACTTAGCCCTATCAATCTCATCCATTTTACAGACTTAAACAATTTCACGGTCTTATCCTTAACTTTATTACCAATGGTCTTATGTTTATCAAATTTTTCTATAATTGATTCCAGTAAAGCTGCTTTAGCATCGTCATATCCTTCAAATACCCAACCATTGAAATACAACACTAAAGTGCCATCTTTGTAGCCATCTTCTTGACCACCTGAAAGTGCTTTTTCGACCATCTTCAAAATACTTGACTTTCCACTCCCCCAATCACCGAAAACACCAATTGTTACCGGTAGTACAGTGTCATCGTTAATCACATCAACCAGTAAATCAGAATGCACTTTGAAGCCTAATAAATCTTCGGAAGTTTCGTTATCGGCCCACATTTTTATTTATTTTAATGTTATTAATTCTTTCACTATCTCTCATACCATTGTTGTACATGATGGATTATATTCTGTATAATCTTGTCACACTTTATAAGTCTTAGCAAGGCGTTTTGCATTGCTAATAACATCTTAATAAACTGGTCATCGGGTCTTATGGAAGACCACACATATATTGAAAACCTTACTACTACAGCGTTTCAATGACAAATTATTGTATGCCTTCATTGAAATATTATATATTTTAGAACAAAATTTAAATAGATTGTTCTTCGACACTATCTTTATTCACTTCTTTCTTTTCAATACCGATTTGTTTGGCAAACTCAATAAATTCTTCTGTATTATTGTCTTTTAGCCGTTCTTGAATTAAGTCTTTAAACTCTCGCGCTTCTCCTACGTTTGCAGTATTTATAATGGCTGGCATTTGTTGTTTATTACTTATAATAGTTTGTAAACATTCATTATCGTTAATAACTGTTGATTTGAATATCGTTCGTAATGATGATGAATTTTCGCTTAAAACTGAGTATTTAAACAGCCAGTCCGAAAAAAACTTAAAAAGTTCTGGATTCGTATTGTCCTCCCGACAGAATAAGTCTCGTATGCCATTAAATGTTCCCTGCCAGTTCCTTTCTTGACCTTCTATTTTTTGAATTAAATCATTCCACAATGTTTTGTCGGGGATTGCAATTTTCTTTTCAGCAATTTGTTTTAATACATCTTTTATTGCATCGAAAGCATTTTGTGTGAATTTATATGAGGGAAGAATTTGTGATACTTTAAATCCATAACTATTGAAATCTTTAAAAATCTCTATCCATTTATTTACATCTAATGAATCAAGATATTCCTTTAGACAGTCAATGCAATGCTTGCTTAACTTGCAATCAGTTTCTAAAGCATTTTTGACAAAGAAAATTGATACTGTTTTTGAGATATTTTGCGAAGTGATTTTTTCTGTTGATGCTCCGCCAAACTTTTTAATAAGTGTGATTGGGTCAATATCTCCTTTGTTGCAAATTTCATCAAATGAAGACAATATCGTTACTAACTCGGCTTTTGAGGTTCCATAAGAATTTATCGTAAGTTCATTGGCAATTGCTTTAAATAAAGGGTATTGATTAAAAGATTTAAGAGCCAATAAAATATCTCCATAGTTTATATAATACTCAATTCTTTCACAAACCTTTTTAATGATATTACTATCGGTTTTTTGTAACGCATCATTAAAATAAGTGACATAGTTTGCATTAAAGTTTGTCAATTTGGCTATACGCATTGAAAGTAAATCATAATAAAAATCTTCGTCTGGATTTGATGCTTGCCAAAAAGTGTAAATTTGAGGGTCTTCAAGTTTGGCTTTAAGTGGTTTATCTTTTGAAACTTCCTTGTATTTATCAAAAAGACCTGATATTATCAGCTTATTATTATTTGGTGCATTCGCAGAAATAAGTTCCTCCAACTTCTTTTTGTATTCTCCAAAATCATATTCATTTTGTAAATAAGGAATAAAATCAATTTCTGATAATTTATTTATATCAAACGCTATTAAATAATCATTTAGTTCTTTTTCTTTGCACGTAATTTTATAATTACCATATTTTTCTCTGGCATTTTTTACAAAGTCTATAAAATCAGCAACATTTGTCTCTTTGCTTTTTAAATACTCAAAGACAT
Source organism: Chitinophagaceae bacterium (assembly GCA_004299085.1). Lineage (GTDB taxonomy): Bacteria > Bacteroidota > Bacteroidia > Chitinophagales > Chitinophagaceae > FW021-bin31. Next base: position 25,668 of record SCQV01000122.1, on the reverse strand, counting down.
TAAACTCCTTACTAAATCTTCCATTAAGCTCATCAATATTCCTATAATAATCAAGAGCTTTAAAATTTTCCCCTGACGTCAATCCAATCAATACAGTTTGTAAATACGATTTCTTGTCTTTTATGTTGGCCAATAATGCTATTTGATAATCGTACAATTTTGAATCATTTTTCGGAACTACTTTTTTATACAAGCATTCCCAAATCATCTGTTTTTGAAATTCGTTGCCTAATTTTTCATCGGGTAACTTATTAATAGCCAAAATTGCATTTTCAAAATTTGTTACCTCCGCAATAGAGTTTTCAAGAATATCTATGAACTCAGGGATTTCACTTATTTTCAAAACTTCCTCAGATTGGTTATTATTTAGGACTTCTTTTAACCTGTTAGTGAAAACGATTTGAATAGCATGTTCTGGTTCTACTTGATAAAATAGAGCTGCAATGTATTTAGGTAAATCTTCATCACTTTTGTATAAAAATTCTAAGCCTTTTAAATAAGTGGGATTGATAATTTCATCAAATGGGCTCTTCGTAATTATATTTTTGCCAAAGACAAATAGAGAAATGTACTTATCGGGAATCGTTTCAACAGCAAGTTGTTTTATTGCAACAATTTCATTTATAAAAGCAATAATTTTTCGAGGTGTTATAGCTGTACTCAGAAGGTCGAATATTTGTACTACATTATTGTAATTTTCATTTTCGACTGTGTTGTCACCAAAGGCATTCTTCCATTGAAATTTAAAATAACCTTTCCAATCGGATAATATAGGAGGAGACACTCTATAGACTACATTGAAAGTTTTATTTATAAAATCATCACCAAAATTTTGCCCATTATTTGCATCTTCTGTTTTAAAAGCGTTTTGAATATGACTTCTATCAAAAGGAAGAATAACTTTTATATTTTCATAATTATGTTCTGCAAAGAACACATGAATAGAAGACCATAACTCTTGTACTTTTTTTTGTGGCAACCTATCCATGTTGTCAAAAACGACAACTAATTTCTTTTGTTTTACTTTTAAATCTGTGGATATTTCGCTCATCCATTCTCTAAACTTTCTTACTGAAGGTTCATCTTCTGAAATCGTTTCATATTTAGTTTCTTCTTCAATTTTATTTTGGTACTCTAAAAACAGTTTTGAAAATGCTTTTTTTGTCCGTTGAAGGAAAGTGCGACTTTTTTCTTTCCGGTAAAATATGGCAATAAGAATTAGTATTATAAAAAAAGGAGTTAATAAAATCAGTGTTTTCCATAATATGCTATGAACATTATCTGAAACAAATTTCAGTATTGGACTAAGTAATATCAGTAACCCCGTTATTATAATTCCAATGCTAAGCTTGGGTACTTTTTTACTCTCTGTTTCCCTTTTTTTGGCTAAAAGGTCTTTAAGTTTAGCCTTCCATTCATCAGAAACAAATTTTTCTATAGTAAGGTATTCAGTTAATTCTTCAAGAAATGCCCGTCTTTGCAAATCTTCCTGATGCCCCCAGGCATCGTAAATAAAAAAGTGACATTCTTCTTCTAATTTCTTTTTAACTAACTCTACCAAGTTTGATTTTCCAGCACCCCATCCACCATCAATGCCGATTATTTTTAACTCGGGATGGTCAAGTATTCCAGAAGAAATATTGTTTGCAATTTTATCCTGTGCCTTGCCTTCAAATAAATCCAGTCCGCAGGGGGCATTATTTATGAATCTTGGATATTTAATATCGTGATTGCTAGAATTGCTGTTCATATACTCATATTTATATATACAATAAGTGTAGTCGGTAATTTTTGATTATTGTAATTCATCTTTATGTTCATAACTATAGTTTTCAACTAAGTTCAAGTTTTGAGCATTCAATCTGAATAAGAATCCAGTAATCTTCCTAATTGAACAAAACCTTTTAAAATCAAGTTCATAAAACCTAATATTTCGAGGTAAATTTTCGTCTATCAATATCGACAATTTCGATATATACATAATATTATTTCAATTCCATTAATCCCTCCACCAACCTCCAAACCATTGTACACGGATTATGTTCCGCATAATCCTGCCTTTCATCATAAGTTTCAGAAAGCCGTTTAGCATTTCGGATAGCATCGTCAATGCTTCCATACTCTTTCAGTAAATCATACATGATTGTACTGTTCTTTTCATAATGATAACTATCTCCCAAAAAAGGTCGCAAATTTTGATCAATTAAATCCTGATATTGTTGCCGGTTCATTGCATTCTGATAATAATGAAAGTGCAATAGATACCATAATTCAAATGCTTCATTGCTCCATGCACAACCAATAACAGGCTGTGTACTTTCACAACGAAGAATGGCATTATTGAAATCATTGGCTGCAAAACTATCCCTGTCAAACACTACCCAAAGCCTGTCTATTGGTCTTCCGGTATCTTTCTCGTAAACAGTTTTTAATCTTATAGCTTCGTCAACCAAAGATTGTGTGTTGCGCCCAGTACCTTCAACGTCTATCTGATAAGCCGTAAGCACACCTTTGGGCAAATCTTGTTTCAATCCTTCAAAATAGTTGGGTTCGGTTTCTTCACCTTCGCAAACAATAAGATAATACACACGCTTAGCCCGTATGTCCTGCTTTCGTTTATGCTCCTCTCTTGCATATCGCTTCAACCGTTCATTGGGAATCTTTACTTTTCTTGCCATCCCTGAATAATATTTGAGAGATTACCAATAAACGGAATAGCCCCATATCTGCCCTGAATATAGTCTTTCTCAAAAGAGCGGTCTTTGCGCACTGCTTTGGTTGCGCCCTCTTCTTTGTACTCCACTAATGAATACAAATCAGAAGCACCATACTTATCCTTTTCTACAAAATAAATCTGGTCTCTGCGATAGTTACCATAAGACAACAGATTGGTATCGTGTGTAGCAAAAATTAATTGGGCATTTTTAGGATTATGTTCTTTTGAGTTGAACAACTTGGTAATAGCCAGTGTAAGTAATGGGTGCAGGCTTGCGTCCAGTTCATCTACCACCAAAAAACCACCATCATGCAATACGTCAAAAACAGGCCCCGACATATTAAACACTTTATTCGTACCGGCAGATTCCTGACTATCCATATTAAACTCAATAGTACCCACGATTTTATTTTTATCGTTATATTTTTTGTGTAAAGTGATAGCATCTACCATTGTTTGCCCTTGCAGTTTGGTGCTGATTTCCTGCATGATAGATTCGGGCATATCTTTCGGCAGCCGTGCTGCGTCAAACTCTTTCTTATTCAACTTTACTGAGTCAAAGCCGAGATCAGCGTTATTGAAAAATTCCTGTAAGGCAGGTTTGGTTTCTTCATTTTCCAATAAGGAAAAAGTAACACCGGTATAACGTTCATGACTTAACCCGGAAATGGTAACAAAATTATCAAACCAGTTCATGATTGCTTTGGCTGTTTTTCCATTGAACTGGTCAACAACGGCAAGAAATAAAGCGTTATTTCTTGTTTTTTCTTCCAAGTCTTTTCCTTCGGGAAAAGACTTCATTACCTCAATACCATCATTTTCTCTTACAAATAGAGGTTTTTCTGTCTGTTTCTTTGCTTCAAATAACCATTCCGATTTAATCGAAAAATTATCTACTTCAAAACCGTAACGATACCTGGCACCATTTATTAAAAACAGCACTTCAAAGAAGGATGGTTTTTGTTCACTACCAGTATTTAGTAGAAATGGAGTAATGTTCAATTCTGCAGTAGATGATTGTTCAAATGATTGCAATACCAACCTACACATGGTGGACATTGACCGGATAAGATTACTCTTGCCGCTTGAGTTGGCTCCATAAATAACGGCGCCTTTTAAAATCCGGTAATGTTCTATTTCGACCACATTGGTATCGGAAAATTCTTTTACGGCTGTGGCGTACATGCTCAGCGTATTCTTTTCTTTAAACGAAAGAAAATTACCAGTAGTAAATTCCAATAGCATAGTTGTTCCTCTTTTTATAAAATTCAAGACAAAGATACTATTTTTATGGATAAAGTGAGAAATTTTCTCATTTTTTGTTATCCTATTACTATTAGTGACAAAAGGCATCCTAATTCGCCCCGATATTTATTCATACTAAGCTGATAATAATTTCCAACAACTATGATAGACAGAGTTTTTTGCGTAATTTTTTGATATCAAAAGCTGTCAGCAGAAAGAACCACATTATTAGGGGTTATAGTAATCGCTTGTATTAACCTTGGTCCATATCATAGTTTGAGAAGCGTTTTTTTGCAAAAGTTATCAATAATTGATACCTTTCGCAAAAACTTACTCTTTGGATGCCAATATATCGATAGGACAATGGGTAGAAAGCCTCGCGTCAAAGGGAAGGCATTCATTTAGCCTCAATGAGGTAAGGAATACCTTTGCCAATGATACCGAAGCTGCCATGAAATTGAAATTAACGAGGCTTGCAGGGAAAGGAAAGATAATATCTATACATAAAGGATATTATTTAATCATTACCCCGCAATATGCTTCCAGAGGAGTTCTACCCCCATCGTTATTCATTGATGGCCTAATGAAATTTTTGAAAAGACGTTACTACGTCAGTTTATTAAATGCTGCTGCATTTCACGGTGCAGCACATCAGCAACCGCAGGAATATTTTGTAGTTACTAATTTTCCCGTACTGCGACCAACTGGTAAAAAAGGTATCAAAATAAATTACATCAGTAAAAAGGAAATCCCTGAACCGTATTTGGAAAAAAGAAAAACGGAAACGGGTTTTATCAATATTTCTAATCCTGCTTTAACGGCAATAGATTTGGTACAGTTTGATAAGCGGGTTGGTGGGCTTGACAGGGTTGCTACTGTTTTAAATGAACTAACAGAAGCCATAAAGCCGGAACAGATTACAGAATCTTTTTTACAAACAATGCCTGTTACAGCTATTCAACGATTGGGGTTCTTGTTGGATGTAATATTAAAGCAAGATATTGGCAAACATCTTTATGAAGTAAGTCAAAAGGCTGGACTTGATTTTTTCCGTATTCCTTTAAAAACAGCAGCAGCAAAAAAAGGCTTTCCGGCAGATGAACGATGGAAAGTAATAGTGAACACAGAAATTGAAATTGACGGATGATACCACAATGCGACATAATCGAATGGAGTAATACGGTTGCATGGCAAACAAATGAACAGGTAGAACAAGACCTGATAATTTGTCGTGCATTAGTGCAGATATTTAATGACGATTATCTGGCCAAGCATTTAGCATTTCGTGGAGGTACTGCATTGCATAAACTGTATATTCATCCTCAATCCCGTTATAGTGAAGATATAGATTTGGTTCAAATGAAAGCAGAACCGATTGGAGAAGTATTGGACAGGCTTAGAATAGTGCTTGATTTCTTAGGAAAAGCAAGAGTAGAGGTTGGCGATATGATGGCTACGATGAAATTCAGGTTTGAATCTGAAATAGCTCCGATTGTGCCCTTGCGTTTAAAGATTGAAATAAATTGCCGGGAGCATTTTGCAGAGTCGGGCTGGGAAAAGAAAGATTTTAGGGTACAATCAAATTGGTTTGAAGGCTCGTGTTCTCTAACTACATATACGGTGGAAGAATTACTTGGGACAAAAATCCGTGCTTTATTCCAGCGTCGTAAGGGACGTGATTTATATGATTTGTATCAGGCATTTACTAAGAGCAAGCTGGATATAGAGGTTATGCATAATTGTTATCGGAAGCATATGAAGTTTAGTGTCGGGAGTGTTCCTTCACAAAAGGAATTTATACAAAATATGGAACTGAAATTACAAGATGAGTATTTCGTAGGAGATATTGTTGGTTAAATCCGCCCTGATGAAGTGTATGACCACAATGTTGCTTATAAACTGGTAAAAAAGAACTGTTTGACAAAATGTAAATAACTCCTAATTACGGACAAAAAAGATTTCGACAATGTATTTATCATTAATTCATATACAGAATTATAAAGGAAATAAAAATCTAAAAGTAAATTTCAACAAAGACATCAATATAATAATTGGCGAAAACGGTAGTGGCAAAACTGCTCTTATTGATGCAATACGATTATTTTATAATTTGGGTAATCTACAAAAGGAATTGTATGTAACTGTTGATGATTTTTATTTGGGCGAATCTGTCATTACCATTTCATACGAATTTAGAAACCTCACTATTGACCAGAAAGGGGCATTTTACGAATATTTAGTTTTAGGAGAAACGGAAGAAAAGGATTTTGCAAGAATTACTATTTCCTACAAAAAAGAAAAACAAAAAGTCCTGTCCAACTACTTCACAGGTGAAGTTGAAGGGCAACGGGCTGACAGTGCAACTTTCCAATATTTCATTCATGACTATTTGGGAGCATTCCAACCACAACAATTATGTACCTATCAAACATCAAACTTTGGAATTTTAGAAAATTCGGTACAGCGGGAGAAATAGACCTTGCAAAACCGCATTTGGATTTAAACCTAACCAAAGGTTTGAATCTAATTATTGGCGAAAACGATTCGGGCAAAACTGCAATTATTGATGCAATAAAATTAGTTTTAAAAACACACAGCTACGATTATATCAGAGTTGATGAAAAAGATTTTTACAACAACTCAAGTCGTTTTCGCATTGAACTAACCTTTGAAGATTTAAAACCCGAAGAAGCAAAAAACTTTACAGAATGGTTAGGCTGGAATGGAAAAGGCGAAGAAGCAAAACCATTTTTAAAACTGAATTACGATGTAAAACTCCAAGCAGATAAAATAATTCCGACCGATGTAAAAGCGGGGGTTGATGAAGAAGGATATATGCTTTCAGCAGAAACTAAAGAATATTTTAAAGCAACCTACTTAAAACCTTTGCGTGATGCGGAAAATGAATTGATTGCAAAACGCAATTCACGATTGTCTCAAATTCTTTTGGGCGATGAAGCATTTAAAGGAAAAGAGAAAGACAACAGCTTGGTAAATATATTTTCGGGTTTAAAAACTGCATTGGAAAATTATTTCAAAGGAGTTGATGATGCAGGTCAGCCCAAGAACACAGAAGGCAAACAGATAAAAGATAAAATTGACAATTACATTAAAAATTTTTATGGAAAAGATTATGAAACCGAATTTGAAGCATCAGGGAACGACATCAAAAGCATTCTTGAAAAACTAACGCTGTTTCTGAAAAATGAACCCAATCCGGGGCTAGGAACCTTGAACCGTTTGTTCATGGCTGCTGAATTGCTTCATTTAACCAAATCAGATTGGACTGGCTTGCGTTTGGGTTTGGTGGAAGAATTGGAAGCACACTTGCACCCGCAAGCACAAATGCAAGTGATTGAAGCCCTTCAAAAACAAAAAGACATTCAACTTATTCTTACAACGCACAGCCCGAATTTGGCTTCCAAACTCAAATTGAGGAACTTGATAATTTGCAACAACGGAAACGCTTTTCCTATGGGCGATACTTACACCAAGTTAAAAAAAGATAATTACAGATTTTTAGAAAAGTTTTTGGACACCACAAAAGCCAATTTGTTTTTTGCTAAAGGCGTTATTATAGTGGAAGGTTGGGCAGAAGAAATTCTTTTACCAAGCATTGCAAAAGCAATCGGAATAAACTTAACCGAAAAAGGCGTTTCTATTGTGAATATCGGACACACAGGTTTTGACCATTATGCAAATATTTACTTGCGAGAAAAAGAACCCAATATGACCATTCCTGTTGCTGTAATTATTGATTCCGACATTAGAGAATATGAAAAAAGCGGAGATGATTTTGTAAAACAAGATACCGAAATAGTTAAGGGAAAAACAGAGGAAAGAATTAAAAAGATAAACGAGCAATCGAAAGAAAATGTAAAATACTTTCCTGCACCCAATTGGACTTTGGAATATTCTCTATTCAAATCAACAAGTTTGACAACGCTGTTGCAAAATGCGACAAAAACATTTCATACACATACAGATTGGAACACAGATTTTGAAAAAGCTCTTGCAATAAAGTTGATAAACAAAACTTTGAAAAAAACGAACATTGCTTATCACATTGCAAATGCCATTGATGAAGATTTAAGTAAAGAAGTTCGCACAATTATAAATATTGATGATACCAACGACACGGTTAATTACCTTGTAAAAGCCATTAAATATGCCACAGGTAATTGACATAACAGATGATGATATTCCCTATGCCGAACAGTTGCTTTTACCTGCGGGCAAAACGTTTGACCCTGAACGTGTAGATTTTATTCGCAACTTCAACACCATAGATTTACAAGCCGTTCCCGGAAGCGGAAAAACAACAGCGTTACTTGCAAAGTTGGTTATTTTAGAACGCAAACTTCCTTTTGCTGACGGTTCGGGTATTTTGGTTTTGTCGCATACCAACGCAGCCATTGACGAGATAAAAGAAAAAATTCAAAAGCATTGTCCGAGATTATTTTCTTATCCCAATTTTATTGGCACAATACAAAGTTTTGTTGATGAGTTTTTGGCTATTCCAATCTACAATCTTGTTTTCAAAAGAAAATTAAATTGGATTGATAAAGACAGATACGAAGAAGAATTAGTAAGGCTGTTCAATATAATTGCTTGGAAAAAAGATTATGACGAACCAACAAAATTATTTTACAAAAGACATATCAAAAGAGCTGAAAAAGACGCGAACAAAGACAAAAATCTAACAAAGCAACTTGTTACTAAATATATAGAGAAAGAAGTTCGTGGCTTGTATTATGACTTTATTACTGATGAAATAAAAAACAGAGACAATGATGTTTTATTGAAAACCCAAACGAACAAAAGATACATTGGGCTTAAAACGATAATCGTTGAAGTTCTGAAGAAAGGAATTATTTCATACGATTACGCATATCATTTTGGAGAATGCTATCTTCTTAAGATTCCTCAAATAAAAGAACTTTTACAGAAACGTTTTCCTTTTGTTTTTGTGGATGAAATGCAAGATATGGACACACATCAATACAATTTGTTGGAAAAGATTTTTTACGATGACGGAAATAGCATTTCAAAAATTCAACGAATTGGCGACAGAAATCAAGCAATTTATCATTCTTCAAACAGTGTAAAAACAAACGAAGTTTGGCAATTAAGAACAAATCCTGATAGCGTTTTAAATTTAGCGGGTAGCCAAAGGCTAAGCAAACCAATCGCAGATGTTGTAAAAAGATTTGCTTTATACAATGATAATAACTTTGATATTGTTGGGAAAAATGAATGCGACATAAAACCGCATATTTTAGTTTTCGAAAATTCAACTATTACAAACGTCATTCCTTATTTTGCTAAAGTTGTAAAAGAGTATAAAGCGAATGGTAGGTTGACGTCAAAAAAAGAATTTAAAGATATTAAAGTTGTTTGTTGGAATACGGAATGGAAAGATGATAATACAAGTCGGAATGATGCTTCAAAACTACGTTTAGAAGATTATCACAAAGATTTCAAGAAAGAAAAAGGAAAACCCAAACAAGACTACGACAACTTAAAAAGTTATTTGCTGTATTACGAGAAAAAGCAAACATTAGAACCTCTGCGGAAAAACATTTTAAACGCTTTTCTAAAAATTTTGCGTTTAGAAAACATCAATACAGCAGACGACAGACCTTACACAAAGAAAAAACTAATTGACTTTATTCACGAAAAAGACATTCAAAAATATGACGAACTTAATTTGAACCTTTACAATTGGTCAATCGGAATAATCCAAGAAAAAGCAAATGGAGTTTGGGACGGAATAAAAGCATACGTTCCGACTTTGCTTAAGTTATTTGAAAAAACTATTTCCGCAAGTTCAAATTTTGTCAATACTGACAATGCCGAAATTCCTGCCGAAGATGCCGAGATTATAGTACCGACCAACCATTACAAAGAAGATGGACTTGAAATTGAAATTACAAGCGTTCACGCAGTAAAAGGACAAACACATTGTGCGACATTGTATTTGGAATCGTACTTTCAGAAAGACGGAAACGGTGCAAATACGAAATCTTACGAATCGCAACGACTAAAAGACCAATTTTTAGGAACACAAATACAATCAACCGTCGGTGACAGAGTTAAACAATCCGCAAAAATGGCTTATGTTGGTTTTTCACGACCAACTGATTTGCTTTGTATTGCAATTCATAAAGACAGATTTGATAAATATCTTCAAAGTATTAATAGAGAGGAATGGGAGATAATAAATATACCTTGAAAAGATAACGAAATATGATTGATTTTTTTGTAAAGGATAGCAGATTGGTTTTACGATATATTGCAGAATTTGCAACCTCTTCTGATTGGGTAAGAGAAGTCATTAAGACAAAAGGATTCGTAAAACTTAAAAGAGCATTTTATTTTGAAGAAGACGATGTTCTAAGCGATGATGAATTTGACGAAAAACCAGAAATAGATAATTTCGATGACCCCGATTTAGAACAGGTTACTTATTTTTTATTTGCAAAACTAATAGGGGATTATTATAAAATCAAAAAAGGAATACTCATTGATGCCTTCGATATATTCATACATAAAGATGTTGCGTTTAGCACAAATTTTTTTGTTGCTGATTCAAATGTTTCGGTCTTTAGTCTTATCAAAAGCATATCCCAAAATGATTTTTATATAGGTGGTAACCATCCAAGCGCTATACCTGTCGAAGAGTTTGAAAAACTACTAAAATATTTCCCTACATCTTATGAAAGACGGAAATATGTCGAAGCTCGAATTGCATCTGTACTAAGGAATTATTTAGACAATGTCAAAGATGCTGAAAACCCATACCAGAAGTATCTGAACACAAAACTGTCTAAACAAGGTACAAATTTGACAAAAACTTTTCAGGATATAGAACTTGTAAAATATCAGACAATTCTTGAAAAGTTACAGGAAATGCTAAAGGATGAGAATCAGTACAGTGAGCATCAATGGCAAGAAGAAATTTTACAAATTATTCTATTGCTCTATCCTAAATATATTTTTGCTTTTAGGTCAGTCCCAATACAGACAAAATTGGCAAACGGAATAAAAGAAAAGCAACTTGATTTTCTTTTAGTTGATTCTAATGGATATGTTGATGTTATTGAAATAAAGAAGCCATTTGAGAACGCTATTATGACTAAAGGCGTTTATCGAGAAAATTATATCCCTCTTAGAGAGCTTTCAGGTACGGTTATGCAAATTGAAAAATACATCTATTACCTAAATCGTTGGAGTTTTGAGGGTGAACAGTTTTTAAGCAAAAAATATCAAATGCAATTGCCAATGGGATTTGATATTAAGATAGCTAACCCAAGCGGAGTGATTATTATGGGGAGAGAAAACAATTTATCAATTGACCAAAAAAGGGATTTTGAAGTGGTGAAACGTAAGTATAAAAATGTGGTGGATATAATTACTTATGACAATCTAATAGAAAGGCTGAGGTTTACAATTGAACAAATAAAAAAGCTATGAACCCTATGGGACCAACATATTTACAACTTACACTATCCAGGCAAAATTTATTCTTGACTCCTTACTTTCTTACCACCAAATTCTCTCTCTCCGGATCATTCAGTATATCTTCCATTATCTGGTTTTTAATATCCTGCACATCCTGTTTAATCAAAAGGTAATTATCCAAAACCTCTTTTTCGGTAAGGTGATTCACAACGGGTAGCGGCTTAAAGGCTACCTTTTCTTTAGCAAGGGCCGTATGGTCATTTATAATGAACGCATGGAACATCTTCTGCTCGATGATTTGGTCAGGATCATCAGAAACAATACCAACAAACTCACCACTGGATAAGCTCGATATTGTCGAGGGCGGTATCGCCACATCTAAGTGTTTACTATGGGAAATGGATGTGTCGCTGCTATTGATGGAAATGCTTTCCCGTTGTTGGAAAGTTTTGGCAAAGCGTTCGCTTACCATCTTAGCGCTCTCACCGCTTACCTGTCCGCAAATCAGGTTACCGCAAATATTAAAGATAACTTCCGCTTCCTCGCGGGAATAGACCAGCTTGAGCTGGCTGTAATCCTGTAAAGAAATCACGGTAATAATGTCGTTGCTTCTACCGGTACTGATTGTTTTAAGCACCTGTATGGAGCGGATGCTCGCAAATTCGTCCAACACCTGGGCAAGGCGATATTTTCCCTGTTGGTTAATCAGGATATTCAGCCGGTCAATATACAATGACATAACAGGGGCGAGAGCATCCTGTGCCTGGGGGTTATTGCCCAAACAAAGGATAACCGGATGTTCGGGGTTATTCATATCAAGGTTAAAATCATTACCGGATAAAATATAATAAAGATCCGGGCCGGACAGGCGACCCAGCGGGATTTTAACGGAAGCCATCTGGTTACTCAAAGTTTCCATTTCCTGATCCATAAAGAATTGGACAAAGGGATTAATCAAGGTGGCTATCTCCGTTTCCGTACGCAGTATGGTAAACAGTTCTTCATAAGGAAGTTGTATCAGTTCGATGGCATGGGGCAAGGTGCAGTACATGCCTTCATTATATTTCTTTAAAAACCAGATGACGGCGGCCAGCAGATTGATCGGGGATTCCACAAAAAATTCGCCCTGCCGGCTTGCCCAGGTTTTGTTCATGCTTAACAGTAAGGTACGGCCTGCGTCAATGGCGCTGGTGAGCGTAAACAAGGTGCCGGGATGAATGGGATTACAACGACCGCTTAACGACAGATTTTTAAAATTCAGACAGCAGAATTTCGTGCCGGGTGGGTATTTGTTTTTATATTTCAGGTAGAGGTTATAAGTAAGATTGGTCAATTCAGGGAACTTTTGATCGAATATAAATAGCGCCATTCCCTTGCTCATCAGTTGCCGGATAAAATGATTGATTACAAAATAAGTTTTACCCGAACCCTGGCTGCCCATCAGCAAAATAGACCTTCGTGCATTAACAAAATTAATCCAGCTATCACGTACCTTGTTGTTCAGTTTATATCTTGCCGGCAGATTGAGAGAAAAAGTACTTGGCAGGAACCGTTCTTCCTGTGGAAAGGTTTCATTATCCTTATTGAATACATCCTTGCTCAGTTTCCATTTAATAATTTTTGAAAGCAATCCACCGCCTCTAATAATAAGCATAAAACCCGATGCAGTAATACCGATATACGCCGATGCAACGGCTTTTGCATCACCTTTGAAATAATACAGGATAACACCGCTCAATAAGTACAATACAATGCCTGTAAGATAGTAAGCAAGTGCTGTTTTAAACCGGGCTTTTTCGTTCTTCCTGCCTTTTACACCAGGCAATGACAATAATAGAAAGCCGAGTGCAATCAATTTAGTTTTCATAAAGCCTGAAAAGAATTGCATCCGGATAATATTGCCCAACAATCGGTCTGATATTGGTGAAACCAACCCCCATGCTTTAAAAGCCGCATAACATTCATAGTAACAATGAATGATGAGTACTACAATAGCAATGCCTCTTGTTAAGTCCGTCACCTGTTTTAATCCCTGTTCGTTCTCTCCCGTTTTCATACTGCCTCATTTAAGCGATTAAAAAATAATTTATTAAAATCATTCAAGACGCAAGCGCTTCCGCCTACGGCGTTTCAATTCATTTTGCAATTCATTCGATAATGTGCCTGTATATTCTTCTTTAAACAAAATGTCCAAAACTTTTTGCAGAGTTTGAGTGGAAACGGGCAAGTCATTTTCTTGTGTTTCCTTAACCTGCTGTGCTTGTTTTGGTTTATCGTTGACGGATATGGTATTATCCAGCCGTTGAAGCAGACCGGAAGCCGCATATTGCTTGCCCAGCTCGCTGCCGTTAAAAACAAATTTCGTTTCCTTGTCCACGTATGTAATGCCGTATATCCTGCTCGCCTCATTTTGGCGCAAGACAACCTCAATATTTTTTTGCTTTAATGAATTTATGAGATGCAATAAGGAAGGTTGGGTGCTTCCGGTCAAGAAAATATCAATGGCATTGCGCAAGCGTTGGCGAACCTTAAGATTTTGCTTTTCCACTTTATTTTCATCGAACTTTTGTTGCAGCGTGGCCAGTGTCGGTTGATTATAAATATCGCTCGCTTTAACAGGAACACCCACCTTTTCGCCACGCTCATTAAGTACCCGGTACACCAGCCCGCCGTTCTTAAATATCCTGGATGTTTTACCGCCCCGGTCAGCCAGCACATTGTATTGCCTTAATACGGCATTTAACTCCGGCAGCGAAGCATACTTATATTTGGGCAGCACATAATCCAATACATTGGTAATTGCCCTTTTCGTTTCCGTCCGACCGTACTGTACTTTTGTAGCATTGACCGGCTTTAATTCATACACTCTTTTCAGGTCGGCTTGGGTGGCAGGTTTCAACCAAAATTCCTTTTCTATTTCCAACCGGGCTTTAGTGGATTGGTTACGTCCTATATTCTGCATTTTAATACGGGCGCCATCATTTTTAATGTTGGTCGTTACCAGATGGATATGCGGATGGCCGGCATCAAAATGCTGATAGACCAGATACGGCTGGTCGCCGAAGCCTATCTTCTGCATATAAGCATCCGCTATATCTTTTAATTGTTCTTTGTTTAGCTTCTCGTCCGGGTGGAAATTGAGGGATATATGCACGGTCTTTAATCGGGTGCGCTGATTCAGCTCCATGCGTTTTTCAAAAGTCTTGAGCTTGTCTTTAAAAGAGAGCCGCTCTGCATCTTTTGTAAAGCCGCTGGAATGGATTAATTCGGCTACTTTTTGTTTTAATTTATTTTCGTTGTAATACAGTACATTTCTGAGGCTTGCACTGCTCTTGATTACACTAACCATTTGTCGGAAATTGAATTGATTTTTAATTTGATTTCATCTACTTTTTGCAACAGGATTTGCTTGGATTTTTCGTTGAGTAAAAGCCACTGTTGGATGCTCTGAAAATCCGTTAAAGTATGTAGCCTTTTTACGACTTGATTGTAGTTGTTACCGATAGCAGAAAGCTCGTTGCGAAGCCGGATCATCTCTGCCATAAAGTCATCAAGGGACTGGTTGCGCGTATAGACCGTAACGGCTTTATCAAGCAGCACACGCCGGGCGTATTCGCTTAACTTGCGACAGGTAGTAGCCTTAAATTTTTGATAGATGATATCATACTGTTCCGGGTGTAAGCGGATGTTTATCCAGCGAGTTTTATTATTTTTTTGTCTTTCCATCACATGATCATTTTCACTTTTGTTATCGAATGAACCGCTTCCGACTTCGGAGGGAAGCGGCCGGATTCTCTGTTGTGTAACAACGGGACATCTGGCCGGTAGCGGCGCAAGCAGGCTACCCTCACGCTTTAAATGGCATCACGGGATGGCTGTTTAAAACTAACCTGCAAGCCAGAAAAAAGTCATCAGGGTTCTAGCCTTAGCTTGTGTTTGCCGCCATTACCAAAATTGACATGCCATTCATTTAAGTCTTTATAGGACTGGTAGAGGCGGCGCATATCATGGAATTTCAGGGCATCCGTTTTCTGCGCCATCAGGGTGAATTTTTGTCCGGTTTTATCATTATCCAGATACAATCTGACCACCGGATATTCCAGCATTGTGGGCAGTGATTTTTCAAAGAAAACATCCGAATTGAGGATTAAATAATTGCTTTTCGGTTCATCCAAAATCCGGTAAATAGTTTTGTAAGATAGGAAGTCGAAAGCGCCTTCAAAGACGGCTAATTCCCTTGCGTCGTTATCGAAGGAAGTAACGTCTTTCGGGCTGCTGCTTCCTTTGAATGAACTGCTCCGAATTTCATAGCCGCCGGAATCATTTTTAAAGCCCAAACCATAAAAAGATTTATCTCCGTTTTTATATCGCACTTCTTTTAAAAAATCGTTTGCTACTTGCATATGAATATGCCGCTGTTTCAGGTAATGAAAAAGCGAAAAGGAATGTATGGATTGGATAGAAAGAATTTCAATTTTTCGCTCCTGTTCTTCGGATGATTGCGGGTTGTTCTTCCGGATTGAGGAGACGGTTAAACCGTCATCTAACATTTTTAAAAAATCACGGACGCTGCAATGATGATATAGTATTCCAAAGTCTATCAGATTGCCGTGTCGCTCCGTTCCTTCTGCTCCCCAATCATACCATTTATTTAATTTGCGATTAACCTTAAATGATGGTGTTTTTTCATCGCGTAAAGGGGAAAGATACCAGTAATGCTGACCGGATATTTTTTCGGGTTTATGTCCGATCCTGGACAGGTACTCCACCAAGTCAAGCTCTTTCGCTTCATTGATATTCATAACAACACATTTTCAAACTTCACGAATCAATTAACAAAGGCAAAGCTATCAACATTCGCCCAATGCAACCTGTACATAATCTATACAGGTAAAAGGCGTATAAACTGAAAACAGCTTTCTAACTTTACGCCGTGAAAATGATTTTGTGATGTTTAAAAATTCAAACTATGTTATCTCAGAAAGAAGTAGGCGTACTCTATGAAACGCTGTTGACCGCTCCGGGTATGGAAGCAACCATCAAACTCTCTTTACAGTTATCCCGCAAAACTGTTTTATTTCTTAACCGTGCTATAACGCAAGGTATTACTACGAAAGAACAGGCGGAAGGAATGTTGCGGATGATGGATGAAGAAATGTCCGCTCAATTATCGGACGTCGGCAAAATGCTGCTTGAAAAAGCAGGTCTTACGGAAATGAATAACCGGCTGAATATCTTACAGGCAAAGTAACAGAGCAATGGAAAGAAATGTCTTATCTTTTGGTGCGGCGCTGGCGAAAGGTTATGAGCCGCGCCTTTATCCTTACGATGCAAACCGGATACAGGAAGGCGAATATGAAGCTATTCTGGATTTTAAAATATGGGCTAAAAAAATAATGGCAGTCGGTTGCTACTTTACCCTGCTGCCCGCCAAAGAAAAGGTACAGCTTACGGTGTATTGCGATAAAAAAACAGGTCAGTACAAGCTGCCTAAATCGGAGATTGATTTTACGTGCTGCCCTACAAGCAACATGTATAAAATAAGTATCGGTAAAAAGAAATCAGGGAATACTTATTTACAAAATGCAGCATTAATCAATAAGTAAGTAATCCGCATCATCAGGAAAGAGTAAAACAGGCTGATAAAATTAGGGTAGTTGAGAAATATTTTTCTTTCCAAAGAAAAAAATACAATGAAACAAATATGCCGTGCAATTGGCGTCTGCAATGCAATGAAAGACGCTATTTGCACACCTGCTTTTTGCCCGGTGTTGATTGCGCCGATAGGCGCATTGAACGGCGGGCGCATTCTTTTTCCTTATTCTGTTTATATAAACCCCGCACGTGCAATGATAATATACTCACTGCATTTTAGGGATAATAACCACCGGGCAATGCGCGTGCCTGTCACAAATTTGAAGTCAGTTGTAGTTTATTTTCTATTTTATCGGTGAACTTTTAGTACATTTGTATGTAAAAATATAAACCATTTCTATAAAGAAGTTTATATTTTACAAAATTCGTGTATTATGAGTACAGCTAAAGAGACAAAAATAAACCATCTTTTAAAATTAATACCATCCAATGCAGTGTTGCTGGCTTCATGGCTTGCGGACAATGGATACAGCCACGAATTGCAGAGACGGTATAGAAGCAGCGGGTGGTTTGAATCCATAGGCAGCGGAGCGATGAAGCGCAGCGGTGAAAAAATCAGCTATGAAGGAGCATTGTATGCGTTGCAAACGCAAATCAACTCCGAGATACATCCCGGCGGACGAACAGCCTTATCCATACTTGGTAAAGCACATTATTTAGAACTAAATACACAAAACGCGGTGCTTTTCGGAAGTGAAGATGAAGTATTACCCGCCTGGTTTAAAAAATATAACTGGGGCATCAGAATAGATTATCATGCTACCTCTTTTTTGCCGGCAAATTTGGGATTGGAAATGGTAGAAATGAAAAGTTTCTCCCTGAAAATTTCCGGTGCGGCGCGGGCTATGATGGAATGCCTGTATCTTACTCCGCACAAGCAAGAAATATCAGAATGTTATGAGCTGATGGAAGGATTAAATAACCTTCCTCCAAAAAAGATCCAGCAGTTACTGGAAGCCTGTAATTCAATAAAAGTAAAAAGATTGTTTCTTTATATGGCAGAAAAAGCAGGCCACGAGTGGTTTAAACATTTGAACTTGAAAAAAATAAATTTAGGAGAAGGTAAACGCAGTCTTACTACCGGCAAAAAAGGAATCTATATAGACAAATATAAAATAGTTGTACCACAAACTTGAAAGGAATGGAGAAGGAAATATATAAAAGACAAGTAGCGCTTTTACTAAGCGTCTTACCTGAGATTGCCAAAGAGCCGGATTTTGCTTTACATGGCGGCACGGCAATCAATTTGTTTATAAGGGACATGCCGAGGCTGTCGGTTGATATAGACATGACTTATATTCCCATCGAAGGACGAACAACATCGTTAAGTAACATCGCTTCGGCTTTATTAAATATTAAAAAGCGTATTGGTTCCGTTCTTCCAAATGCACAAGTGGCACATAAGGAAAGAGAAGGTAAGTTATTAATCTCTGTACGTGAAGCCTCCATCAAACTTGAAGTAAACTTAACTAATCGTGGCATATTAAGCGAGACTATCCATTTGCCTTTATGTAATAAAGCGCAGGATGTATTCGATGTATTTTGTATGGCGAATGTTGTCCCGTTGGGACAATTATTTGGCGGCAAGATATGTGCTGCGCTTGACAGACAACATCCGAGGGATTTGTTTGATGTTAAATACCTGCTGGAAAATGAAGGGTTTTCCCGGCAAGTAAAAGAAGGTTTTTTAATGTTACTTTTAAGTAGCGACAGGCCAGTTCATGAGATACTCAATCCCCATCTGCAAGATCAACGTTCGGCTCTCACCAACCAGTTTGCGGGGATGACAAACGAAAATTTCAATTACGAAGAATATGAAACTGTTCGTAATGAATTAATCATAACCGTACAAAAAAGTTTAACAGATTATGACAAACAGTTTTTGTTAAGTGTTAAGGGTCTCAAACCGGACTGGAGTGTTTATCCTTTTCAGCGTTTTCCTGCTGTTCAATGGAAATTAAAAAATCTTCAGCAACTGAAGGATAACAATCCGCAAAAACATTTAGAGCAATACAACCAACTGAAAACATTATTAGACTCCTTGCCATTCAATTAATTCATCAATTAATTAAATTATGGTAATTGAGAAATATTTTTCTTCCCCCAAGAAAAAAATACAATGAAACAAATATGCCGTGCAATTGGCGTCTGCAATGCAATGAAAGACGCTATTTGCACACATTTTATACGCCCGCCGTTGATTGCACCAATAGGTGCATTGAACGGCGGGCGCCGTTTTCGGCATCTTTCCGTTTACATAAATCCGAAGCTGGAAATGGGGGTTATGGAGTGTGATTATATTATGCAGGTTGAATAATCTGCTATTATTTAATTTGGAGGATGATATAATATGCTATTAGGAACTAACCAAGCTGCCGCCGGAACGGTGGCAGCTTCCCGGAAACATCAATGCGCGCTATGGAAGCGTGATGTATATTTTCAAATATACCCATGATAAAGAAAAAGATACCGGCCAGTATCAATATAAAAGCAATCAGTCTGCCGAATTTTTCCAAAATTCTGATAATTAAAAAACGGTTGTATGATTTGAACAATTCCACTCCCGTTACCATTCTGCGGTTAAAACGGTTTCTGGCAATGATGTACCGGATAATCAGCCCGATAATAAACAGAATGACACCAATAGACTTTAGTAGCATAGCCATGTATTTTATTTTTTGAAAATGCCCTACACAAGATTAAGCCTCTATTTCAAAGTCTTTCCACCATGTAGGGCATTATGCAGTAATGTTGTAAATCATTTAGACAAGTTCTTTTTCGAGCCGTTGCAATCTCGCAATCCTTTTTTCGAGGTCTTCAATGCGCAAAGCAAGCCGCTCTTGCCTTTCTTTGATTTTTTGCTGCTGTTCTTCCTCCATAGCGCCGATGTTCATACCGGCATCTTCCGCCATTCTGTACAAACTATAACCGATGATGTCTTTAGGAGACTTACTTTCGGATTTACCCACTATCGCCATACGGATTAAATGACTGAACTGTGCATCTGTGATACCTGCGAGCATTTCATGTAAATTATTGTCGCTTGTTTCTTTCATCTCGATTGAGAAAAGAAAGTCGTTGATTTTATAGCGGACACTATAACTCAAATTTTGATAAACCAATAATCTTGCTGCCGTACTATCTGCTTTCGTAAGCCCTTTATTATTTTCTTCATTTGCACAAAATGCCGCAAATTGTTCATGCACTTTTAATTGTAATTTTTCCGCATCCAGTTCCTTTGCTCTTTCTTCTCTTACATTCAGCCGGTCAATTTCCTGCTGCAATAATTCCGGTGTCGCCTTACCCTCTTTTATTGCTTCCTGTACTTCTTTAGCTGTAACTGTTGTCCGCTGCGGATTGCCGGAAGGATTTATTTTGGATGGCGTAAAATAAACCGTGTCCACATCATTATCCCTGATAAATAACCCTCGTTTAAATTCGCCGCTATTTATTCGTTCTTCATATTCCTGAACGGCATCCTTATACTCCTGTAAGGCTTCATTATAGCCGTTCTCGTCAAATTTTGTGACATCCTCGTTTTCATCTTCATTATATAAATAATCCTCATTATCGGGTTCTTCCGGTACGGAAACAGTCGTTATTTCATAGCGGTTATAAACAGGCAAATCCGTCACTCCGTTTTGTTCCAATACTTCGCTGATAGCATCAGAAAGTTTGCCTTCAAGAGTAATCACGGCGTCCGGCATCCCTGCTGCAAAGGCGTTTTTAATCTGCCGGATAAAAAATGCCTCGCTTTTGGCATGGTAACAGGATTTATTATTGCAAATCGCTTCTTTTGCCATTTCGGGAAATAAGGATTTTAGAGTAGCGGAATTAAACGGACAGCCGGTACAAGCTCCTGCTTCGGGCAGCAATTTTTTGTCCCGAAGATTAAACGGAGCGTGTTTCAAATCATAGCGGAAATGATACAAAATGTCGCCTAAATCTTCCAGTTCAAAATCGCTATCTTCCCAATCTTCGCAATATTCATCAAAAAATTGCTGTTGTGCTTCGGCAGGCAATTTGGCTATCTCTATTGCCTGCTGTAAGGTCATTTTATCTGCTAAGAATACCGTTTGTAAAGGCTCTATTAATGCGGCTAATTTCATCCGGTTATACACAAACGCTTTGGACTTACCCAACCGCAAAGCGGCTTCATCAATGGTTTTGCCGTTTTGCAACAGGTTATTAATCGCTTGCGCTTCGTGCAACGGATGCGGGTTTTCACGTTGGATGTTTTCGGCTAATTGCGTTTCGCTTACTTGTTCATCCGATAATGTTCTGATGATTGCCGGAATGGTTTTTAATCCTGCTATCCTTGCGGCTCTTACCCTTCTCTCCCCTGCCACTAATTCGTATTTATCTTTACCCAAAGGACGAACAGTTACCGGTGAAATAATACCGTGTGCGGCAATTTCCTGCGCAAAATCTTCCAACGATTTCGGGCTGAAATACTTCCGGTAGTTGAGCGGCGAAAAATCAATCTTATTCAAAGGGATTTGTACAAATTTCTCGTCGTTTTCCAGCATGGCAACCGTTTTTTTTGCGGTTGCTGCTCTGTTTGCTTTTCTTTGCTTTGGCGTATTCGCTGCGCTCTTTTTGATTTGTGTTTTCATCTTTTTTCATTTTTAATTTTAAGAAAACAAGGGCGGCGTTACCCGCCCTTACTGTTTTAGTTCATCAATACGGCATTTCCATCTTTTGCAAAGGCTTCGCATAAATTGAATGCGGCTTGCGTACGCTGTAAGGCGGTGCCGGACAGGATACTTTCCAACTTCTTCTCTTCGTCTTTATATTCTTTTACATTTTGGAAATAGCCCGTAACGGCATTATATGCTCCGAACAGTGTCCCCTTCGTGGTTTCCGTTTGTTGGGTGGGACTGGTCATAGCATACATAAAAGCATTATTACACATATTTTCAAATACGGTGGAAAGCTCTCCACCTGTATTCACCGCTTTTAAAACTTCTTTGCCTGGCGCTAATGCCTGCCGTATCAGCTTTAGTACTTCCTTGTCCGTAATGCGCACTTTTGCCCATTGGTTAAACAGGCTGTTCAATTCTTCGGATAGCGTGTCGGCGATGCCCATAATTTTATGCGCTTCTTTTAGTTTTTCCTGTGCGCTTGCCGTATGGCGTATGCGTACCACATTAGAACAATTGCGCAAGGCAGCGTTTAGGGTATTTTGGCAAACAATGCGAATAGGTGTAAATGCTGCGGTAATGCTGCCGCTTCCATCGTGGGAGGTGGTAAGGAATATGTACTTTTCAATCACATCCCCATTACCGACTTTGATATAAGACGGTAATTTTGCTGTAATAAATATACGCTCGCCATTGCCTAATGCGCCTGCGGTCTCGTATAGAATACCATCGCCACCGCTTACGATGGCATCAAAGAAAGTAAAGGCCTCTGCGTTCTGTACGATTTCATAATCAGTCCCTATCTTGTCGCCTAAAACTTTATTGTTATCAATGCGGTAAGTAAAAAAGGAGCTATCGGATACGATTTCCGTACCATTTGCCAAACGGTGGATATTCGGTAATTTGTGTACTTCATAATCCAGTCCTGCAAATTGTATGGCTTCTTTGCTTGTGGGATAATCGGTAACGACTTGTCCCAAGTTGTGCCAGGCTTTTTCTTTTACGGAAAAGAAACTATGTTTTCCTGTTTGCTCGTTAAAAAAAATGTTGTGTGACATTGTTTTGATTTTTAATTGTGATTAAATGAAGAAGGTGTTGAATTAAAAAGGCAAGTCGTCATTAACCTGAACAAGTTCAGGTTTTACATTTTTTTTCTTTTTTCCTTTGCCCGTGTGTGGTTGCGGTACTGTTTCGGCATTTTTGCTGCCTCCGCCCAATAGCTTAATGTTGTTCGTATTAAAGGTTAGCTGTCCTTTAGCTTCGCCCTCGGTATTGTTCCAAACGTTTACCCCAATACGCCCGCTTAATTCCACGATAGTACCTTTTGTCAGGTAAGGTGCAATGCCTGTGCTGCGCCAGTACGCACATTCCACGTAGGTTACTATCTTGGTTACTTCATCGCTGCCTTTAGCTTTGTAGCTGTCATTGATGGCGATGCCGAAAGAGACCAGATCTTTTCCGGACTTTGTAGTTTTTACGGCTGCGCTACGTGTCAGCCTTCCTGTGATTTCCATGATATTGAGTTTTTAATGATGAATAATTGTGCAGCTTGCACTGCGTTCTTTCTTTTTGGAAAGCAACCTCATTGCAATGCAGAGACAGGAGAAAGTTTTTTGAAAAAAAATACGCTCACGCATAACATTCCGCCGAAGGCACCACTGGCGCGCGAGGAAGATTTTTTTTCAAAAACCGAATGGCTTGACTTTCGGATGGCGGCGCAGTGCAATATCTTTGATGACGTTAGGAGATGGCCATCAACCGATAAAAAATCTGAACAGAAATTATGGAATGATATATGGCAGAAAATAAGTCAGGCAATTAAACAGCAATCCTAATGAACTGACCACTTTAATTTTCAAGAAACAATAGAAATGTTTATCTCATTGATAAAGACTGTAATGTGTGCTTTTAAAAAAATCTCAACTCTTCTTTCAAAAGTGATAATATAAAAAACTCTCTATCCGTTAAGTGTAAACTGCTGTTGATACTTGCAAAGATGATTTAGCACAGAGATAAACAAAGAAGATGTAAGTGATGGAGTGCTCTCTGTGATGACCAAAGAAATGATTGATTGATGAATTAAAAAATACAACGCAGAGGTTATTGGAAAAAGGAAAGTTGGGTGAATTGAACGCAAGACTCGGTTCTTTGAGCATGAAGTAAACTCCAAAGTATTCTATTGGTTGTAGTTAAAGCGATTCACCCATCATCATTTCATAATGTTCTTTGCCGATTTTTTTAAAAATGGCAACAAAAGCTGTAAAAAGTGTTTGCGGTTGTTCTGAAATAATTTTTTGATAGTACATACTATCTAACGCAGATATTTTATGGCTTTCATCATTAATCATTGAAATAAACGCACATTTGATGTAATAATCCGGTTCACTTTGGTCTTCATTATGTAATGCTGCCCAAGTATCTTTGCCATAGCCAACAAAATTTACATAACTGTCGATTATTCTTCTCATTAAATTAGAGATCATAATATTTAATGAGGAATCGTCCGGGAAATTTGCTTTAATATCTTTGATGCTTTTCCACATCAGAGAATAATCGTCAAAAATTTCCTTATTATAACCACCGGTTACCGAGGTCTGATTATTTAGTTTGGAGATTTTATAATGCCAACAATCTGTGCATATTGGCCTCCTATCAAAAGAAATTTCTTTATAAAAATAAAGGTTATGCGTAAGAATAAAAACTTGGACAATATTGTTATTTTTTAAAAGCATTCGGTTAGATTTATTGTCATTCCCTTTCCTTTGAATTAACGTATGAATTAACGTAGATACGACAAATAAAGCCTGGCTATCCATGCTGGAAACGGGGTCATCAATAACGATTATTTTCTTTTTAGTTCTATTTTGTTGCAAATCATCAGTACCTAAACAAAGCTGATAAAAATATAGAAATGATATAAAGTCCTTTTCTCCTTCACTTAGGCTTTGAAAAATCGGATTTGTATTTGTAGCGTTTGACCGTTTTAAATAATATCTCGAAATATTATTGACTTTATCTTTCTCGGCAATTTCAAATCCATCGAATCCGGAATTTTTTAGAATAGTGTTTATATTATCAACGGCATCTTTGGTATTTACGGTTTGACGCCTTAAACGTTCGATAATTTGCTTTGTCTTATATATTTCTAATATAAATTTATCTCTTAATTGGGTAGCTATGGCCGTTATTCGTGCACATTTTGTTATTCTGTTATCATAATCTCTAATTTCTATATGGCATTCGTCTGCCATGTAGTTCCAGATGTTTTGTATTAAAGTTTGTTTTTCAATATCCAAATCATCGTAAAGTCTATTATTGTCTTTTATTTGACGTGAAACATTGGATAAATCACTTTTTTTAGTATTCAGAAACGTTATTGATTTTTTTTCATTAGAATTCGAAATTTTATAATCAATAATTTTAAGGTTGTCATCAAATAATGACTTTAACGAAAGAACCAGGTCTGAAACAAGATTATCTGGATTGAAAACATTTTGTATCGCAATAATGCTTTGAATGAATATTT
This sequence comes from Chitinophagaceae bacterium, assembly GCA_004299085.1. Taxonomy (GTDB): domain Bacteria; phylum Bacteroidota; class Bacteroidia; order Chitinophagales; family Chitinophagaceae; genus FW021-bin31. Next base: position 419 of record SCQV01000122.1, on the reverse strand, counting down.
TTGATTGCTGATCGTATTGGTTTCTAAGTTCTGAAATTTCTGCAAGTTTACTTCTATATGTTTCATCAAAATATTTCTCAAACTGACTTCTTAAATCAGCATCAATAGTCTCTTTCTGGCAAAAAGGGCAAGTATTATCTTCAGGTTTTAAAAAGCTCTGACCTTGTTCCACCCAGCTTCTGGAATTAAGTATTTTTATTAGTCCTGCAATATAAACATCTTCATTTCCCACAATAACTTCTTGCAATAATTTATCTAATTTAAATTCCAATTGTCTGATTGAAAAATAGGTCTTAACATTTATTCTTTCATTTACCTTTTTTAACTCTTTTTCATAGAGCGTTTGATATTGTTCAGTCAAATCCTGAAGGCTTAAAGCCTGTCCAGTTAGATTTTGCAAAATACCTCTTATTTCTTGC
>SCQV01000121.1 GCA_004299085.1 Chitinophagaceae bacterium | reverse complement strand
CTCGCCTCAGGCGATGGTTCCGGGTTCTATGTTTTAATGATTCAGGTTTCACATTTCAAGACAATCATGATAAATATACTCTGCACACGAAATATACCCGGGCCACTGATTCTACATGCTGCATCAGAAAATATTTATGTGCAGGAGCAGGATTTTATTTCTGTTCAGCCCCATATTAGAAAAGAAGATATTCCACTTATCATTTCTCTGATTCAACAGGATATGCCTTCGGTTATCTTTACCAGCAAACATGCTGTAAATATCTTAGCCGATTTTATTGCTCAGCAAAAGCAAGATAGTGTCTCAATAAAATGGAAAGTTTACTGCATTTCTGAAATTACCTTACAAGCAGTGAAACAGCGTTTCCCTGATGCCATTATTGAAGGAAAAGGTTCTTATGCTGCCGAATTGGCCGGTGTTATCTTAGAGGAAAAAAATATAAAAGAAGTATGGTTTTTCTGTGGTAACCTGCGCAGAGATCTTTTACCAGACAGACTTCGTGAAAATGATATTAACGTAAATGAAATAGCCATTTATGAGACCAAGCTTACGCCTCATGCAGTTGGCCGTGATTATAAAGGCATCATTTTCTTTAGTCCAAGCGCGGTAGAAAGTTTTTTCTCCATGAATAAGTTGGCCAGGGAGACTGTATGCTTTGCTATTGGAAAAACAACTGCTTCAGCAATCAAAAATAAAGCAGGTAATGAAATAATCACATCTGAAAAACAGGAAGCACAGACCATGATTCAAACCGTTATAGATTACTACAAACAAAAACATCTACAGGTATGACCCGGATAAAGAATGATTTATTATTAAAAGTATTAAGAGGAGAAGCTGTTGAAAGACCCCCGGTGTGGATGATGCGGCAGGCTGGCCGTTACTTACCTGATTATCGAAAACTGCACGATAAATATTCCTTTTTTGAACGTTGTCAGACTCCGGCATTAGCCACTGCCATCACTTTACAACCTGTAGAACAAATAGGGGTTGACGCTGCCATTATTTTTTCGGATATTCTCGTTGTGCCTAAAGCTATGGGGTTAGAGGTGCAGTTGATAGAAAACATCGGGCCTGTATTACCGGCTCCTGTTAAATCAGAAAAAGATATGGCGCGCATTTGTGTTCCGGATGTAAAAGATCGTCTCCATTATGTTTTTGATGCCATTGCCTTAACGAAAAAAGAATTAAACGGATGTGTGCCTCTCATTGGCTTTGCCGGTGCACCATGGACCATTTTATGTTATATGGTTCAAGGAAAAGGGAGCAAAACATTTGACGAAGCCCGTGCGTTTTGTTTTCAACAACCGGCAACCGCCCATCGTTTATTGCAAATGATCACGGATACAACAATAGCTTATTTGAAGGAACAAATTGCTTCAGGCGCTGATTGTATTCAGCTATTTGATTCATGGGGCGGATTATTAAGTCCGGAAGATTTTAATATTTTTTCATTATCATACAGTCAGAAAATCATTCAGGCAGTAAAGTCTTTAGCTCCTGTGATCCTTTTTGCCAAAGGGGCATGGTTTGCATTAAAAGAAATGTCGGAAACGGGTGCCGATGCGCTGGGAGTGGATTGGTGTATTCGGCCTAAAGCTGCCAGAGAGTTGTCAGGGAACACGATCACGCTTCAGGGAAATCTGGATCCGGCAAAATTATTAGGACCGGTTGCAGAAATAAAAAAGTCTGTGCAGAAAATGATCACAGCGTTTGGAAAAGATAAGTATATCGCCAATCTTGGTCATGGTATTTTACCCAATGTACCTGTGGAAAATGCAAGGGCATTTGTGGATACGGTGAAGGAATTTTCTCATTGATGATACATTCAAGGGCATCTCTCAAAACCTTGTTCTTAGTTTTTTTTAGTCACGAATAGCACGGATTTCCACGAATCTATAGGTGGTTTTTCGAGATGCCCTCAATTGACTCAGCCAACTCATTTCTTCATCAGCACATTGACTATTGACTATTCAATGCCATTTAGTTAACGTTATTTGAAATGTTGGCGGAGACGCCAACATTAGCACTT
>SCQV01000006.1 GCA_004299085.1 Chitinophagaceae bacterium | reverse complement strand
GTAATTTTCGATTTGGGATATTTTAATTTATTCAAAAATTCACGCCATTTAGTCAAGTCAGGTTCTTTTGTGACCGGAATGCGTAATTTCTGCATACAAATCTGATCCAGCCTCTCCTGCATCATTTCCATCGGCACTTCGTAAATGGTGGGCACATCGGCAGCTTCAATCACCGAGTCAACAGTTACATTACAAAAGAGTGCAATCTTCTTCTTCAAATCATTATACATAGGCTCTTCCGTTCTGCAGACAATGATATCCGGATGCACACCGGCTTCGCTGAGCATACGAACCGAGTGTTGTGTGGGTTTTGTTTTTAGCTCTTTAGCCGCTTTTAAATAAGGAATCAATGTTAAGTGTACCACTAAGCAATTTTCTGAGCCTAACTCCCACTGCAACTGCCTTACCGATTCTATATAAGGCAATGATTCAATATCACCGACCGTGCCGCCGATTTCAGTAATGACAATGTCGTATTTTCCATTATTTCCCAACAGCAAAATCCGCCGTTTTATTTCATCCGTTATATGCGGAATGACCTGTACCGTTTTTCCCAGATAGGCGCCCTCACGTTCTTTGGTAATCACCGTTTGGTAAATGCGTCCGGTAGTAACATTATTGGCCTGAGAGGTGGGTGTGTTTAAAAACCGCTCATAGTGGCCAAGGTCTAAGTCTGTTTCCGCTCCGTCTTCAGTTACATAACATTCCCCATGTTCATAAGGATTGAGTGTACCCGGGTCCACATTGATGTAGGGATCAAACTTTTGAATGGTAACGCGTAAACCCCTGGCCTGTAAAAGCTTTGCCAGTGATGCAGCAATAATGCCTTTACCCAAAGAAGAAGTAACCCCGCCGGTAACGAAGATATATTTTGCCATAAAAAATATTTTTCTGAAAGATTGTTGACCTGATTGGGATTTACTCAAATAATAATATCCGCCAACTGAAAAACTTCCCGGAGGTCATGCAAAGGTACATTATTCAGTCAGAATTTATGAATCCAGGCTAAATTATTTTTTGTACTTTGCGATGTGCTTTCATTTTTCATCTATGGATAAAAATATACCTGTAAATTTCCCTGCCAACGTGCCTAAGTATATTTCGGTGGCCGACTCCATATTAGCAGCTATCCGAGATGGCGAGTTCAGAAAAGGGGAGCAATTGCCTTCTATTAATGAATTCAGCGAAGCTTATTTATTGTCCAGAGATACGGTGGAAAAAGCTTATAAAGAACTGCGCCATCAGGGCATTATTGAGCCTGTAAAAGGAAAGGGTTATTTTATCAGCAGAGTGGATGTGGATGCCTCATTAAGAATATTGCTGGTATTTAATAAGATAAGCAATTACAAGAAACAAATATTCAATGCTTTTATACAAACTCTGGGCTTTAGCGCCACCGTTGACCTGCAGATCCACCACAGCAATGTAGAACTGTTTGGTACTTTGATAGCTTCGGGATTGGGCAAGTATGATTACTATGTGATTATGCCTCATTTTTATGAAAATCAGCAGGAAGTACTGCATATTTTGAATCAAATACCTGCCGAAAAGTTAATTTTCTTAGATAAAAACCTGCCGGACTATAAAAATAAATTTGCGGCCGTTTATCAGGATTTTGAAAAAGATATTTACGATGCGCTGGATGAAGCCTTGCAATCATTAAAACATTATAAGCACCTGGTGTATGTAAACCCAAATATGACACCTTATCCTGATGAAATCCGAAAAGGATTCTGGCGGTTTTGCAAAATGAATGATTTTGAGTTTTCCATTCTGGACGGCATAGAAACTGACACCAAAATACATCCGGGAGATGCTTTTATTGTGATAGAGGAAAATGATTTGACCACCTTAGTGAAGATATGCAAAACTAAAGAATTAAAACCGGGAAAAGATATTGGAATTATTTCGTATAATGAAACACCACTAAAGGAAGTGCTGATGGATGGTATCACGGTTATTTCCACGGATCATGAGAAAATGGGAGAAACGGTGGCAAAAATTATCATGGAAAAACGTAGTGAACAAATTAAAAACCCATTCAGCCTGATTAGGAGAAAATCATTGTGAGATGAAAAAAGGTGATTGATAAGAGGACAGAAAGGGATGATGGAAAGAATGGATTGTACTAATAACAATATGAAAAGTATAGTCCCAAGTGTGTGATTTTCAATTACATAAAATTCAAAGGACAACGTACAATACCATATATTTGCGTGTTAGCGGTCAGGCTAAAACAACACAAACGAAGACATAAATGAAGTTGAAAAATAAAATAACAGACGTAACAAGACGACAAATAGCGGACGAGATGACTATTGGAAAAATTTGGTATCACGGCAACCAAACTGAACCCGATTTTTTAGCTCGACTGTTTGACTTAAAAAGTTTGCCTTCAAGAGACTATCGCTACACCAACGCTTATGATGACATTTGCCAACATATGGTAAATAACAACGATTGGGAAGTAGATTGGATTTACAGCGACCCACGTATAAACTTATTGTATTGTCCAGACGAAACATATCTGACATTTTTAGCAATGACAGTTCACCCAAGAGTTAGAACAAGCTCTGACGAAGCTGTCAGGCTTATAGGAATTTACAACAAGCATTTAGATGCTGATGGTTTTGAAATTGCACAAACTGATGAAATTTCAGGTAAGCCGATTTTTTCGGGAAGACAGAAAGCAATTGGACAAGCACATTTGGTTGCTAAGAAAGTTGAAATAAAACAGTACTTGAACACGGCATATGTGAATAGTAAGATTAACACAATGACCGATGCCATTCATAAAGACACGGACTTAGCAATTGGGACAGCGAAAGAACTTCTTGAAACAACTTGTAAGTCCATTTTAAGACAAAAAGGAGAAGCTATTAACCCAGATTGGACTTTACCTCAATTACTTAAAGCAACGACAAATTGCTTAGACTTTACACCAAAAGAAGCAAATGACCCAGACAAAGCAGAGAAAGCAATTAAACAAATACTTGGTGGAATTGCTTCAATTGTTCAAGGTGTCGGTGAATTAAGAAATGGTTATGGAACAGGACACGGTAAAGATGCAGACTTCAAAGGCTTAGAAATTAAGTACGCAAAATTATTGGTCGGAGTTGTTTCCGACATAGCAATTTTATATTTGGCAACGAATGGCGAAACAGCGGAATTAATAGAAAATGAAATTGCAACAGTATGACAGAGAAAGAAGCCCGAACCGCTACAACAGGTGCATTGGCGGCAATGGTAGGTGGATACCGTAACATAAAAATGCACAAACTGATAATGTAAGAAGTAAACACTTGATTCTGAGCGTTTTTTAGCAATGATTCATTGACAAGCGACAAAAACTGCACAAAAGACAAAACAGGAAAGTCGTATTAATATGACAAAAAATAACATAATATGGCAATGCCACAATTAATAGGTAAGATTTTAATTTCATTAGCCACAGCAATATATGGCTTCGTACCGCCGTTTGTTGACCTTGGTAAAACTCATGCAACCAATCCCCTTTGGACAAGTCATGCCCGTTTCCATGTTGTCTGGCAAGTTATTATAACGTTCTTTTTAGCAATAATGGGGCTATACCTTTTATGGTTCTGCGGCACAGCCCAATCATTTTCGATTAATCTTGCATTTTTATTTGGTCTTATTGTTTTGGGCGGCTTCCTACTGAATGTGCTGGCGCGGCATTATTATAAAGGAACCCTCAGCGACCCAAACGGCGTACCACCGATCTTTGGGAAAGTAGACGCAAATTTATTTGGCTTTACGCTAGGGTTTGTTCTCTTAATTCTTGGATATATAATATATCACTTGTAGCCAATTTTGTAAAATACCGATTGTCATTGCTGCCAATAAATGGCTGTTATGCAAGGCAGGGTAAACGTATTCGATTGAAATTTAGTGTGAAAATCCGCCACTTCTGCAAGCTGCCAGACGTTGCGCACCATTAGCCAGACACCTTCCATTATTAATAACATGAAAATATTAAAACACTTTTATCTAACATTTTTTTTCGTAACAATTTTTGTTGTTCAATCTTATGCTACATGGTCAATTATAGTCGTTGACCCTAAAACAAAAGAAATTGGAATAGCAGGAGCATCTTGCACTTATAGCGTTTACGGAATTGGAGCAATTGCTCCCGGAAAAGGGGCAATCATTGTGCAAGCAATGAGCAATAATGAAGCAAGGGCAAAAGGGTTGAAAATGATTTTGGCTGACGCATCTCCCCAAGAGATTCTTAAAGCAATCAAAGACCCAATGTTTGACCCAGAAGAACAGCAGTACGCCATAATATGTGTCAATTATTGGGAGAAGCCTTTAACTTATACAGGAACTTTGACAACACCAAACAAAGGGGCATTAACGGCAAAAGGAATTTCGGTGCAAGGTAATACATTAACTAACTCTGGAGAGCTTCAGGCAGTTCTAAATGCTGCAATAAAAGCTCAAAAAGATTCTCTTTCCATAGAAGACGTATTGATGCTTGCATTGGAAGCAGGTGCAAAACTTGGAGGCGACAAAAGATGCGGGGACACAAAAGCGTCAAGTGCTTTTTTAACTGTTGAAAAACCTAATGACGACCCTGAAAATCCCTATTTGAATTTGGTTGTTTATGGGACGGATGATACAGTAAATGCAGTAGAAACTTTACGGAAAAAGTTTAACAATTGGAAAGCTAAAATGGACAAATAACAGCACTTTAATTAACATGGAAGAATTCACAATAACTACACGAACGACTACAAAGGAATATGCGAAAGTCATGCTTATCGGATTATATAAGAAACCTGTATTTATAATTTTGACCATTGCTG
>SCQV01000120.1 GCA_004299085.1 Chitinophagaceae bacterium | reverse complement strand
AATAAAAATCTCAAAAACGCCGGATTAATAAACCTTCAGGATATTTTACTTCCGTTAAAAACAAGCCTTGTGGAGGCACCGAAAAATCTGCCTGCCGGTTATCTTTGGCCGCAATTATTCTCCTGAAATCTTCCACGCTCATTTTGCCCCTGGCTGCTTTCAACATAGTGCCCACCAGGCCGCGTACCATCCCTCTCAAGAATCGGTTTGCCGTAACTTGAAAAACATATTGATCCTGAACCCTCTCCCATTCTGCACGTATTATACTGCATTGAAATGTTTTTACCTGCGTATTTCGTTTGGAAAAACTGGTAAAATCTGTAGATGATTTAATAATGCCTGACGTTTCCCTTAAAACATTTTCGTTTAAAGGGTAAGGAAAATAGTAACCCGATTCTTTCAAAAACGGATCTTTGCAATGATATACTCTGTACAGGTAAGACCGGCTGATGGCATCAAACCGGGCATGTGCATCCCTGGAAGACTGATATATTTGAACAATAGCAATCTTAGGGGAAAGAACGGCATTCAGTTTGTATATTAAATCTGATTTTACGGATGCCGGCAAATCAAAATGCACATAATTCTGAACCGCATGCACTCCCGCATCTGTACGGCTGGAGCCAATAGTTTTAATATCCGTCCTCAAAAGGAGCGACAAAGCCTTATTAATATCGCCCTGAATAGTGACGGCATTTTGCTGGGTTTGAAATCCGGCATAACCGGTTCCTTTATACCTTACTTCCAGAAAATAACGGGGCATAAATAAAAAGTAAATAGTAAATAGTCAATCAATGTGGTTTAGTTCAAGGATTTACAATTGAGGTTTTACAATTTAAGCAGTACTTAACAAGATAGGCATTCTTCAATCAATTATATCCCCAAGTTCCTCAGTGAATGGGATGGTCAACAGTTAATTTAATGGTGAACTATCAATTGTTTACTGTCCATTGCCCTCTATGTTCGTAAAGGTCAATTGCTGTTTGCCTGCCTTACCAATGCTTTGAATCTTCCGCGATAATAATCATTTCCTAAAGTCTTAATTAATGAAGGAAAATGATTCGTATCATAAGTATGAGGGTAAGCAAGCTCCAGAAATTTAAATTTATATTCATCCGTCATAAACAGGTACGTCAGGCTTTGAATCTGTTGAGCAGAGAAGCAGGCGCTGCCGGAAAAATATTTTTCTGCCATACGGAATATGCCCTCGTCACCGCTTCTGGAAGCCATTTTACGTCTTATCTTTTGAAAAAAATCCTCACTTGCCAATTGCTGGCAATCAGAATTATTCATCACAATCTGTGAAGTAGTATCCTTTTTTACGGGAGAAGAAGCAGCTTCTGATGGAGCGCTGCCGACCGGTAATGAAGCCGTTGAAGCATGATTAGTGGCCGCCTGGGTAGCAGGTATGGAATTTCTTTTTGAAGAATCAGGAAGAAAGTTGATAAACTGCAGTCTGTCATTGGAGACAGAAGGAGATACTGAAGGGGGGGGCTTGGAGGGGGTATTATTTACAACCTGACTTTCTCCCATGGTTTTTCCCATAGAATCCGGATGACGGCTTTCTACCGGCGGGTATATTATACCCGGATTATCGCGTTTTGTGGGAGTATTCGGTGTTGAATCCGAATTCGCAGCTTGGGGATTCGGAGGCGGAACTGTTGCCACTGCCGGTTTCTTCGTAGTTCCCATTATTTTATCCAGCATTCTGGAGAAAGCATCTGTTCCACCGGTATCCCTGGGAGCGGCGGCAGGGGCCTCTCCCTGATTCACCGCTGTCGAAGCTGCCGGCGGCTGTTCAATAGAAGATTGTTCAGCAGGCGGTTGCTCAGAAACCACAGGCGATGTCTGTGATGGTATATTCACAATACGATTCCCGGGTGAGGAAGCTACTGCAATGGGCTGAATCTCTTTAAAATCTTTCAGAGAATATAAGGCAAGCTGGCCGGCACCTTCCCGTAATAAAAGCCCTTTATCCCCATCTCCGTTCAGATGAATTTCAAAAGCCGACTCCGCTACCTGATCTCCCGGTAAGCCAATAGTGAAGACATAGTTCCCCTTGCTGAGCTGAGGAATAATAATATATCCCGCGTTAGAGCTACTCAAAACGGTATTATCCTTTTCTCTTATATAAAAAGGGCTGCCGTTTTCATTTTGTATGTAAACAAAGAATTTTTTCGCTTCCTGTTGCTGCGCCACTGCACAGGTAAAAAATCCGGTTATTCCCAGTACAACTAAAAACATCCTATATTTTAATCGCAGTATCATTCTGTATTAATTTCTTATGCCATTTTATTATTCACTTAAGTTTCGCAGGTAATATTTGATATTAATATTATAGTTAAAATGGTTTTTATTCAAGAATATATTACCGTTACTTTTCGTCCCGCCTCAAGCAGGATAACCATCTCGTCTAAGCCGAGACAAAAAAGATCAAGAAAAAACGATGCGTCAACCCACAGAAGCAAGTACTTAGCTCGCCGTTTTTCTGGCCAACCTGCCTGTCCGGCAGTCGCTTCTTTGATTTCGTTTCAATTGGTTATTTCTTTCAACCCACTCATTCATAAGACCCGCCTCAACCAATCGAATACGAGTAAAAAACAAGTGCGAAACTTAAATTATTCAGCAAAAGTTGTTCCCTTTTCTTGCTGAAAGCAAAAGCTATTAAACTATTCAATCGTACTGCTAATCTGTTAAAGCCATATTACAAAATTACTACAAATATGCCCTAAAGATATTTTAAACTTTTGTTATTGGTCTCTTAAAAAACAACACCAATATTGCAGATTCCTTATTTTTACTCAAAATTCACCAAAATGAAGCTGTACAGGCCTTTATTAAGAAGTATCTTAAGTACCCTCTGTTTTCTCCCACTTTTAACTTTACAATCCGGATTTGCACAATCAGCGAATAACAAGGACACCGCCATGGAGCACAAAAGCATGCCTGAACTGGTGGTAACTCCCGCCCCGGTTCATTCGCTTCGTAATTACCGGGCTGCCGCTACCAAATATAATGATCTCATTAATACGAAACTGGATGTAAGGTTTGATTTTAATAAATGTTATTTGTATGGAAAAGAATGGGTAACGCTGAAACCTCGCTTTTACCCGACCGACTCACTCACATTAGATGCTCAAGGAATGGCTATTCACGAGGTAGCCCTGGTTTCAGGCGACAAAAAGATTCCGCTCAAGTATGAATATGACGGATTAAAGCTGCATATTCACTTAGATAAAATTTATACCCGGTATGAAAAATACACCTTATACCTCGACTATACCGCCATGCCAAATGCATTTGCTAAAAATCATCCTGGAGGTAGCGCAGCCATTACTGATAACAAAGGATTATATTTCATTAATCCACATCATATCAATCCCTATATGCCTACTGAAGTATGGACACAGGGAGAAACAGAGCATAATTCCGTATGGTTCCCGACGATAGATAAACCTGACCAAAAAACGATGGAAGAGATTTCTATGACGGTGCCCGACAGCATGACCACGCTTTCTAACGGCATGCTCATTTCCCAAAGAAAAAATAAGGATGGCACAAGAACCGACACGTGGAAAATGATTCATCCCAACTCCCCTTATTTATTCATGATGGCAGCAGGGCCTTTTGTAATAGTGAAAGACCACTGGAAAAATATACCGGTAGATTTTTATGTAGAAAAGAAGTATGCCCCTTATGCTAAAGAAATCTTCGGGCACACCCCGGCCATGATAGATTTTTATTCTAACATTTTAGGAGTGCCTTTTCAATGGACGAAGTATGATCAGATAGTGGCACGGAATTATGTCAGCGGCGCCATGGAAAACACCACCGCCACTCTGCATGGAGAATTTATGTACCAGACTGCGAGGCAGATGAAAGATTTCAGCTACTATAACGAATCCGTTATTGCCCACGAGCTATTTCACCAATGGTTTGGCGATCTGGTCACTTGTGAATCATGGAGTAACATTACTGTGAACGAATCCTTCGCCGACTTTGCCGAATCACTTTGGGCAACGCATGAATATGGTAAAGATGAAGGGGATCAACACGCCTACCAGGATATGGAAAGCTATTTCAATTTTGCAAGATCCGGAAATGATCATCCTTTAGTGTGGTATTATTATGAAAATAAGGAAGATGTATTTGATGATGTGGCTTATCAAAAAGGCGGATGCATTTTAAGAATGTTACAAGATTATGTCGGTGACAGCGCATTTTTTGCCTCCTTACATTATTACCTGGAGCAGCATAAATTTCACCCGGCCTCTGCACAAGAGCTACGGATCGCCTTTCAGCACGTTACCGGCATAGACCTGAACTGGTTTTGGAATCAGTGGTATTATGACAAAGGTTATCCTAAGCTCGACATCACTTACGATTATAATGATGCCTTGAATCTGGTGCATGTTATTGTAAAACAAACACAAGAAGGCAGAATTTTTGAGCTGCCTTTTGCCATTGATATTTATGCTAATGGGAAAAAAGAACGGCATAAGGTGGTCATGATGGATCGCGTGGATACTTTTACTTACCACTACGTTACTAAACCAGATCTGATCAATGTGGACGGAGATAAAGTCTTATTGGCTGAAATAGCTGATCATAAAACCATTCAGAATGATGTGTATGAATATTATCATGCAGGCTTATATATGGATCGAAGGGATGCTATTGAAGCCTGCGCAAAAGTGCAGGACACTAATAATGACGCACGCAACTTATTAATAGCCGCTTTAAACGATAAATTTCACGGATTGCGTATCTTAGCCATGCACGCTCTGGATTTAAAAAATGAACAAATCCGCCAGATGGCAGAGCCCATATTGAAAAAATTACTTTTTCAGGATCAGTATTCTTCTGTCAGAGCTGCCGCTTTAACGGCCTTAACCAAAGAAAACACGGAAGACTATCGTAATATTATCACGGAAACATTGAGCGACTCCTCTTTGCTGATGGAAAGCACCGCCTTAAGATTATTAGACAAAATAGATACGAATGCCGCCTATCAGCAGGCGAAGATTTTTGAGCAAAGCGCTGAATCACCGCTTACGCAGGTTGTATGCGCTGTGTTAGCTCAGAAAGGAAACGCTGAAGATTTTGCTTATATCCAGAAGAACTTTGAAGAGACCGGCAGCTTCAGTAAGTTCGGGTATATACGACCTTATCTATATATGCTAAGTCATGTGGTGACCCATACCGGCCTGGTAGAGCAGGGATTAAATCAATTGAAAAGCTTTGCGGAAGAAATAGGGCCGCGTTATGGCATATATGTCGTCGGTATGCTGAATAATTTTGTACAGGAAAAGCAAAACGCTTCTGATTCATCATCCGATATGCAAATGAAAAATAATTTAAGCAATCAGGCGGTTTATGCAAAAAAAATAGTCAGTGAATTACAGGACGAAATGACGAAATAGTGGAAAGCGGTATTTAAAATACGGGCTAAATCTTATTTTGAGTTATTTTTAAAAACTTCGTTACTTTTGTTCCCTGAATGAAAAGATTACTGGTCATACCACTGCTTCTTTTTTACCTGACAGGTATGTCGGGCATTTCAGTCAATTCATTTTATTGTTGCGGGAGGCTGTCTTCTGTAAAAATAGCTTTTGAAGGAGCTTACAATAGCCACACTTCAAAATCTGCAAAAAAGGGCTGTTGTGATAACATCACTCATTTTTATAAGGTAAATGATGCACAGCAGATTTCCACACAGGATTTTTCCTTTCAGGCACCGGTTCTGCAAATCCATTTTCTTCCGGCTGCTGCCATTGATTTTACAGCACATTCTTTTGCCCAGGCTGCAAAGACAAATAGCCGGATCCTTCACTCACCGCCATTATCCACAACGCTTCCGTTGTTTATTCTCAATGAATCGTTTCTAATTTGATAGTTGGCTTCACACAGAAGAGGCTGTATTCAATTATTTCGTTCACTGCTCAAAATATAATCTATTCGGCCGTTACCATAAAACGTCCGTTGAAAGGGATTTATCTTTAATTTTTTAATCTTAACGATTTTATTTTGAAATACTTCAGTCTGATGACTAAGTTATAAAGTCTATGCGGAAACTGCCTCTTATCAAAGCAATGAGTTACTTTTCCATCATTGAGATTAAGAGAACCTCTAAAAACCTATTTTTTCATATCTTTTTTACCACAGAGGGCACAAAGAGCACTAAGCATAAGGAGTTTTTAGAGGGTCCCTTCCTATTTTTTAATCATTCAATACGCTAACAATCATCAAAAATAAAAGATCATGAAATCAAGAATCATTTTTAGCCTCGCAGCAGCTTTCGCGCTGGCGAGTTCCTTCAACAGCTTCGGAAATGAAAGAAATGCAACTGCAACTGTTTCATTAGAGAGGACCATTGCCAATAATTCAGATAAAGCGTATCAACAATATGTTTTACTGGATAATGCACTAACAAAAGATGATGCTATTACCGCGCAAAAAGCTGCAGTAAAATTAGCGGATGCTTTAAAGGATATTCCTGAATCGGCAGACGCCATGAAGGCGGCTCTGGCTATCAGTAAAACAAAAAATATTGCAAACCAGAGGGAATCTTTTGCCAGCTTAAGTCTGTCAATCATCAAACTTTTGAAAGCGCACAAACCTGATAATGCAATGCCCTACATTCATTATTGTCCTATGAAAAAAGCTTATTGGCTGAGTAACAGTGAGAAGATTCAAAATCCGTATTACGGGAAAAGTATGCCCTCATGTGGTAAGACGATAGGGATGATCATGTGATCGCTCCCGCCGTTATTGATCTGAAGGATAAATGAAGATTGAACCGTTAGCTAATCAATATTCTTACATCAACAAACATATTTTTTTTATTGAATTAGGTATTTAAAACACGTTATTCAGATTTTAATGTCTTCTTTCTTTGTCTTAAAACAAAGAAAGAAGCAAAGAAAATTCAAGACTGACGAAAAATGACTAAAATTTGCTCCATTCCGCTACGGAAAATAATGCTCCAGTCAACATTTGGCCGAGATGAACTTTTCCTTTACTCAGCATCTGTTCAAATCCAACCATATTTTCCGTTTAACGCTCCATTCTGCAAATTTCTTAACGTCATTTTTCTGAGGTCGCCATAGCAAAGCCATGATTTCCATAGGCTACGCGAACAAAATACCTAATTCTATTTTTTTATAACTCGTAATTAATCATGATCAACAAGCTTATATCCTGGTCCATACGTAACCGCTTTATTGTGGCTGTTATCACCCTTGCGTTGATTGGCTATGGCATTTATTGTATAATCAAAACACCTGTGGATGCTATTCCTGATCTGTCGGAGAACGAGGTCATTGTATTTACCAAATGGATGGGACGTGATCCGCAACTGATAGAAGACCAGATCACTTTTCCATTGGTAAGCAACCTGCAAGGTATTCCCAAAGTAAAGGACATCCGTGCCACCTCTATGTTCGGGATGAGCTTCGTTTTTGTTATTTTTCAAGACAACGTAAATCTCTACTGGGCGAGAGACCGCGTATTAGAACGACTGGAATATGCACAAAGGCTTTTACCCGAAGGGGTTGCACCTACCCTCGGTCCCGATGCCACCGGTGTGGGCCAGGTTTATTGGTACACATTACATGCACCGGGTTATGACTTAGGTGATCTGCGTGCCCTGCAGGACTGGTATGTAAAATTTGCGCTGCAAACTGTCC
>SCQV01000119.1 GCA_004299085.1 Chitinophagaceae bacterium | reverse complement strand
TGCCTTTGCGCCAAAAGATAATCCGAAAATTGCTATTGCCGTGGTAGTGGAGAATGCCGGATTTGGCGCCACCTATGCGGCGCCCATAGCCAGCCTGATGGTAGAGAAGTATTTGAATGACACGATTGCTGCCGGGCCAAGGACCGCCATTATGAACAAGATGATAAACACGACCATTTTACCGGATTCTTTGATAAAATATGTGAAGCCTGTAGATAAAAGATTAGACAGCCTTTGGACCAAGAAAATTGCGCAAATGAAAACAGAAAGAAGGCCGGACGCTAAAAATATTGCTTTGAACCGGAAGCGTTCTCCTCATCCGGTGTCCGGTCATGCTGTTCATGAAAAAATTTATGCTATAACCGGGACCGATACTGATGAAAGACCATAATACCAAACTTACAAAAGGATTAGACTGGCCTTTGATATACTTGTATTTTATACTGGTGGTCATTGGATTAGCTGCTATTTATGCCGTGGAGCACCGGACCAATGAGGACCTTTTATACGCATTAACTCACTTCAGCCATCATTTTGCACAACAATTGAAATGGGCGGGTATTGCTGCTGCAGTCGCGGTTATTATTTTACTCATAGACAGTAAGTTTTTTACCGCAACTGCTAATCTTTTTTATGTGTTCGGCATTCTTCTGTTGTTGCTGGTTTTGGTTATCGGGAAAGATATTAAAGGTTCTCATTCATGGCTTGTGATTGGCGGATTTCAGTTTCAGCCGGCAGAGTTTACCAAGTTATGCACGTTGCTGGCACTGTCTAAATATTTATCAAGTACTGAAACGGATTTTACGAAGCTGCGTTCCAGAATTATAGCCTCCTGCATCATTTTATTACCTATCGGAATCATCTTAATGCAAAATGAGACCGGCCTGGCACTCGTATATTTGAGCTTCTTTCTTGTTTTGTACAGGGAAGGACTTCCTGGCATTTTATTAATCATCGGATTTTCAATCATAGTACTTGTACTGTCCGCATTATTGATAGAAAAAACGACTTTATTCATCATTTTTACAGTTGTTGCGGCATTGGTTATTTTCTTTATGCGAAAAATGATTATAAAAAGACGCAGTGTCTTGATGTACATTTTATTGATTTGGGCTTTTTGCGGAACCTTTATCATGTTTGCAGTTCCGTTTACTTTTCATCATATCCTGCAGCCTTATCAGGTATCGCGTATTAATGTGATGTTGGGAAAAGAAGTGAGCCGCGGGGCGGATTATAATGTCCAGCAATCTAAGATTGCCATCGGTTCCGGCGGATGGCTGGGAAAAGGTTATTTGAAAGGTACGCAAACACGTTTTGATTTTGTACCGGAACAAAGTACGGATTTTATTTTCTGTACTATTGGCGAGGACTTTGGCTTTGTTGGCAGTATAGTCTTGCTTCTTGTATATACTTTGTTGATATTACGGATAATTATGGTGGCGGAGCGCCAGCGATCTTCTTTCAGCAGGATATATGCTTACGGCGTAGCCTGTATATTATTTTTCCATGTAGCCATTAACATCGGCATGACGGTTGGATTGGCCCCCGTCATAGGTATTCCTTTGCCGTTAATAAGTTATGGCGGGTCTTCATTGCTCACGTTTACCATGCTATTTTTCATCATGGTGCGACTGGATGCTGACAGACAGATGGTGCTCAGATAATCTTTTTCTGCTCATTACTGCAATAGTGGGTAATAAGAAATTAGTATTTTCCCATGCTTATCTTTCACACTATAGAAGCTTTGGGGGCTGAGGATTTTCTTCCAGAGTAAAAAATTTCATATACTTCTTTTATTTCTTACCGTTAACGCATAGTTAAGGTGGTATTACCATGCAGCATTTTACTCCTAAAGATTGTCTATCATAAAATAGGATTCCGGTTTTCGTTTTTAACTATAAAATGCTGATTGATGAAAACGTTTTTATATATGGCTGCTCTGACAGGTTTGTTTATCTTGCCAAGTTGCCTGAAAAATAACACTGCAACACCGGCAGACGTCATTAAATTCCCTACTACCCAAGGTGATTATTGGGTCTATAAAGTTACCGATTATCAAAAAAATACCGTAGACACTGTCACTGTATCTGTGGTCGGTTCCATAAAGGATCCTTTACAAGCGGGATACCTTACTATTTTACAACGGAAGTGGCCTAATGAAATTGACTCCCAGTATGTTTCTATCGTGAATGATACACTGGCATTTTATTTCAGATCATTTATTGAGCCTGAAGACCAACTTGACTATAAGTTATACAATTTTATTGTTTATCCGCTTCCAGTAGGGAAAAGCTATTCATCCGTACTTTTGCCTGCTCCCAATATTTCATACTCTTCTGATTCTGTAAGGATGATTTCTTCACAGAGCGTGGATATTCACCTAAACAATTCTTTACAGGGTTTTACAGCTTTCAGTGAAGAAAAAACTTTCCTTTTAACCACTTGGGGTCCGATGCCAGAGTATTTAATTTTTACTGATGATTTCATACCCGGAATAGGAATAATAAATGAAACCCTAACGTTTAGAGCAGGATATCCTAATGTTACGGGTACTATGTCTAAAGTATTAGACACATGGCAATTATTATATTCCAATCTTAACGATCCTCCTCCTTCCGGCTCCGTAAATCCATAAAATGACATCAGGAGAAAATGGAATAAAAAATAATTTATTTCGTTGTACATTGTCTGCTTAAAAATTTAATCATTCATTTTATGTCACAAGATCGTAGAAAATTTATTAAAACCGCTGCAGCAGGCGGCGCATTGGCGGCATTGCTTCCCCAGTTAGTTTCCGCTTCTATTATAGAAAAAGGCAGCAAGTCTAAAAAAGTGAAGCTCTCAAAAGATGATGTCATTCTTTTTCAGGGAGATTCTATCACTGATATGGGCAGAAATCGTTCTGCCAAAGGGCCGAATGATAATAGCGGCTTAGGAGCCAGCTATCCTTTTATTGCAGCAGCAGAATTATTGCTGCATCATCCGGATAAAAATCTTCAGATATACAACCGTGGTATCAGCGGTAACGTGGTTCCTCAGTTAGCTGCGCGCTGGGATGAAGATTGTATTGCATTAAAGCCCAATATCCTCAGCATACTGATTGGCGTAAATGATTACTGGCACACCTTGGGTGGCGGATATAAAGGAACGCTTGAATCCTATCATAAAGATTATGATGCTTTGCTGGCAAGAACAATGAAAGCATTGCCGGAGGTGAAGTTGATTATCGGTGAACCTTATGCGATTACCGGAGTAAAAGCGGTTAGCGACAGTTGGTTCCCCACCTTTAACGGGTATCAAAAGGTGGCACGTGATTTAGCCGAAAAATATCATGCAGTGTTCATCCCTTATCAGCATATTTATGAGCAGGCTATCAAATCAGCGCCCGCCTCTTACTGGACACATGACGGCGTACATCCGGATACAGCGGGTGATGCGCTGATGGCGAGAGCTGTGCTTGAAGTGATTGAAAAGTAAGTCAGGTATTTGGGGATCTCTGATTTGAAGATGTCTGATTTCTTGTCCGGTTTTTATATAAAAGTACAGAATAAGGCTCTTTATTGGCCTACAAAACGTCCGCCTCTGAAGGACGCATTATGTATAAATCAACATAGGTAAATATGTTCCGGAGGAACATTTCGCGACGAATTGGGGGTATTTAAATACCTCCTTCTATAAAAGTAATTGCCTCAAATCGGACCTCAGCAAATCAGACATCACAAAATGAACTTCCTGTAAAAGTAATTGCCTCAAATCAGACCTCAGCAAATCAGACATCACAAAATGAACTTCCTATAAAAGTAATTGCCTCAAATCGGACCTCAGCAAATCAGACATCACAAAATGAA
>SCQV01000118.1 GCA_004299085.1 Chitinophagaceae bacterium | reverse complement strand
TGTCTGCCAGTTCATTGACAGGGATACTCCAATAGTTTTCTATTATCTGCAAGGTGAGGGAAACATTTAATTTACCTTTAATCATTTGAGCATCATAAAGGTAGAAAGGACTGGCTTTTGCGCTAATGACCAGAATCAATAACAGAGATATTCTTGGTCATTTCTCATTCATCAAAGTGCGGGTAATTTTACACTGAAAAAATATTATTCACTTAAAACTTTATAGTATGAAACTCTTAAAATCAAATTCAAATCTTTTCCCATCTATTTATTCTGATCTGTTCGGGATGGATAAATTCTTTGACAACTTCCCAGTCTGGGATAGTCATGCATGGCTTCCTGCAGCCAATATCAGAGAAGATGAAAAAAGCTATGACATAGAGCTCGCAGTGCCGGGAATGAAAAAGGAGGATATTACATTAGAGCTGGAAAATGGGTTGTTAACCGTTTCGGGAGAGAATAAAGAAGAAAAAGAGGAAAAAAAGAGCACCTATCTCCGTAAGAAATATAAGTCAAGCTCTTTCGTTCGCTCCTTCTCCCTGCCGGAAAATGTAAAAGAAGACGGCATTACAAGCCGTTATGAGGATGGAATACTTAAAATAAGAATGGAAAAAGAAGAAGCAGCCTTCAAAAAAGATAAGAAGGCTATTGCTATCAATTGACAAAAAAGCCCTGCTGTTATTCATGGTACAAGCGGGGCTTTCTTTTCTGTTTTTATTTCTATGACTAATAAAACTTGTATAAAATGAAAGTCGCTTTCTTCAGTGCACGTTCTTATGATATCGAATACTTCGAAGATAAACGGTCCCCGCATCAATTCACTTTTATCATGGAAAAACTTGATCCTGTAACTGTAAAGCTTGCGGGAAATCATGAAGCCATATGCATTTCCTCTCTCGATATCGCTGACGAGCCGGTTCTTAATTCACTCTGTGACATGAAAATTAATTTTATTATCGTTAGAGCTTCGGGTATTGATAATGTAGATATGGCGGCAGCTTATCATAATGATATTACCGTTAAGTGGCTGCCTGGATACTCACCGCGAGCCATTGCCGAACATGCTGTAACGTTGCTTTTAACCCTGAACAGAAAAATTCATATTGCATCTGAAAGAATAAGAAACGGGAATTTTTCTATTGATGATTTGATGGGATTTAATTTATATGATAAAACGGTTGGCATTGTTGGGAAGGGCAGGATAGGAAATGCATTTGCTGAAATTATGAAAGGGTTTGGTTGTCACATCCTTGTGAATGATACAAAGCAAAATATAAATATCATACATGACGGCTTGCAAATTGTCAGCCTTTCCGAATTGCTTCAGCAATCTGATATTATCAGTCTGCATTGCTCTCTGGACGATTCGAGCAAAGCCATGATAAATACACAAACACTTCAATTAGTAAAACCTGGCGCAGTGCTTATCAATACAGCGAGAGGAAAGCTGGTTGATACAAAGGCAGTATTGGAAGCCTTAGATAAAGGGCCTTTAGGAGCTTATGCTGCGGATGTTTATGAAAATGAAAGTATGTTTTTCCACCAGGCCTTCAAATTCTTAGACGAAATACCTGATCCGGTTTTAAAAACGCTTATTCAACATCCTCGTGTGCTATTGACAGCTCATCAGGCTTTTTTCACCAGAGAAGCAATGCGGCAAATGGCACAAACGGTAATCAATGAGCTGACTTACCAGGAAAGTCTTACCGGCGGGTTAAGCGATAGATTGATGATTTGAATGGAGTATCCTACTTGAGTAATCAAAGAATAGGTTCTTGGAGAAACCATAGAGGCAGGGAATGGAAAGACACAAAACGTCGGTAGAAGAGAATCCAGTTGCCAATCACAATGAAGTCCGATGGGATGACACACCGGTAAAAAATAATCCTGGCCGCCTTCAACATCTGATTTTGTTCGTCTGAAGAGAATTGTCAGATTATTGTAAAATTTAAGACAAAGTTATCTGATATAAAGAATCACATTTACCTTTGAATTCACATTTAGATATCACGCTTATTTTTCATGTAAAATAATACCAGAACTAAAAGATTGGAAAAGGATTAATTTTAAAAAGGCTTGTAT
>SCQV01000117.1 GCA_004299085.1 Chitinophagaceae bacterium | reverse complement strand
GGTGCCCGGGGCGGGAGTTGAACCCGCACGGCCATTGCTGGCCACAGGATTTTAAGTCCTGCGTGTCTACCAATTCCACCACCTGGGCAATTAGTTATTATTTCAAATCCACAGAAGGAATGATAATTGGCCTTTGTAGGAAACAAACAAATTATGTTTGTTTCCACCATCTGGACAGCCAAAAAAAATTCCCTGCAAAGCGATTACGCAGGGAACTTTCTCAGAGCGGAAAACGAGGCTCGAACTCGCGACCTCAACCTTGGCAAGGTTGCGCTCTACCAACTGAGCTACTTCCGCTGATAGTATGGAATATATTTTTTACATTTAAAAAGAACTTGTGACCTCAATCCGCCTGAGGCGGATAGCGCTCTACCAATCCCATTATAAGAAATACATTCGTATTTAGTTTTTATTTAAAGAACTTTTCAAAAACGGATTGCAAAGATAATCATTGTTTTAAATTGAGCAAATCAATGAATAAGTTTTTCAGCGGGAAGTGTATTCAAATTTCATCGTGCCCAATAGCGCGTCCTTTGGTCCATAACAAGCTTCCTTGTCAACCAGGCCTTTATCTCCATAAAAGAATTTCCAAACCAGATAGCTGTTCCTGTTCATGGTTACCGTTGTCTTTTCTGTCAGCCGGTTTTGCGGGTCATAATCAAAGAGAAAATCGGGAACCATCCTTTGCTTGTCTGCATTAAAATGAAATATGTCTGTAGGCTGTCCTGATGCATTATATTTGTAATACGCAGCAGGGACCGTATCATATCTGCCCTTTTCACTTTCTTTGATCACGCTGCCTTCGGAATTTGTGGTGAAGGTTACCACAGAAAAAGGACTGTCATTTTTAAGCCGGATCATCTTCAATGGTTTTCCTGAAGAATCGTATTCATAAATGTGAGATTCATTGTAACGGAAAGTGTCGGCATTTTGAATGGAATAAGAAATAAAACGGAGACTGTCTATCTGCTCCGGCCGCTTTTTATCATAATAGTAACGGGTATCATTCACGCTGTTGGCTGTGCTGTCTGTGCTGCGTGTAATTCTTCCCTGATCGTCAAAGTCGGAATATACTACCGAATTACCTGTTTCAAAAGACCCCGTGCGGGTGATCACTCTTTTAAAATCATCGGAAAATTCTTTTACACAGTGAAAATTCGTGTTGATCTCATTATTATCGTCATAGCTTTTTATCCGGATATGACTTATTTTATTTTCCCGGTACTGACGATGCTCTTTCGTCATATTTTCCGTGTTGATAATGTCCTGATAGTAATATTGTGCCTGTGCAATGTTGTAAATGCACACACATAACAGCGCAAGATATATTCCTTTTTTGATGATCATTTTTTAAACAAAGCTGCATTCACAAAAAAATCATTTTCCGTCTTTGGATGATGGGTAAAGTGCTTTAGGTGTTCGTCCGGGTTCTTCAGATTTGCCCTTTTTCTCTGGCGCTTTTTCGTGCGATGAGTTCTTTTTCTGGTTATTATCCACATCGAAGTAATCGCTGGCATTTCCGTTCCCGTTATTGGGTACGGCCTGTCCCGGAGGTAAATTAGGATCATAGTTGAACTGGTTTAATCCTTCGGGAGGGGCCGGTAAATTAAAAGTTGCGGTGGAAGTAATTCCTAATGTATTATCAGCAAAAACTTTCTTCATAAATAATGCCCATATTGGTAATCCGGTGTTGGCACCTTGCCCGATATACGTGCTGTTAAAATGCAGAAAGTTATAATTAAATCCTACCCAGGCGCCTGCCAATAATTGCGGACTGTAACCAATAAACCATCCATCGGTATTATTGTTGGTAGTGCCGGTTTTCCCGGCAAGCTCTGCCTGCATTCCGTAGCGTCCACGTATTCTGGCACCAGTTCCGGAGTTTATCACTCCTTCCATCATCCGTATCATAGTGGAAGCAAAGGCGCTGTTAATGACTTCATGCTTTTTTGGTGCAAAATTGGCAATAATATTTCCGTTACGGTCTTCAATACGGGTTATCAATAAGGGCTCTGCCATTAATCCCTTGTTAGGAAAAATACTGTATCCGCGAACCATTTCATATAACGAAATTTCAGGAGTACCTAATGCAATGGAGGGGTATGGTGGAACGTTGCCGGAAATATCAATACGGTTCTTTAAGAAATCTGCAAATGCTTCTGGCGTTAATTGCTTGATTAAGTAAGCTGCTACATGGTTCAGTGATTGAGCCAGCCCTACAGTTAATGGTACGGGAGGCCCGCCGCCGCCCACATCATTTCTGGAAACCCAATGATATTTTGGAAAATAAACCGGAGAGTCGGGAACAACAGTAGATGGTGTAAAGCCATTCATGATGGCAAAGCAATACAGGAATGGCTTAATGGTGGAACCAACCTGCCTTGTGGCTAAAACATGATCATTTTTGAAATATCGGAAATCCGGTCCGCCCACCCATGCCCTGATATCACCACTTTCGGGATCTATCGCCAGAAATCCACCCTGGATCACCTGTTGCATGTATTTGATAGAATCCATGGGCGTCATGGTGGTATCCATCGTATGAGGGATATTGTCGGTGGTATGGTACCATGAAAATACCCGCATTTTCACTTTGTGAGTGTTGAAAAAGTTTTCTATGGCGGCATCGCTTTCGCCTGCTGCTTTCATGGCGCGATAACGATCGCTGCTTTTCATAAATATCGTCAGATAGTCTTTATTTCGTTTCCAAACGGCGTCGTTTTTAATGTCATGTTGCTGATTAAAAATAATTTGAAGGGCTGCTAAATGCTGATCCATGGCCTGCTCTGCATAAAGTTGCATACGCGGGTTGATCGTGGTATAAATTTTTAACCCGTCTGAATAAAGATCGTAATTATCGCCATCCGCTTTTTGATGCTGAGCGCACCAGCCTTTCATATACTGGCGTAAATATTCCCGTGCATAAGGCGCTATGCCGGTGTTTTGATTCATCTTGTGGTATTGCAACCGGATGGGGGTATTAGAAGCAGACTGTTCCTGGGATGCAGTAATATAGTGGTTTTCTTCCATTTTATGAATCACCGTATTACGCCTGTCTATGGCATATCGCGGATTGATTCGCGGATTGTAAAGTGTATTCCCTTTCAACATGCCTATCAACGTAGCTGCTTCCTGGATATTCAACTGGTCAGGCTCTTTACTGAAAAAAGTGAGAGAGGCATTTTTAATTCCTTTTACATTATCGCCAAACCCGACTGTATTCAGGTACAGTGCCAGAATTTCATCTTTGGTAAAATGTCTTTCCAGCTTAATGGCAAGCACCCATTCTTTCATTTTTTGAAACATGCGAATAACCGGATTGGGGGAGCGCGTACCGAAAAGATTCAGCGCCAATTGCTGCGTAATGGTACTGGATCCGCGCTTGCGACCCGTTAATAAATAAAAAGGGATAGCCAAAGTACTCTTAGGATCAATACCGGAGTGTTCATAAAAACGTTCATCTTCAGTTGCCACCAGCGCATTGATGGCAAAGGGGGAAATATCCTTAAAGGCACAGGCCGTCCGGTCCTCATCGGCATAATAAAATTTCCCCATAGGAGTGCCATCTTCGGCAATGACTTCAGAAGCCAGTGCAGCAGACGGGTTTTCCAGCTCAGCCATGGAAGGCATATAACCGAACATACCCCAGTTAATTAAAAAAATACTTAAAATGAGCGCTCCGATAATGGAGAACACGCATATCCACAATATTTTGACTGATTTCTTCATGGTATTCAATTGGCAAAGCTATTGAATCTCCTGCTTTTCCCGGTAAAAGTATTGCTAAATTAGCGGTAATTTTCGGAGAAAAATTTCAGGTAGCCAGGATAGTCTTTAGAATTGTTTAGCAAAATAAAATTATCTCTCGAAATGATAAAAAGCCGGTAATCATTGGTAGAAATATCCGGGATAATGGTGGTGATCGCCTTTCCCTTTATTTCTTTATAATACCGCAGTGCGGACAGTTCATTGGGGAATAGCCTGAAAATCAGTATTACCCGGCTGTTCGCCAGCAGATAAGTGCTGACTTCAATGCTGTCTTGGGCATGCATTTTTTCATTATAGGTTGAAAAATTATTTAAACATTCATCAATGAGCTTCTTTTCTGTCCGGTTAAATGCCAGCACCACGAATTGCGGAGAGGCTACATTGATTTTGTAAGGCGTTATTGGGGGAGGAGGAGGTGGTGCCTGCTTTGCAGTATCCTTTACAGGCTTAGGTTTAGCAGGAGTAGCAGGGGCAGGAGGGGGCGGAGCTACCGTAAGAGCCGTATCTTTTGTTGAAGGTATCGCCTCATTTTCATTGACCGCGTAGGAAGGCTGCGTTTCAGTTGGCTGTGATTCCGGCAATTGCAGATGGGCCAGGTGTTCTATTAATTCCTGCTTATGATCAAGGGCATTTAAGATAGCAGCGGCCTGCACAGCAATGGCCGTATCGCTTTTATCACCGGTCATTACTTTCTGTAAAGCTATTTTCCCGGCGCTGTCAGATTGTTGCTTGATGAGTACCATGGCGCCCAATAAATCAAAACGCGATTTCTGAGCATTGTGTGGATCAATAAGTGTTGCGCTGTCTTTTAGCGCCAGAACCTTTTCATAATTCCCGCCGAGGTAATTCAAATAGGCGGTATTATACAATTGCGTGGTGGTTTCCTCAGCATAAGAAATGCCGGGCGGATGTGCATTGTTGAAATCGGCGGCATATTTCGAATCGGGGAATTTTTGTAAGATTAGCTGACGGTATTTTCCGGCTTCTTCCATATTCCCTCTGTGAATATTGATAAGATACAGGCGATAATAGGTTTCTAAATGAGAAGCTAAACCGGGATATCGTTTTGATATTTCATCAAGCCGGTTAGCGGAAGCAGTGTCATTGCTCAGTTGATCATCAAATATGGCAGCTTCTGTATATAATGCGTTAATGACAGAGTCATCGGAACGTTTTTTTTGCGCTGGTTTGAGCGGAATGTTTGCCAATAGGGCTTTAATATCTTCGGATTCATTTCCTCCTAATGCATTTTCCAAAGACGATTCATCCGGCGCCGCTTTCCCTTTTTGATTGGCAGCCGATATCTGGCTTTGCTGACCATTATTGCTCATTCTCCAATTGTCTGTCAGAGGACGTTTCCCCCATTCGCTTCTGAAAATTGAAAAGCCTTTGGCTTTAAGTGCGGCATTATAAAAATACCACGCTTGCTGCGGGCCTCCACTGGATTGGTTGGAAGCGTCCTCCTTGTTGGGTGAATTGTTAGCTCCGGCCATCATACCCTGTGGAGTGGTTTCAGGTAAAAACATATTCCTTTTTCTCCTTACTCTAAGGCTGTCTTTGACCACTTGCTTGAGAAAGGCCATTAAATCTGCGGGAGGCATGGACGCCAGGCGCTGAAGGCTATCTTGCCTGTCAATGACGTCTAACTGATTGACAATTTGCCCGAGTGCATCTTTTCTGATACCAATGATGGAATTGTTGGTAACGCCTGATCTTGTCAATAAAGCAGCGGTATCATAATATGATTTAGCGGAGCGGTAATGCCCGTGTTCATAATAAATGTCGGCGAGCAGTTGAGCCGACTGCAACTTTTGAAGCACATTTTCAGGATTATTCTTTAACCCGTCTATTAAAAAACCGGCTGCCTTTTCAGGGAATCCGGATTTTAACGCCAGTTGTGCAATGCGGTAATAAATAATGCTGCGGTAACGCTCATATTTTTCTTTTCGTGCCATTTTAAGCAACGGTTGACTGCTGGCTTCAAAATTTTCTTTATTCTTTAGAATACGAATTCCCGACTGGTTCAGATAGGCATAAAAATGCATGAGAGGGCCTGCCGGCAGGTTAATGACCTGGTTATAATGGTTCAGCGCTGCTTCCCAATCCTCCTTATTTTGATAAAACTGGCCTAAAATATAATTCCATCTTGCTTTCAGCTTTTTATCCCGCTCTAAGGCTGTAGCCTTTTCAAGCGCGGTCATTCCTTTTGTGAATGATTGTTGCCTGAAATAAAAAGAGGATTCCATAGCGGAAAGATTATTTCTGAGACGGTCGGGAAAAGCAGGGTCATTTTTCAGGGTATTGATCAGATTTCCCGCGAGGGTGTATTCTCCCGAATCAATATAACTTCGGATGAGCCATATAAAGGCCTCATTTCGGCTTGGGGTATGATAAAAAAGCTTTTTCTGTTCAGGAGTAGCGACGGACACATCAGTCTGAGGAGTATATCCCACGCTGCCGATAACAGCCGGTTGTCCTTCTTCATCTTTAGCACCTCCGTTTTTAATGATAAATTTGAATGCGGCAATAGCATTCCGGTAATCCTGCTTAAAGAAATAGGCCTTTCCCGCTATCAGGTATAAATTGTCTATCCATTTTACCCGTGGATCATGTATTTCGATGCCATAGCTGGCGTCAAAAATGGCAGAATCAAGGTTGCCGGTCTGAGGTGTGAAATCCAGGGGTGTATAGGGAAAAAGGCTCAGCAGGCTGTCATAATTGTCAATATGATATTCTTCTGCATTTTCAACAGCTTCCGCTAATTTAGTCCGCGCATTATAATAAGAGTTGAAACGCGTCACCATGTTTTGGATCAGGCGTCTTTTCAACGTAAACTTTTTTTGCGACAGCTTCAGATAGGGAATTTGCTGGTTCATCCATGAAGAATCCGCTCCTTTGTTGGCACTGAGAACAATTGGTGTCTGGGCAAATCCTGACTTTGCCGCCAGGCATAACATGAAGATTAAAAAGATTAGGTATGTTTTTCTGCAATTCTGCATGGCTCCCAATAAAACGGTAAATATAATAACAGATTGTGAAACAGGAATATTTAAAGAAACCGGGATAAAAATTTGCTTTTTTATCAATGAAATGAGTACTTTCGTCCTCCTATTCTTTATATTTGTTCTTTTAAATTTGCAGATGTGAAAAGAAGCCTGTTGAAAAAGCAACATGCCTTGTGGCGAAGGTTGAATAATCGCTTTCGATTGACTGTATTAGACGAAGAAACGCTTGATGAAGTGGCTTCTTTCCAGTTGACGAAAAAAAATGTGTATATTGCCCTGTGTACATTGATAGTGGTGCTGATATTGTTCACCGGGATTCTATTGGCAATAACTCCGTTAAAATATTACATTCCGGGCTATGGCGACATAAAACAGAGGAAGGAATATATCAACATGAACATGAAAATGGATTCGCTGGAAATGTTAGTGAATGCGCAGCGTGAATATCTGAACAGCATTCGGGACGTATTGAACGGAAAAACTCCCCCCGAAGATACTTCTTTGCTGAAAATTCCGTTAACAGATACATCAACTTATTAATTCATATTCAATCTAAATTTATTATTCACTCAAAAAAACCAATCCTATGTTTACACGCAAAGAAGATGAACCGGAAATGAACACTTACATGCCTTCTAACAGCAGTCCATCAAATTATACGCCTGCTGCTGTTTCTTCACCTGCATCAACAGGGAGAGAAACAAACCTGATTTCTAAGGGAACGACTATTAATGGAGATTTACAATGCGAGAGTGATGTTCGCATAGACGGAGAAGTGAAAGGCACCATCCACTCCAGTTCCAAGGTAGTGATAGGCTCTGAAGGCTACGTAGAGGGAGATGTAGAATGTATTCATGCCGAAGTGCTCGGTCATGTGAAAGGGAGCCTTAAAGTACAGGACCATTTGTATTTACGGGGGAATGCCAGAATGGATGGTGATGTGCTGGCCACTCATTTCGAAATGGAACCTTCGGTGAAATTTAATGGCAAATGTACCATGCAGGACAAAGTTGAGTTAACTTCCTTGCCAAAGCGGGAAGGAAAACCAACATCAGGTGCTGCTTCATTTGTTGCCAAGAGTGCGGTTACGGATAAGAGCACAAGCGGCGCCGACAAGACCAATGGAGAAAAAGAAAATAAAATTACCAACGGAATTTTCCAGAAGCAGGCGGTCTAAAGACTTCTTTCAGTATGCCGGCATGGCATCGGAGATGATGGCCATGCTTGGGATTGCCGTATTTGCAGGGTACAAACTAGACCGTTGGCTGGCATGGGAAGTCCCCGTTTTTCTGATCTTTTTTCCATTAGTAGCATTAGCTGTATTTTTGTGGCATTTAATAAAAGTTACTGGGAGAAAAGATGGATAGATTTTATCTGCTGCTGATTGGAATATTTTGTGGCGTCAATGGATTAGGCATTGCCTATTCTCATATTCTTGAACGTTGGGGTATCGTAAATATAGCCGGGATGGCCGGTAATATTTTGCTGGCGGGCATAACAGCGTTGTCTTATTATTTCTGTGTCAGGGGGATGAAAGCGCAAAGCGGACATGCCTTTGTCAGGGGTGTTTTTATATCCATCTTTCTTAAGCTGCTGGTCTGTGCATCGGCAGTAGTTGTTTACGTGGTGCTTTTCAGAGAATATGTGACCAAAGGCACACTTATTCTCTTTTTTTTATTGTATATCTTATATACGGTGCTGGAAACGGCAAGTTTGATGAAAGTTGCAAAACCTGAACGGCGTTGATTCCCAAAAAAGAGGTTCCGTTGAATACTTTATCGGGATTTCTTCCCGATGGCACTTACGAAAAGGTGCAAAAGTTTCTTATTCGTTATAAAGTACATCTGACTATCACGCGCAAACGTTACAGCGTGCTTGGTGATTACCGGCTTCCTGATGGTAACCAGGGCCACCGGATCACGGTTAACGGAGATTTAAACAGGTACGCCTTTTTATTGACACTTCTTCATGAGCTGGCACATTTGATAGCCTATGAGTATTACGGGCTGCGTATTGCGCCGCATGGCATGGAATGGAAAAAGACCTTCCGGCGAATATTAACTGATTTTACGGATAAAGGATATATGCCGCAGGATGTAGAACTGGCAATTAAAAAATATATGCAGGATCCGTCAGCCCGGAGTTGCGTGGATGAGGATTTGATTCGCGTATTGAAAAAATATGATGCACAGATGCATCATTTTTGCTTTGTGGAAGATTTGCAGGAAGGAGAGTGGTTTGTAGCCACAGACGGCAGAAAGTATTGCAGAGGGAAAAAAATCAGAAAACGTTATGTATGCACAGATGTTCACAACCGGAAAAGATATCTGTTCAGTCCGGTGTATGAAGTTCAGCGGGTGAAAAAAGATTAAGTTTAAAGATAATGCGCTTTTCTTTTATCTATATTATC
Organism: Chitinophagaceae bacterium; assembly: GCA_004299085.1. GTDB lineage: Bacteria > Bacteroidota > Bacteroidia > Chitinophagales > Chitinophagaceae > FW021-bin31. The sequence continues at coordinate 3,572 of SCQV01000117.1, read as the reverse complement.
CATTAAAACAGGCTATTCAGAATTTGCATGATTCAAAGTACTTTTGCTTCGAAGCAAAATGATATCTTATGCCCTGGTATGCCCTTTATACAAAATCAAGGAACGAAAAAAGAGTAGCGGAACGGTTGGTGGAGAAAGGTGTCGAAATATATTTCCCATTACAGGAAGAAGTACATCAGTGGAGCGACCGGCGAAAAAAAATAAAAGTACCGGTCTTTCGATCTTATATATTTGTCAATCTTAAAAACTACAAGGCTGACAGTATCCCCGTGCTGGAAACGGCGGGAGCAGTGCGTTTTCTTTGGTGGCTGGGTAAGCCGGGCGTTATCAGGAATGTGGAAATTGAAAACATCAAAAGATTTTTACATCAATATGAGCAGGCAGAAATCAGCGTGAGATATAAGGTAGGTGAACATGTGGCCATTACTGCCGGGCCGTTGAAAGAAAAATATGGGACCATTATAGACATTCAAAATAAAAAGGCCGTCTTATTTATTGATTCCGTTGGCTTTAGCCTGACGGCTCAACTTCCCGTGAACTTATTGCAAAAAGAAAAACTCCGCGGTGGATAGCGGAGTTTTTTACCGGTTATTTTATCTGTGGGAGAGCTTACTACCTTCTTCCTGAGCGTGCGGGTCCATTCCCCCTGTCATTCTGCTGAACTTCTATCCGCCTGCTGTTATTGGATGGACGTGCTTCTTCCCTTGGCCTCTGAACATTTTCACTCCTTTGTACCGGGGCATTGCCGGGTTGAAAGGTTCTTTCCGGCCTGCGTTCCGCCCGCTGTTGATTTTGACTTGCGGCTCTCCTTTCATTTTGAATTTGTTCCTGGCGCACAGCCCTGTTTGGCTGAACTTCGCCCTGAGGCTGTCCTTGCCGGATGGTTCTTTCACCTGGATTAAAGACCCTTTCCGGGCGCCCATTGTTTCCCCGCTGTGCCTGATTCCCTTGGGATACCTGATTATTATTCTGCATCCTTTCACCGGTATTAGGTTGTGAGGTTCTTGCAGGTCTTTCATTATCAGCAGGAAAACCGTTCTGGAATCCGGTGTTCCCGTTTCCTGACCTTTGTTGCTGGTTGAAAACACGTTCCGGCCTGTTATTGCCATTTACTGATGCCGGTGCATTACTGTTTCCGCGTGTTGACGCTTCTCTGATCCTGCTGTCATTGTTAGCCATTCTTTCAACCGTAGGGCGGTAAATGCTCAACTGATTATTACTAACCCTGGCAACGCCCGGATTGGAGGAGCTGAAGACTCTGACAGGCCGGATACTCCTGTTGGTGGCATATTGAACCTCTCTGCGTGAAGGCCCGCTGTAATAACGGTTATTGTTATATACGTTCACGTTATTGATAATAGTGGTGTTATTAATGATGGTAACATTTCTGGTGCGGGGAACATAGTAACGATAGGCATCCCGGCTGCCGAAATAATGCCTGGGTACAAAGCACCAACTGGCGGAGGGAATGCCAATGTTAATATTAATATTGATTCCAGGACCCAGGGGAGCCCATCCGTAATAATCAGGAGAATTTCTCCACGCCACCCATGCCGGCGCCCATTCACTTCCCGGAAGCCATATCCATCCGTAATAATCGTCATACGTCCATCTTCCGTAATGGAATGGCGCCCAGCCCCATGAATAGTCGGATACCCAGGTCCATCCATAATCCGAATAAACCCAATGCCCGTTTGTGGAGTAGGGTGAAAATCCATAGCCCACGTCCGGTATCCAGGCCTGTCCGTAATTTGCATAACTGATCCATCGTCCATAAGGACTTAAGGAAGAATAAAACACATCAAAAGAGATGCGAGGTCCGCCGTCCTGATAAACAGTATTGGTCCCTGCTATTCCCCGGTTGCTGGCACAACCACTCAAAAGTGCAATGGCAACTAAGGAAGTTACTGAGAATTTAAGTATGTTTTTCATGTTATACCTCCCTGTTTAACTTTGATTTATAAAGGTTCTCATTTAACTAAACTCAATATTCATACCATTGTTTAACTAACTATTTCAATAAGTGGGTATTCGTTACTTTTTAGTTATGGACGGTTTTGCGGGCAAGTAAATGGTAAAGCAAAAAGCCGGTTTAAAAATTTGCTTTAGTCATTCGAATTTTCTTCAGGATTAAGAGATTACATCCCTTTTCTTCAGTCTGTTTCAGGTATTTCATCCAGGTATTCTTTCATTTCTATCTGATATTGCAGAGCTATTGTGCGGGCTTCTTCTGCGAAATTTTCGAGGTTGGAAGCGTAAAGTATGGAACGGGATACATTGACCAATAATCCGCCATGTTTATTTAATCCATGCTTGGATATTTCCCTCAGATTGCCACCCTGAAAACCTACGCCGGGAACTAAGAAAAAATGTTCGGGCACTATTTCTCTGATGTGGCTGATTTGCTCCGTACGAGTAGCTCCTATGACGTACATCAGGTTTCCATCGTTGCCCCATGTTTGTGATTGCCTAATAACTTTTTCATAGAGAAATTCGTTATCGGAAAATTGTTGCAGTTGAAAATCATGACTTCCCTCATTGCTGGTGAGGGCTAATAAAATGATCCACTTGCCGGGATATTGCAAGAAAGGCTCTACGCTATCCTTTCCCATATAAGGAGCCACCGTGACGGCATCAAAATGATAGGTTTCAAAAAATGCTTTGGCATATTGATGAGAGGTATTTCCTATATCGCCACGTTTAGCATCGGCAATTTTAAAATGGGTGGATGGAATATATGCTGCTGTCCGGAGAAGGCTTTCCCATCCTTTTATTCCCATGCTTTCATAAAATGCCGTATTGATTTTATAAGCAACACAAATATCTTTTGTGGAGTCAATGATGGCTTTATTGAAGGAGAAAACAGGATCGGAAGACTCTTTTAAAATATGTGCCGGTAATTTATTAATATCCGTATCTAATCCTACACAGAGATAAGAGCCTTTCTCGAAAATATTTTTTGCAAGTTCGTGTTTAGTCATGTGTATTTTATTCTTAAAAAGTTAGTAATCGAAATTGTCAATGCTTAATAATCAATCCATATCGTTTAGTTAAGAGAAAATCCGTCATAAAGGCGTTAAGTTCCGCCCGAACGGTACCTGCCCGAATGTGGTCAGGCGGGCGTTTGGGCGGGCACAAAGGAAATTCAAAGAGCAGACTTGGTGATGCTTCGTGCCTTTGAGGCTTTGTGGTACAAAATTTATTACGCATACTCCTTACCTGAACGACATTGAATGACCAATAACTAATGACCAATAATCAATGTTCCATGCTTGCTCTATTGTCCTTTTTCAAATAACTGTCTTAAAATTTTTTTTGTCTTGTCCTCTAATCTTTTTCCTTTCATCTGCATCCAAGCATCCGCATCTCGAAGGGCTTTTTCCAAAGCATACTTTTCTGTTTTATTGCTGGAAACCCAGGAAAATGACGGAATATATTTTGGCGGAAATCCTGCACAGAAAATATTGCAGGAAATGCCCGTCACAGTTCCTGTATTTATCATTGCATGAATGCTGGTGCGTGAATAATCGCCCATCATCACGCCACATTTTTTCCCTGCTTCCAGAAAACGT
>SCQV01000116.1 GCA_004299085.1 Chitinophagaceae bacterium | reverse complement strand
CTGGTGTACGTAAGCAATTGCAAAAAAAGATTTAACAACTGCTCGAAAGGTGATTTACCAGAAGCTCTTGGATCATATTTTGAAAATAAAAAACTCCGCATAGCTGCAAGTTACTCCAATATCCGCGAATAAAAAGTATTACCTCCGCGATTTTCCTTATTTTAACATAGCATGGTTGATTTTGTTCGTCTGATCACTTCCTAATAATTTGGAAAATGCTTTTCTACCTTTGGTAGCAATATATAATTTGTTAATATTATTCACTTTGCTTAATATCTGCATTATTGATCACTTTAGATTGCTCAAATGTTTTATTGTGATACCTCTTCCCCTTGAAAGTAATGTTAAATCCAATTCCAACGATAGCGTTAGGGGCATAATTTCTGCTATAGTACGAAAAACCAGGTCCGGTTAGCAACGAGTGGTTAGGTGTTCCATTTGGATACCATGGGTTAGTAATTGATATAGTAAATTGAGCAGGAAATTTTTCCCTACTTAATTCTGCATATATGGAGTAAGTAATCCCTGCACTTAATCTCCCACCTTCCTTCCCTTGAAGCGTCACATTGGCTGTATAGCCATTCACCCGAAGTATAATTGCCTGCTTCCTGTTTATCATATAAAAAACCTTGTCATTTAAATAGCCTGTCAATACTTTACTATGGTAAATCCCGCTATTTTGGGCTGTTAAAGAACCACTGCTGAAATGAGATATTCTAAATCTTGAAGTGACAGGAATGTCAAGGTCTATTCCAAGTGTGTATGCACTCATATCGTGTATGTTCGTCGAGGATTTCGTAAGACTTCCTGCTGTCTCCACAGAATAATAGCTATATTCAATCCCGTTATTTACCTTATCGTATCCTAAATTGAGCCCTATTCTGCCAAATTTGAAGCTTCCGTAATATTGTAAAGCATAATTATTATGATATTGCGGCTTTAGATAAGCATTTCCAGAGTCCTTGATATAAGCGCTATTCAAAGTGGTTGCTTGTGCCATAAAATCAAATGCCGGACGTTGTACATTACGAGTATAAGATAGAATAAACAGATGATGAGGATTGGCATTGAATGTAAGCGAAATATTGGGGATTAACGTCACGTAGGTTTGATGGTAAACAACTGGCATAGTGTAATGGTCAGATTCATACTCAAACCTCAGTCCTGCATGTGCTACAAATTTTTTCAAACCAAGTTCTATGTCTCCGTAAGCAGAAGAAACGGTTTGATTGTATTTGGAAAGCCATACTTGCACAATATTTACTGGATCAGGTGTTGGGTAATCCCAGGTTTCTTGATTATTATAATTATTGTACCATCTTTTGATCACCTTACCCCCTGCATCGTATTTTAATTTATCGTTACCATTATCCTGATAAAGCATCTCAATAGTTCCTTCCTTGTTCGCATTCCTGTTCTCATTTGTCTGCCGCAATAAAGGTAAATCCGGTTCCTCGGTATTCATAAAATCATAATATCCGTTATCATGAGCGGTATTATAATTGGTCAGAATAAAGAATTGCCTATCATTTTGTTTGAAATCATGGGTATAATTAAGGCTTATATTATGAGAATAATTTTTATCAACTTTGTTGTTTTTACTGTATTGTATGGTTTGTTTTAATGTCGAATCACTAATAATGATGTTGGTTCCTGAAGTAGTTCTTAATGGAAAAGAGGGAGAAGCATTCCAGTTAAAATCAAGCGTATTTAAGCTGTCCAACTTATAAAACATCGAAGTATAAAATGAGCCTGAGGATCGTATTGTTTTTAAATTATTGTTCTGCTGAACATTAGTATTTTCTTTGTATGATAGGATTTGCTGATAGTCATGACCAGGTAAGTTATTATAGTTATAATTTATGGCCGCATCTATTCCAAGTTTGTTCGTCCAATAGCTGATATGACCGTTTCCTCCAGCACTATAACGGCTTCCATTGATACCGGCATTTCCGTTCCAGCCCAGAAAATAGTTCTTTTTCAAAATAATATTCATCACCTTTCCGCTATATCTTCCCGTAGCAATCAACTTTACCTCAATGTGATCAATGGCTTCGGTAGGTAAGTTATTTAGGGCTTGAGGGTTATTATAATAGGCATTGGGTTGACCATTCACCAGGATTACCAAGTCCTGTCCCATCATTCTAATTTTATTGCTTCCCTCATCCACTTGTATAAAGGGTAGATACTGCAACAGTTGAGAGGTGGTCATATATTTCTTATTAGCAATGCTATTAACATCAAAATTCATGACGTTTCCACTGAATTTAACGATATTTTTAGTACTTTTCACAGTAATTTCCCTCAACTTACTGGATTCAGGAACCAACATAATTTCTCCAAGGTTCTCTACGGTTTGGCTCTTACTCAATGCAATAAGTCGCTTCTTATAACCCAACATTTGTATTGAAACAACTGCTGACATATTTGGTGAAGCGCCGGCCTCTAAAGAACAAAAACCTTTTGAATCACTTATAGTATCCGCTATTACTTCATTTGTATTTTTATCCAGCACATATAAACTGGCACCGGTCAAAGGAGATTTTGAAGTTGAATCAACAATCGTACAAATGATCCTTACCTGAGAAACAGATTGAGAAAATGATAAAAAAATTATCAGTAGAGAGGAAGTAGATATTAAAAGAAAATAAATTAATTTTATCCTTATTG
>SCQV01000115.1 GCA_004299085.1 Chitinophagaceae bacterium | reverse complement strand
GTCTTCTTTCTTTGTCTTAAAACAAAGAAAGAAGCAAAGAAAATTCAAGACTGACGAAAAATGACTAAAATTTGCTCAATTACGCTACGGAAAATAATGCTCCGATTGGCCTTTACATCCTAATGAACCTTTGTGATATTCAGCTTTACCTAAATCCAATCATATTTTCCGTAAACGCTTCATTATCGCAAATTTTTTAACGTCATTTTTCTAAGGTCGTTGGGGCAAAGCCCTGTATTCATTAAGCCACGACGAGAGCTAAATACATAATTCAATAGTTTTATTTAGCCACGAATAGCACGGACCTGCCAGCCGGCAGGTTTTCATGAATCTATAGGTGGTTTTTAGAGATGCCCTTTGGAGGAAGGGGAAGGGAGCTCTGTAGATCAGTAACTGCCTTCCCGGAACTTTTCTGTGATGCGACATCCCATGACATTTTCTTCCAGAAGAAGCCCTCTTTTGGGTTTATCTGCAGGCTTTTGAAAGTAAGGAGATATCCAGATCGGTATGTACCGGCCGTTCTTCATAGAAGTTTTGATTGATATTGCAAATATAGGGTGTTTCATCTCATATAACTTTCTGCCATGAGGTGCAATTATCCACAATTTGTGCATAATCCTTTTCAGGAAAAGAGTGCTGAAACAGGCAAATAGTGCTGAAAGTGAAGGGTACCTTGGAAACAGCTAATTCACGACCTTATCTTTGCGGCTCATCAAAAAAATCAATTTTATGGCAAGGCAAAAAAGTATATTCAGACTAAAGGGGAATCTCGGCGGTGTTTCCTTTTATAAATCCAAGGACGGGTTTCTTGCCCGCGAGGAGAGCGCTATTGATGCTGACCGTATTTTCAAAGATCCTTCCTTTCAGCGGACCCGGGAAAACATGGCAGAATTCAGTGATGCTGCGAAATCGGGCGGATTATTACGCAGCGCCCTCCGCCCGCAACTGATGCGCACTGCCGACGGGCGTGTCGCAAGCAGACTGACAAGGAAAATGATGGAAATCCTGAAAACCGATATGGAAAGTCCGCGCGGGGAACGCCGGGTAGCCCTGGGCACCCCCCAGTTACTGGAGGGCTTTGATTTCAATATCAAGGCGCCTATGAGCAGCACCTTGTATGCCTTGTACGCGGCACAAATCAACCGGGCAGGGGAAGATGCCTCTATCCACTTTCCGTCTTTCATCCCGGACGAAGGGGTGACGATGCCTGAAGGCAGCACTCATTTTAAGCTGATCTCCTCCTGCGCTATCATTGATTTTGAAGGGCGGGATTATGAAGCATCCTTCCAGGAAAGCGCTCTTATTCCATTGAACAGTCCGGCGACGGAGATCATAGACCTGCAACACACCCTGTCGGCCGGCAGTGTGCTGCCTATGTTTCTTACGCTGGGCGTTCTGTTTTATCAACAGGTAAACGGAGTAGCTTATTCATTGAGGAACGGGGTATATAACGCGCTGAGCATAGTGAAAGTGGGATAGGGAGGGGTGTTTGATTGTTTCGGAGGTTCAAAGTTTCAGAGGTTTCAGAGTTCCATGTTCCATGTTCCATGTTCAACGTTCCACGTTCAATGATCAATGTTCGACGTTTAATGATCAATGATCAATGTTCGATGATCAATAATCAATGTTCTCCGAAGGAGCCTCCGCAAGGAGTTCGTTGAACCTTTGGGCAATGATCAATAATCAATGATCAATGATCAATGTCCAATGTTCAATGTTCAATGATCTGCAAGACACCCATTGGGGATTGATGATGACTGATTGACGGAAGATGGTTTATTGATTCAGGTCCCACATTGAAGGGTGATGTTATCATACCTTCCAATCATTAAAATCATATATACAGGGTTTAGAGGACATATCCGGGGTGTGGGAGTTGAATTAACCATCCAATTTTTATTCACTTTAAAATTAATGCTTATGAATGTAATAGACAGAGTACAGTCGCCGACTCCGAAGTTTTTCCGGATATTGCGGACGATTGGGATAGCGCTTGCGAGTGCAGGAGGTGCGTTGCTGGTAGCGCCGGCCATCCTGCCTGCAGGAGTGCTGGCCGTTGCCGGATACCTGACGGTAGCCGGAACCGTTATGACGGCGGTAAGCCAGGCGGCAGTAGATACGCCATTGCCGGAGGGCCTTCGGGGTGCCGAAGCTGTAGAGTACACCTTAAAGAAGGATGTGTGATGCTGCTCAATGAACGGCAGGCTGGATTCTGCGGGGGGACACTATCCGGACTTATACCCTTAGTCAGCACCGGAGAGCTGGTTCATACGCTTATCTTAGCCGGGACAGGCGCCACCGTCAGCTTCTTCATTTCTTATTTCCTGAAACGGATGCTTCGACAGGCTCAGCATGACGAAGCGAGGGAGCGACGATGGGGTGATTGAGCGATGTACTTCACAAAAACAAATCCGCGGTTTAAGCGCGGTTATCAGTACATTTTAACCATGTATTTTCATTTCAGAACAGGTTGTTCCTTTATGGGGCAGCCTGTTTTTTTGTTCCAGGTTGTAAGCCATCAGTTGTAGTCCTCTTTCCAAACTATATGCAGCGCCAGCCCACACGTGTTTTTAATAATTCATTGGGTGATGGAGTTGAAAAATCTTCTTTGAAAACATTCCAATTCTTTCTTTCCAATGCTAGGGACGGCATTCATTAATTGTCTAAGGCCGTGTTATGATCGCAGTTCCCGCTGTATCGGGGATAGGTATAAAATTTATTTCATATTTTTTACAGAAGTCAATCACTGCATTTTTCGAACCTTTATAGGTATCATTATTGTAATCATGTATTAAAATATACCCGCCATGAGAAAGCTTCGGATAAAAAAATGAGAGTCCATTGTAAATTGGATCATATAGATCTGCGTCAAGGCTTACTAAGCAAAAAGTGTCATTTACATCTCGTGCCGTTTCAGGAAAAAAACCTTGTTTTACAATGACATTCTCGGGATAAAACATTTTAGCCATGACCTCATTAACAGAAGTGTTTGAAAATTCTTTCTTTGAGCTTGCCTTTGAGAAATCATTATTTATTTCATTGGCTACATCGCGTTCATCAAAACCATCAAATGTATCAAAAAGAAATAATTTTTTATCAGGGAAACACTTATTTATCCATTTGGCAAATTCCCCTTTATAGACTCCAAGTTCCGCAAGGCTGCCACCAATTTTCTTTTCACTAATTTCGTAACTTAACAACTCGAGGGTTGCATATCGCACATAATCGAAACCGGAGCATGCAAAATCATGCTTTCTATCTATATAATTTAGTGATGTGGTAAGAAATATCTTACGTTTTGCTGATATTTTGTCAGCGAGAAAATTAAATGAGTTTAAGATTGATGTGCTTATCATAAAAGGGTATTTTCGGATTATATTACACTGTGCATTATTTTTTACTTCGGCTTAACAGCTTATATAGATATTACATTGCTGAATATCCACCATCCACCCATAGGGAGGTTCCTGTAATCCATCTACCAAGGTCCGAAAGTAAAAACAAAGCGACATTGGCGACATCTGTTACCTCTCCGATTCCCAGTGGATGCATTTCCACAATCCGTTTTACACCAGATTCATCTAAACTATCCAACAATCCAAGAGACATTTCAGACTTCACCATACCTGGCAATATGGTATTAACACGGATTCTTTTGGGTGCCAATTCCAATGCCATTGCTCTTGCACCGGCCATTAAAGCGCCTTTACTCGCACAGTAACCAGTTTTTGCCGGTTGCCCTAATGCAGCCATCACGGAGCCGATAAAAACAAATGCCCCACCTCCCAAGCTAAAGTTGCCTTTCTGTATCAGGATTTTAGAAATATTAAAAGCTGCGAAAGTATTAATAGACATTACTTTTTCAAAAGCATTCCTACTCAACATTTTTAAAGGGACTGTCAGTTCTGAACCGGCAGCGTGTACAAAACCATCAAATGGCACCCCATCGGAAACAGCAAGCTTGAGTGAGGCACCGACCTTATTATCATCTGAGGCATCCACCGCAAAATATTGATGACCATCCCCTTTAAGCCCAGCAACGATTTCAGACATTAGCTCCTCCCTTCTGGCCATAAGCACTACCTTGGCCCCTATTTCGGCAGCCTGTTCAACTATTGCTTTACCAATTCCTGATGAAGCGCCGGTTATGAGTATTTTTTTCCCGGATAAGCTAAGCATTGGAGTTTGTTTTTTTCTTAGTAAAAGCTACTACTTTGTCGAATGTATTCATTTCACCTATCTCTTCAGGCTCAAAAGAAATATCAAAAACAGATTCAATCTCGACTATTAAATTCAAATGGCGTAATGAATCCCAATTTTCAACGTCATGTTGTGTAAAGGATCCTTGTAATTCATTGGCAGGAACTTCAAACACTTCTGCCATTATTTCTCTAATTTTCTGTTCCATCATAATTAATCTTATAATAATCTTTTATTTCAATGGGGTTTTCAAGTGTAATAAAATAATATTTTGTTCCATCACGGTTAGTCTTGTCATGTATGAACCCCGCTTTATCATAGAAAGAGGAAGCCATACTATTCTTTTTTGTAGGAATATAACTGGCCGTAACTTTCCTGATTCCATGCAGGAATAAGCGATTCAGCAAATATTGTAACGTAACATTCTCTACCCCTCTACCCAGTATCCTGCAACTTAATAAGTAGGAATCAATATTGGCTTCAGAATCTTTAGATTGTATTATACCTGCAATTGTAATACCATTATCTCCGAATTTATCTTTTACTCCTGCACAAAAAACCTTTGCACCATTATTTATCATAACAGTCAGTTGTTCTTCGGTATATCTTTTAGTTGTCAGATTAAACTGATTAGTCTTTTGGGTCATCTGAGCAATTCTGGCTATATTGGAGTCCGAAGCATTAAATATATCTATAGACATATCCAGGGAACAAAGATACTCTTCCATTCCATTAAAAGATTTCCGTGCTTCGTTTCTGGCAAAATTCTCCTTGTATTGTGAAGTTTTCCTCTTATCTTCTTCAGAAAATTTTTCTACAACAAAATATTCGTTATAGACTTTCCAGAAAAAGGGTATAAGATTATACGGACGGGCAGGAAAATCAGGGACAATTACTTCAGGTAATTTGGCTTTTACCCAGTCTCTTTCTACCGGGTTGTCGTCTATAAAAACCATGCTATCCAGACCTATGTTCAATTCTTCTGAAATCGCTTTAATGTTGGATGCTTTATCTTCCCAGTTAAGCCTATAAACAGAAATATGTTCCCTGTTCAAAAGGTTATTTCTGTTCATTTCCCAGACTTCAAATACGTCCTGTTCATTGTTCTTGCTGCATAAAGCTAATATAACTCCCCTGGAAGCCAGTATGACGATTAACTCCTGAAACCGTTTGAAACACAACCCTGGATAATCTTCCCCTAACTGAATCCCGTGAGGGCCATCTTCACCAACTACTCCCCCCCATAGCGTATTATCACAATCAAGTACCAGGCATTTTTTTCTCTTAAGCTCAATCGCATTTAACTGTATGTTAAACCAATGTCTGAACTCATTAGATAGTCTGGGATTAATAATCATTTGGGATATAAAAAAGAATTTCCAATCTATGGATGATACTTTCTGTTCCGGTTGAAAAGAATTAATATCTATTAATTTTATACCCTGTCGTCTGCTATGCAATGAAGGCAGGAATAAGGAATTAAATTCCTTTTGTGCAGATAAGGTACCCCTCAAACCAGTGTCCCAGTCTAAATTATAATTTTCATTTAAGGTAAAAATGATTATCCGTCTTTGTGACGGAATCATGTTTAGCAATACGTCTATTTTACCCTTTATTTCTTCTATTTCTTTTAATTGTTGTTCAGGAGAGGCTCCGGGGTTAATCTGATAAAAAATGATATAGTCGTTATATTCTATCAGGGGAAGATTTATATCTCCATATCCACTCAGGGTATATTCTTTGCCAAATAGATATTCAATTGTGTAATTCCTGAAAACAAAGTTATTCATGTATTATTTTTTTGAACCAATTCAATCAGGCCCAGGTGCTTATGATATAAAAAGCTAATCAATCTGTTGTTAAAGGCAGTTGCAGGTACGGGTTTTACAATTACAATAAATTGGTTTCCTTTTAATTTGGAGATGGCAGCATTCATGTCTGGCACCTCAAAACAGCTATGGTACAAGGTAGGGCCATTTTTCTGTAATATTTTAGTCACTGGAGATTTTTCCTGCAATGGCTCAACCAATTCTATCATTGGCTCTTCGTCTTTCTGAAGGAAAAGAAGTCTAACCTGCTGAATTGTATCCGTAATCACCTCACTTTTTCTGATATATCCCAACGTTTCATATATATTCGCAGAGGCCAAAATATCAGACGTTGCAAAGCCGTAATGGTGAAGCTCCATCGTGATTCAGATTTCTAATAATTTAGGTATGTAACAATGTGACAGATCGGTAACCACTGTTCCCCACGACAGACCTGCACCAAATCCGGATAATAATACTTTCTTATCCGGATGATCTGATTTGTTGTTTACCCATTCCCTGAGCTCAGAGGCAATGGTTAGTGGAATCGTAGAGGAGCTTGTATTTCCGTACCTATCAAGGCTATATGGGACTTTAGAGGGAGGGCATTTTAATTTTTTAGCAAAAAAATCTGTCATAAATTTATTAGCCTGATGGAAAATAACGTAAGCGATATTTTCCAAGGAAAGACCCGCTTGCTGCAAAACATCCTTTACCCCTCTGGGGACGACTCTCATGGTAAAATTAAAAACATCCACACCGTTCATATAAACATGTAAATCACTTCCCAGACTGCCATCCTCCCTCGTTTTGATTTCCATACTATGGCGATCCGCAACATTCCGGCAACCTCCGGCTTTAATATTCACTGCAGCCCATCCACTGCCATCCGTACACAGTTCTGAATAGAAAGGACAATCGTCTTGTTTTTCAAGTAAGGTAGCTGATCCTGCATCACCATATAATGGTGCGTTAGTTTTATCTTCTTCATATATAATTTTTGAAAAAGTTTCGCCATCCAGCAAAAGGACCCTTTTGATTCCAGGCAGGTTTAGATAAGCAGCCGCGGTGGTCAAGGCATATACATACCCACTACAGGCTAGTCCTATATCAAAGCAGATCGTCTTTTGAGATAATCCTAATTTATCCTGAAGAATAGGAGCTGTTGCAGGAATTTTGTAATCCCCGGTCTGGGACATAAACAGCAGCACATCAATAGTGCTTCTGTCTATTTGCAAATCATTCAGTAGCTTATCAGCCGCGTTAAAGCAAAGGTCAGAGGCACAAATATCCGCTCTTGCTATCCGCCTCTCTTTAATTCCAATCACATTGATCATTTTATCCAATTCTTCTTTGGATGAAAAAAGGTGTGTCAACTCACTATTTAATTGCTTCTTCTCAGGAACGCAGGCGGAAATACCGGTAATTGCAATATTATCAAGATGAATAAATGGCATTAAACTGATTGTTTTTTCTGAATAATCTTATATAAATCTCTTATTGTTGTCGCACCCTTAATATCCTGATTGTTTAACCGGACATTATACTCTTCTTCTACCATTGCCAGCAAACCGAGTGCGGTGAGGGAACTCCATTCATCAATATCCCTAAATGATGTTTCCATGTTTAGGTTAGAAGGATCCGTTTCATCAAAGATGGCTGCAAAATTATCTATGAACTTTTCTGGTTCCATTATATACTTTTTTTTGTTTTTAAATCAAAACTTAAGCTTCACAGCAGGATTTCCAATGTAGGTGTTTCCGCTTCCTATATTGCGCAAGAGGATAGAACCAGTACCCAGTACGTTTTCGTCCTCAACTTTTTTGCCCTGGATAATACCCGAACCAAAGCCGAACAAGTTTTTATTCCCAATGGTCACTTCACCGGATATCTGTACATTCGGACTGAATACATTATAATTTCCTACAGTTACATCATGGCCTAATGTCGCCCTTGTATTAAAGATATTAAAATTACCGATTCTTACCTTATTGCAAAAGATTACATTGACGGAAATAATATTCCCGTGGCCTATTTGTAAGCTCTCACTATCCAATTGCTGCAAACTCGGGTGAGCAATATTAGGATAAATAAGATTTGGATTGGATATATCATTTACTATTGATGCGAGTATTTTCGGATTGCCCAATGCAAAACAAACTTCTAATTGATCAGGAAACCGATCCAGATCTTTTCTGCTTCCTAATACATTACCATATTGTAATTTTTGCCCAATTTTGTTATCATCAAAATATCCAATGAACTCAAATTCAATATCCTTCTCACGGAGCATCTCCATCCAAACACAAGTAATTTCCTGTCCGAAACCACCTGCCCCGAAAATGGCAATCTTTTTCATGATTAATCTTTTAAGAATCTTTAATAATAAATTACATCGTCATTATATTCTTATTCGCCTGATTCTTATAATCATTCTTTATTAGCTACATATACATCTTTGCTCCCTGAAAACCTTTCCATAGTTGCAGATCCTTCTGATGAAATACCTTCCGTTTTCAAGACGTTCCTTATCGTTAGCCAAAGAATCTTCACATCTAATTTCAAACTCAAATGATCCACATACCATACATCATATTCAAATTTCTGTTCCCAACTGATGGCGTTTCGTCCGTTTACCTGCGCCCAGCCGGTAATGCCGGGCCTTACTTCATGACGCCTTTTTTGTTGTTTATTGTATAAAGGTAAGTATTCTACTAATAACGGGCGGGGCCCCATCAGGCTCATGTTGCCTTTGATGACGTTCAGCAACTGCGGTATTTCGTCCAGGGATGTTTTACGAACAAATTTACCCATGGCGGTCAGCCTTTCGGCATCGGGTAAAAGGTTTCCTTGTCCGTTCCGCTTGTCGTTCATGGTTTTGAACTTGATGATCTTAAATACTTTATTGTTTCTGCCTGGGCGGGGCTGGAGGAAGAAGGGGTGGCCGTGATTGGAAAAATACAATGAAACCGTTACGATTAAGAATACAGGAGATAAGCAGATTATCAGTATCAAAGCGGCAACGAAATCAATAGCAGGCTTAAAAATGGTCTGGTACATAGAATTGTTGCAGGCTGTAGAATTACGAATTGAGCAAAAAGTGGTCAAATATTTTTGATATTAAGAAATCATAATACCTCAGTAATTAAATGCATCTTTGGTTTTTCCTGAACCGCCTTTACTTACAATTTATCCAATAAATAGGTTCCTGCCCATTCCGGTATTTCATCTCCGTACACTCTAATTCCGGTTTAGTCTTTTTCAATTAAGACGTTTTGATTGTTCCCGGAGTTGTCAATGATGAAAGCACGATCCGCTGAACTAAATGCATCGTATAATCATTCTAATGACCTGTAATAGCGTTGTTCAATTTTCTGATCGGAAACAGCATGCCCTCCTTCTGAGATTCTATTCTTGACGCGTTGTTTATTGATCCCCAGGTCTTTGGTGCAAATAAAGTACAAGTAACTTTTAAACCCTTTCATTCCCGCTTCTCTTATTAAGATACACTTTAGAAGGGTGTGACAATGACTGTTTCATAGGAGAACGTGTAATCCTGTGTCAATAATCTTTCTTTATAAAAACCTGCGATTACCGAAGCATGATAACTATTGATTTCCTGATCGGAAACCATAAAGTTCTCTTTAAAGAAAATATGATCAAAATTCAGAGAACGAAATCTTTCATCTTCAGGATGAACAGCCAGGTATTTTATCCATTCGGGTTGTGTCAATTTCTCTGGAGAATAATCTGAGCAATCAAGATAACCAAGATGGGTTAATTTGTATTCAATTAAATCAGCATTCATTAAATAGCCCAGATTAAATTGAGAAGCTATTTTTCTAACCTGCGTAGTTTTTCCTGACCCATTGGGTCCAGCGAAAAGGCGAAAGCGCTTTTTATTGTCCATGATTGAGCTTGAAATATCTCTCCTTCACCTTTCTTGTGCCAAACAGCGCTTTTTTTACAAAATGTTCTTTATCATCAGGGGTAATGGAGTACACCTTATCTTCCCTTACGACATAATAAGGAAGTCCGAGAGCCTTATTCAGCCTGATAGCATCTTTCGTTGCACTTTGCTGTGCTTCATTGATCTTCTGAACTGTCTTATTTGTCATATTCTATAAAATTGCTCTTATACAAAAGTACAATAAACTTGTTTTAAACCTAAATGTAATGGCATAGATCTTATGCTATCGCTTTTTGAATAAAGCCAATAAAATGATCCGCCAGGATCCTTCTGTCAAAATTACTCTTAGCATACTGATATCCATTGATTCCTTCGATCTTTAATTGTTCCGGTTTATCAAGATATTCTCTGATAATCCTATTATATTCATTTATGTTTTCAGGCTCCACATAACTGCCCGCCTTTGCCGTTTCCACCAGTTCACGAGAAACACCGTCAATAGCCATTAATATGGGTTTTTTGCAAGACATGTAATCAAAAGTCTTATTGGAATAAACGGTTTTAAAGGTATCTACTTTTTTCAACACAGATGCCCCCATATCAGAGGCTAAGATATACTGAAAGACAATTTTTTTGGGAACAGGATCAATGAACCTGACATTATTTAACTCCATTTCACGGGCTAATTCCTTTAGCTGCTCTTTTTCCATGCCCTGACCGATCAGCAAAAACAATACTCGTGTATCTTCTAGTGTTTTTGCCGCTTCCAGCAATTGTTGCAAATGATTCGCCACGCCGTGAGCACCCACATAAGTGATGACAAACTTACCATCCAGATCAAATTTTTTACGAAAGCCATCCGGATCAAAAGATTGTAAAACTGTTTCTGAAAGATCGAAATCTGCAGCATTGGGGATCATGATCAATTTTTTCTCCGGAATTCTTTTCTTATTCTTTAATTCATTATAAAATGCAGGAGTCAATACATTGATCAATTTTGCTTTGCGGTAAATAAAATGTTCGAACCAATAAGCTAACCTGATCACCATTTTATTTTTCAACACGCCCGTATCAATGGCGGATTCAGGCCACAGATCGCGGACTTCAAAAACAAAGGGAAGACGTTTAATACGGGAGATCATATAACCGCTAAACCCGACAAAAAGGGGGGGGGAGGTTACAATGATCACGTCAAATTTACCCTTTGCCTTAAATAATCCAGCCCATAAAGAAGAAAACATAAAAGAGAAATAACCCCATAAGCGCCCCAGAAAACTTTTATTATATGCTTCAGATACATGACATCGCCATACTTTAATTTCTCCCTGTTGCTTCTTTTTAAAATATAATCCTTTATATTCTGCTCTCTTTTCTTTTCCATTGGCATGCATCATCCCGGCTAGAACTGTTATCTCATGACCCGCTTCTGACCATAATCTGGTGGTTTCATTCCATCTTGAGCCTCCGGCGTCATCTTCTTCCATGAAATACTGATGGATTAATAAAATTCTCATTCTATTGTGATAGTTGTAATAATTACATCTCCAGTTGTTTCTGCAACATATTGTGTTACTTCTTCCTGTAATCCATAATAATCGCTTTTCCTACCGGTTTCCTTTCGAAGCGATATTTCATTTCCTTTCTCATCTCTGGCGGTGATTCGTATCTGAGAAGATGGATGCCAATACTGCCTCATTTTTATTCCGCCCGGTTTGCCTGCGATCCTGTCTTCGATAATCCATTTAGTTGATCCATTCATTTTTTGTAATCTTCTGGTATGCCTGATGTCTGTATTTAACTCTTTAAATGCCGATATTGTTCCTTCAAAGAGATAGGCACCCTGCTGTTCGGACACCTCAGCTTTAAGCGCCTGTGTCCAGTTGTACCAAATAAATCTTGATCCCTTCAGCATCTGATCATGACCATCCAACATCACTGTGTTGTGTGACTCTGATCCCATAAAATACTTCAGTGTCTTTACATCGGTATTGTATTTGTAGGAGCCCCCGTCAAATAATATGTTTTGACCTTTATACCATATATCTACCTGCAAGTTATCAGCCTGTGCGGGACGGTCTTTATGATTGCCACAACGAATAAATGTCAGCGATTCCGGTTCTCTTAAAACAAAATAGCCTCCCGCCTCAAACGTCATCCATCCTTGTGCATGTTTCAGGGGGGCGAAATTACAACCGCCAAGCTGATGTGCCTGAAACCAGCAAACATCTTCATTCCAATCTCCCGTTTTGTATAACGATTTACCGGTAAGCAATACATGCAACACATTTAACTGAGGCCTATAATCCCGGTAATCACAACTATTCCATTTAAAAAATAAAGCGCCATCATTGCTTCCGTAATTGGGGAGCCAACCCGTATGTTCATCCTGGCAGGCAAATAAAAATTGTAAAGATTGATATGCACGTTCATACACTATCTTCGAATATCTTTCTTCAAAAAAGTCAGCGGTTCTTAATGCCCATGTAAGTAATTGCACTACTACCCTGTGGTAATTCATGCTGAATTGTAAGAAAGTACCATCAGGATAAATCTGATAGGCTATTTCCTGTTCAAACCACTTTTTACCCTGTTCTTTCCACTGCTGTGCATCAGGGAAAAATGGGTAAAGCAAAGCCCCTAAATACAAAGTGAGGGTTTCTGTAATCGCGTGATTATTACGAACAGCAATCCGGGAAAAATTGATATTGGCATAAACATGCTTCAGTTGCCAGTAAATGGCATGTATTATTTTCTGAAATAAACCTTCAGTAAGATGTTCGCTGTTCTTATAAAAATTCAAGGCATAAGTCCAGTTCAAAATGCGAAGGGATATTTCCTGGCTACATTTGTAGTTTGGTCCACTATTTATTTGATTCGCCTCTAACCATGAATTAATCTCCTTAAAGACCCATTCAGCATGATCCTCTTTTTTTATAAGATCATAACGGATGATTTCATACAAATAACTGAAACGTGATTTTTCCCAAACAAACTTGATATCCCCGGCAGTTTTACTGTAGTCCTGTATTTCAGACCAATGCTGTTTCGGATCATAATGATAGCCTGTATCAGGATTTGTTATCCAGTCATAATCCTTTCCTAAGCTGATCCGTTTGGCAGAAAAGAAAGAAATTTCACCGTTTAATATTCTCTCAATATGAGGAGGGGTATAAATAATATCCTCCCCCAATTTATCCTCTTTTGTTACTCCCCAAAACCGGTTATTCTTCCTCCAATCATTTAAGCTGATGAATCTCTTTTCAGGAGGATTCTGCGGAAAAGTTGTCTTTAAAAGGCCCAGTTTCTTTTTAAGTTCGAAGCCTGCTCGAAATCCAACATACCGCAATCCCATATTGCGAACAAGCTGAATGTTTTTGTTTAAAGTGCGCATTCTATTTCGGGCATCATATTCGTCAAATCGTCAAAAAGAAAATCTAATATCAATTGTTGTAATAACTTTTTAGAATTAGGTATTTAAAGCGCGTTACCCAGATTTTAAAGTCTTCTTTCTTTGTCTTAAAACAAAGAAAGAAGCAAACCTTGCCTGCCGGCTAGGCAGGAAAAATTCAAGACTGACGAAAAATGACTAAAATTTGCTCA
>SCQV01000114.1 GCA_004299085.1 Chitinophagaceae bacterium | reverse complement strand
ATAAAATATTCAATGACTATCCGCTATAATGCAGGAACCTATATGATAGCTCTCGTTTGGCCCAATATCGAATATCCAACGCCGATTTCCGATTTTAGAAGTACTGTCCCTACTTCAATATTCATCATTCCTTGCCTGCCTGCCGGCATAGGCAGGTTCAATGTTCATTATTCAAAAGATGTTCCTGTGCTTAAACGGATAATCATTAAATATTCTTGACATAACAATAGGACAAGAATTCTGTTTCGACTTATGGCACCTTGCATGATTACGGATAGTCATTGATTTATCTTATTCCTTTTAAGCAAAGAGCCCGCCCCCAAAGTAAGGAGACGGACTCTTTTTATGTGTTTTTGGTAAAACTCATTTGGTATCCCACCAGACTCTGGAGGTTAATTTATCACCATTATCCAAATCGGCAACCGCCGCGTTATAATTGGAGGTATTAGTAGCTGCTTCCGTTGTCGGATAAGTTAAACGCCGGGGAATAGTGCCATTAGTAACACTCCCGGGATAATTTTCATTCACAGGATTCAACAAAGGATACCCGCTTCGTCTCCAGTTAGCGAAGGCTTCATACTCATCCATAAAGGTGGCAATCCAGTACTGGGTGTTAATCATACTTAGTCCGTTAGCGGGATCATAAGGATGCATCGCCAGATAAGTAGCCGCCTGTGAGGCTGTCAAAGCAGCTCCTGTCTGATTCAATTGCAGGATAGCGGCGGCTACTCCATTATTATAATAAGAGGCTGCCGAACCGGTGGTTATCCAGCCCCGCTGAGCAGCTTCTGCCAACAGTAATGCTGTCTCTGCATAAGTAAGGAAAAAAGTAGGCGCATCAATCCGGGAAAATGTATAACGATTAACCACAGAATATTTGTTCTGATCACTCAGCACATCCTGTCCGTGGGTTCCGGGCCAATTGGGGGCAAGACTGATATCAAACTGGCCACCACCGTTATCATACCCGTTGGGTTGCCCTAATTGAACGGCAGAAGCAGTATCACCCATATCTCCAAGAACTGTAGGATCAACACATACGGTTGCTATCCAGGGCAATCTCGGATCATTATTAAATTTAAGCTGATCCATAAAAGTTAAGCTGATATGCGCTGCATCAGGGTCCTGCCCATCCAATATCCAGCCATTCCCATTACTAATCGTATTGCCGGCATTCCCCGCCTGGTGGAGGATGATGGCATTGTCGGCATTACTCTGCATCACACCACCCTGCACAGCCATATTCACCCATTTCTGCGCGTCTGTCGGATCAACTTTGGACATTCTCATAGCCAGCCTGACCATTTCAGCATAAGCAAATTTCTTCCATTGTGCCACATTTCCCTGGTAAATTAAATCCGCGCTCCCTACAGTATTTGGGGCGCTGGGGTCAAGCTTGGAAGCCGCATCCTGCAAGGTGTTCAGCATATCAAAATAGATGCTGTCCTGCTTATCATATTTCGGGCTGGTAACTCCCTTCAGGTAACCTAATCCAGCCTGGGAATAAGGACAATCACCATACAGATCGGTCATACGCTGGAACATAAACACACTAAATATCCTGGCTATATTATAAAAATTACTTTGGCCGGGAACATTCGCCGTATGGTTCACCACTTCCACAATATTCTTAACCGTGTTAGGATAGTTCTGATCCCAATAAGAGCTGGCATAGCCCGAATTAAAGCCGTATTTGTCGCCCTCCCAATAGCCATAAGTCGAGGATAAATGCTGCATCATGGTAGAACAATAGATCAGGCTGGCACGCCAGTCTTCATATCCGTTTCCATCACTGTTCCCTGAAGTGATCAACTCAGCGCTGGTAAACAAAGTCGGATAGCTCATGCTGGCAGCGGTCAAATGCTCAGGGTCTGTATTAATGGCAACGAAGTTTTTATCACAGCCCGTGATCAGCACGACGGCTACTACTGCGATAAGTCCTGTTATTAAAATTAGCTTTTTCATATCAATAAGTTTAAAATATTAAAGTCAAAATTTTACATCCACATTCAACCCGAAACTCCTTGTAGCCGGGTAACCAGCCAATTCCAGTCCTTGCCCGTTGCTGTTAGTATAGTTGGTCTCAGGATCAATATTAGGGACGTATTTCAATAATATAAACGGATTGTATGTAACTAATGAAATATCGGCGCCTTTTATAAATCTGTTCTTTAGCAAAGTGGCTGGAAAAGTGTAGGTGAGCGATGCCGACCTTACCCTGATATAGCTGTCATTATAAACAAACGGCTCCGCATTCTGATCCGCCCCTGTAGCTAAATCCTGCCAATAGATTTGAGCAGGGACCACCACACTGTTCGGCTTCCCATCCTGATTTACACCGGGAGCTACATAGCCATTTGCCCGCCCCTGAAGGGTGGCTTTTTGTTGCCCATTCTGGTATAAGAGCAAATTAGTGCCGGAATAAATTTTAGCGCCAAAGCTGTAAGCAATCAGGAAAGAAAGGCTAAAGTTTTTGTAACGTAAATTATTGGAAAATCCACCGGTATATTTAGGGACACCAGACCCCATCGGTACCACACCAGTTTGCAATGGCATACCGGATGCCGAATCAATAATTATCTTTCCCTGAGCATTCCGCTGATACTTGTAGCCCATAATCTGAGCGTAAGGCAATCCAACCACATTGCTGATATTCACCTCATTACCCCAACGTGGAATCGCGCCGGCAATGATCAAACTTGGTTGAGGATTGTCTTTGGTAGGAGGAACCCCTATATCTAATACCTTGCTGATGTTATCCGCAAAATTGAAGGACAGATCCCAACTGAAATTGCGGGACTGTACGGGAGTGGCAGTCAATAATACCTCTATTCCATTATTACGTATTTTCCCTACATTAACAAGATTTCCCGTATATCCAGAAGTAGGACTGACCGTAACGGGAACTATGTCGTCGGTAGTGTGCTTTGAATAATAGTCCACATCAAACCCTAATCTGTCATTGAAGAACTGCATATTTAAACCAACTTCCTTTTCGGTTATACTTACCGGCCGCAGGTTTGCATTAGGAATAGTAGAATTGGTAACATAGCCCAAGGATTGCCCGCTAATGGTATAAGATTGCAGCCCATACGTCAAAATATTCTGATAAGGGCTAGTACCATTGGAAGCTCCGGCATAAGATGCCCGTAACTTGCCAAAAGTAATCCAGGAAGGAAGATGCAAGGCGTCTGAAAATACAAAGGACCCCGATACGGAAGGATAGAGATAATGATTGGTTTTAATATTTAAGGTAGAAAACCAGTCATTTCTGGCGGTCACTGTCAGAAAAAGATAGTTTTTATAGCCACCCGTCACGCTGCCAAAAACAGAGTTTACGCGATAATGGGAAAAGTCATAAGCGAATGGCCTGCTGACGGTATTATTGACTGAATAGAACTGCGGAATAACAAAAGGAGCAGCAGCCCCACTCGTTCCGAAAGACTGGTTTACATCATCCTGGGTATTAGCCCCTAAGAATCCGTTCAGGTTGAAATTACTCCCGAAATCTTTATTAACCCCGGCCATGAAATTACCATTTAATTCATGAAAGTTGGTTTCGCTCTGCGTAATGTTTCCACCCAGGGTACCCGGAGAGAAAGTATATTGTACACCGGAGGGTATCACATAGTTATAGTCATAGATATATCCATTACGTGTAGCCGATCCCTGCAGATATAACCAATTAAATAAATTATATTTCAGGGTAATGCCACCGGTAAGGATTTCTCTGTGTGTTGACTGCTGGTATTCGTACGCCATAAAATAAGGATTCTCATAGAATATATTCGATGAAGGAAGATATTCGGATCCATCCAGGTGGCGTAAGCTGTCTTTCATCCATCTGACATCAAAGGTGCTTGGCAAATAATTAATGCTGGCATTAATATTAGCCGGTGCATCTGATAAATTGGTACTATTCTTTACATTTTCAAGTGTGTAATTAGTAAAGAAAGTCAACTGTAGCTTAGGAGTTATATCGTAAGAGCTGTTGAAATTAATCCCCTGCTGCTTCATACCCGAATTAGGAATAATACCATTCAAGAGCATATTAGATAAGCCCAGCCTGAAGTGTCCCTTGTCATTGGCCCCGGTTAAGGCAAGGGTACTTTCATTTTGGAGCCCGGTCTTGTAAAAATTCTGAAAGTTACGTTTATAGGCCACATAAGGAACCGTTTGACCCAAAAAATTGACGGTGGGCGAACCGTCTATCTTTGCACCATAGCTATCAGTGGTTGCAAGCGCTGAAGCCAACGAGGCAGGTTTAATGCCGTTATCCCCTTGTCCGTATTCGTACTGATAATCCGTTTCATCAATAACCCTGCTGAATTGAAGGCTGTTATTCACTTCCACGCCAATACCATGACTATTAGCGCCTGATTTAGTAGTGATCAGAATAGCGCCATTACCACCCCGGTAGCCATATAAAGCAGAAGCGGCCACGCTCTTCAAGACCTGGATGCTGGCAATATTATCGGGATTAATACCTGTTAACTGGTCACCCAGATCCTGACCACCATATTGTCCGGCCATTCCCTGGTTGGAATTATCATAAGGGACGCCATCAATCACGTATAAGGGCTGATTATTCCCCCCTAATGAGCCATTTCCCCTGATAACTACCCGGCTGCTGCCCCCCGGACCTGCCGAAACACCCGCTACGTCCACGCCTGCTACTTTGCCTGAAAGGGCATCCCCTATATTAGTAACCCTGGCCTTGGTAAATTCAGATCCCTGCAATTCGGTGGTAGAATACCCCAGAGACCTCTTTTGCTGCATGACACCTAAGGCGGTGACGACCGTTTCCTGCAGCATTTGCGTATTGGGAGAAAGAGATACATGAATGGAATTTTCACTCCCTACAACCACTTTCCTGGTTATGTAGCTCAGGCTTGAAACGATCAGGGTGTCTCCCACTGAAGCCTGAATGACAAAACGTCCGCCGGCATCGGCAACCGTACCCTCGTTGCCACCTGCGATTTGTACACTGGCAACAGGGATGGGAACTCCATTTTGAGTCTCCACCCTGCCGGTTATGGTTTTTTGTTGCGCCAATGTGAGCAATGGACACAACAGCCCCACCCATAGAAGGAGCGTAATTGTTCTTTTCATGTTGGTTTGTTTTTATAGTTTAACTTAAAAATTTGCCATACTCATCCTTTCTTTTTGATGTTGTTTACCATAATTTTCCATGACCAATGCTGCTGCGCCAATTAGCTCGGCATCATAACCCAGTTGTGAAATACAAAACTCCGTGTTTGCCGACAGCCTTGGAATGCAATATTTATTTAATGAATTCTGAATAGAGGTCATCAGTATCTTCCCTGCTGCGGCTCCTCTGCCGCTTAATACAATCGTTTGAGGATCAAGGATGTGAATTAAAATAGCAATGGCCTTCCCAATCTTATACCCCATTTCCGATAATAATTCAATCGCAAACTGGTCTCCCAGGTTGGCCGCTTTCAAGATAGCATCCCCCATCACTGACGAATGCTCTGAAGCAACCTGTTGCAAGCTGGATATTCTGCCTTTCTTAATCTCTTTGATGCCTTTCTCCGCCACTACCAGCATGGAAGCTTCTGTTTCCAGGCATCCTCTTTTGCCGCAAATACACAAATCGCCATCTTCCCTTACCGGAATATGGCTAAACTCACCGGCATACCCATTATATCCCCTGAAAATCCCCCTGTTTAAAATGATGCCAAGTCCTATCCCCCATCCGATGTTCACGACCATAGCGCTTTCCCGTTCTCTGGCAACGCCGAATTTCAACTCTGCAAGCGCTACCAGGCTGGAATCATTGTCTATCCATACCGGTAATCCGATGTGTTTTTCCAGGTATGATCTTAAGCTTATCCCGTCACTTGGCAGGTAAGAATAGTTAATCCCTTCCCGCTTGTTGACGAATCCGGGCATTCCAAGTCCCATGCCCACGATTTTCTTCCTGTCCACTCCCGACTTTTTAATAAAAGCATTTACCTTGCTAATCAAGATACCCGTTGATTGATCATTATCCAACAGCTCCATTTCAAATATCTCCGTTTCCATCACAGGGTTATTCAACAAATCTGTCATGGTAATCCTTGTAGCCAACTGATCCATAGCTACGGCAATGATATATTTTGTTCCCGGTAAAAGTGAGTAGCCCGCCGGTCGTCTTCCGCCACTCGACTGCCCTTGTCCTTTATTCACCACAATTCCTTTCTTCACCAATTCATTCACCGCTTTGGTAACCGAGGGGATACTTTTGTTCAAGCGGCTACTTAATTCAGTGCAGGAAAAAATCCCGCCAAAATACAATTCCCTTAAGACTCCATTTTGTAACCTTTCCTGACTATCCATATTTCAATTAAATGTTAAAATCGTTAAAATGCTAAGGCAGAACTATAATGAAATGTTAAACCTATAACAAACTTAATAAAATTATATCAATAAAAAAATATATTTTCAGGAAGTTTGGCTACATAAGTTAAATAATTAATGCATAATCTCTATATTTTATTAATAATGAATCATTTATAATAATTTGGTGAATCTTAACTTTTACGAAATAAATTAAAATCAATCGATTGATTCCCTGCGAAAAGGCTGTCCCTGACGAAAATTGATGATGTACTTTAATGATGTTGAAAAGTGCAAATTTTTAAAAAGTGAGAAACGGTCTTGAGAGCCATATTTTGAGTGAATGGAATAACCATAGATGTTTATACAAGCTCTGCATCCGTTTTTCATCTCACAGGGTTTATCAGGATGAATGAATACGAATGGAATTATCCGCTCCAGAGGAGCGGCCTGTTTGTAAAGAGAACAAAAAATAGGTATTATGGCTCCATCGGAGCCTCCTGTTTCTGAGGCAGGCTGAGTGTGTCATTGGTCTCTACTGGTATCGCAGAGTTTTCTTACTGAAAGAGTTTTCTAATCAGGAGGACTCATAAGGAGCCTGCCTCAGATAAGGACTCTTATTATTTTTACCATCAGGGTGCCGCTATGGGGCACAACTTAATTTATCAAAAGTGTACAGCTCATCCCGACAATGCACTAAAAGGCATTCGTCAGCGCAGGGTCCCTATCGCCCGACCCTTCTGGTTGAAAAAACATATAGAAACAAATCGGGTGTAATTTTGCAGGCTGGCTGGCTGCAAAATTTAAGATAAAACAATAGATGGCAGGAAACGCTATCCTGCCTTATTTTACTAATCGGAGAGAAAATATTATACTTTTTTAATAGTCCACTGTAAAAATAGCAAAACTATTTTACAGAAAGAGGCGTTTAGATACCCCCAATTCGTCACGAAATGTTCCGTAGGAACACTTACCTATATTGATTTATACCTATTACCAATAATGCGTCCGCCTAAGGCGGACGTTTTGTGTGTCAATAAAGAGCCTTATTCTACTATTTTATTATTATGCAGCTATTTAGGGTAATCATTGGTTTAGATAAATTAACTCATAAAAAAGGCTGCCTCCGAATCAACGGAAACAGCCTCTCTAACACCTTGAAAAGAAAGCTTATTTTTTATGGCATAGAGCCCACCAACATTTCATTTATTAATGTTGCGCCCACCAGAGCGGAGTTAATATGTTATCTCCGCCTGTGCCCAAAAGACTTACTGCCTGGTTATATCCATTGGCATTACTGTTCCTCAGCCCTGAAGGATATTTCATACGTTGAGGCAGGTTCTGGACGCTGCATTGCATATAATTTGACGAGGTCAGATTGGGCAAGGTGGAAATACTTCCCTGGAACACTACATTCTCAAAGAAGGGCAATCCCAGCCTACGATGATCACTCCAGGTTTCCAATGGCAACCAAGGAGTCTGAGCGATGAATTTCTGAGTAATGATCTTGGTAAGAAGATCATTTTTCAACGTTCCACTCTTATAAAGATTATTTACGGGGTATGCAATCTGAACTGTCCCGGAATCGCCGGTCATTCCATTCACATAAGTCATAGTATGGGTGGCCGGAGGTTCTTGTGTATTATCCCAGTTTACACTGGTCCCGTCATTATTATAATCTGTAGATGCCAGATAAGCATTTAAATACTGGGAAACTCCCCAATATTGAAAGCTGGATGCAATACCCGCTTCATAAGCCTGTTTCCCTGCCATGGGAGTGGACCATCCTCTTACAGCAGCTTCAGCTAAGAGGAAGTACGTTTCCCAAGGTGCAAAAAATACACGCAGGGCTTTTTGTTGCCTGAATTGATTCCCAAGGCTTGGGATAGTACCGTTAGCGCCGCCAATGGTAATTAAATTGTTTATATTACCCCAGGTGGTCCCGTTGTAACCATCTTGTATCCCATTCCAGGTAAATTCCCCATTCACTGCTTTCACCACCTTATTGGTATTGGTCGGATCCATCAGGTTGGCGATCGTATTGGAAGTGACCGCTCCGCAGGTGCCATTTGGGAAAGTTGAACTGGAGACATTTCCCGGAATATAAAACATTTGATACATACGGGGATCAATAGTCTGAGGCATACCATCAAACCAGTAACCGGTAACGGGATTATTAGTCTGCATAGAAAAATAATCCGTGTATCTCTGACCAACGTAATCTGCCGCCTTAATATTGGCCATCGCGGAAGATAGGCTGTCAGGGCTAATTACAGTAGGCAACTGCTGTGCCGAGGTAATACCTCCGAGGTTTACCACCAGATTATCCAGCGTTGTGGATAGGGGTAATAAATACCAGCAACGGGTGTACATGCCGGAGAGATCATCCCATCCTGGTTTTTCCTGCATCTGGAAAATCTGTGAATTATCGGTCAGCAACGGCAGTTTATCTGCATCCTCAAATTCTGCCTGCGCTTTCTGTGGATCCACTTCCGACAAACGCATGGCCAGACGCAACCTCAATGAATTGGCATACCGTTGCCACTTGGAATAATCAAATCCATAAGCAGGATCTTCATTCGCAATTTGTGGACTGGTAACACTTAGATTAAGCTTTAAGCTGGCATCTTTCAATTCCGCTAACAGGTAATAATATACATCTTTTACGCTGTTAAAATCAGGATTCTTTCCCTGGAAACCACTGTCAGGGATAGGGCCAAAGTTATCACTCATTTCGCTCATCAAGTAGGCTCTCCATATACGGGCCACCTGAAGCAGATTATTCGTATAAGGCTTTTCTGTCCCTGCTGCAATTTGTTGATTGGCTACGGTAATGCCGGTATTAATGTAAGTCAACGCCTGCGATATATTATTATAATATTCACCGATCCATTCATCTTCATAAGCTCCTACGGAAAATGTAGCGCCATCCGCATCGGCTATCTGCCGCCCACCGGGGACCCAATAAAGAACAAAGGTACGTTCCGATACGCCCGGATTCATCTGAGCGTGAATAATGGAATTATCAATAAAATATTCCACCTGAACCTGGTCGGCGCTTGCCGCCGTAGGGTCTGTGTTGATCTGGTCAAATTTACTGCAACCACCTAATATAATCCCGGCCAGTACCAACAGGCATGTTGCTTTTATTATATTTTTCATAATCTAATAATTTAGTTAAGTTAGAAGCCTAAGTTAATGGCAATGTAAAAAGTTCTCATGGTAGGAGCGCTACCGCTTTCAAAGCCTACGGCATTGGTACCGGTCGCATAAGAGCTTTCTGGATCCAATCCGTTCATATAGCTTTTAAGCATCCATACATTATTGCAAGACAACGCAATGGAAGCTTTTTGGAAAGGAGTTCTTGCCAATATCTTCCTCGGGAAAGTATAGCTCAACTGTATATTGCGAATGCGCACGTTCGTAGCATTATACAAATTAGCTTCCGTAATACCGGTATTGCCTACCCCAATGCCATCATGCCAGTATTTTTCCATAGAGACGAGTTGCGTATTTTTTGTATATCCGCCATTCCCATCGGGTATCACTCCGGCTACAATGAGAGAGTCTCTTGCCCCGTTAACAACGGTATTAGGTGACGTACCCAACACTTCCATTTGTTCCAGGGTACCGGAAAACATTTTACCTCCAAAGCTTCCATCCAAAGAAACAGAAAGTCCGAAATTCTTATAGGCAAAATTAGTGGTAAAGCCCATAAGGGCATTAGGTTGCTGATTTCCTAAATCTACTGGCGCCGAAGTAGCCTGGGGCAGACCATTTGCTTGTAAAATTAATTGTCCATAGTAAGGGCTCTTTTGATCAGTAACCCGCTCAAAAGCAGAGCCAAATATCTCTCCGTACTTTTTGCCAACCACTGCATTGACGGAAATAACATCAAACCCGCCTAAGCCATAGCTAGTCACATCGCCGTATAATGCCTTAATGGTATTATTATTAGTGGAGAAATTACCTGACACATCCCAGCTAAACCCATTCGGGTTATCCAATATTTTGGCATCTACCATCAGCTCCACTCCTTTGTTTTGAATATTCCCTGCATTTATTTTCATAGCGCTGTAACCGCTTAAAGGATCCATAGGCAGGTTAATCAACTGACGGGTGGCATTGGATTGATAGACCGAAAGATCAAATCCTACACGATTTTGCAGGAAACGCATATTTAAACCCAATTCCCATGATTTTATTAATTCACTCTTTACGTTAGGATTATACAAGACCGAACCGGGCGAGGCTGTAGTGTTGCTATTCGGATCTTTTCCTATAATATAAGTGTTGTATAATTGATAAGGATCCAGATCATTACCTGCAGCAGCATAAGAAGCACGGAACTTACCATAGGTAATCCAGGACGGCAGGTCACCACCCATATTACTGATCATGTCTGTAAATACATACGATAAGCTGATGGACGGATACATATAAGACCGGTTAGCTTTAGACAGAGCCGATGACCAGTCGTTCCTGAAAGTCCCCGTCAAATACAAATAATCATCATAGCTTATTTCTAATGTTCCATATACCGAATTGATCTTTTTCTGGGAAAATCCATAACCTATCCCCGGATTACCTTCTGAATTTCCAAGAGTAAAGAGGTTCGGTACTACCAACGTACTTGCACTTCCACTAATGGAAGATGACTTTTGGTTCATCAGGTTACCACCTAAAGATACAGTGCCACCCCATTTTCCAAAAAGGTGATTCTTTTGGGCAGTGATTAAAGTGCTGTAATTAGTTTCAGAATAAGTATTTTTTCCTACGCCGTATGAATTATCGGCTGGGCTTCCGGCATACGTTTTAGATTCAGTATTGACCGTGAACATATCAGATCCACCTTCAATTTTAGCATTCAGCCAGCTCGTAAAGTCATATTGTAAAGTGCCGTACATCATATAACGGTTCCTGGCATCCGTGTTGAGCTTGTATTTCGCGTCCCAATAAGGATTATAAACGTTACCGGTATTGTACCATATCATTTTGCCGGCGCTATCTACCGGATTTTTAAAGTCCAGAATATTCACAGAACGTGGCATGGTGTACATTGTATAAAAAGTAAGATCGGGCCGGGCGAAACCGGTCTGCGGCCTGTTGTCGGCCACTGAATTGATATATTGGAGCTTTGTGCTTAATGTCCACTTTTTACTGGCTCCGAAATGAGTGATGGCCCTGGCCATTAAGTTATTTCTTGCCAGCTTCACACTGGGATCCAGTCCTTTATCATCCATACGGCTGTAAGAAGTATAAATGGAAGTTTCACCATACTGTTGTGAAAAGGCAATATGTTGATTGGAAATAACGCCGGTCTGGAAATAATTACCTAAATTATCATAAGTCTTCAAAGGCACTTGTTTCCCGTTCCAGCTCGTCACCATTTGGCCATCCGCTTTTGGTCCCCAACTCAGATTAGAAGTTACATTATATTGGTCTAAGGTACCTTGTCCGAAAGTATTTTGCATTTTTGGATGCGTAAAAATACTTTCAAACCCTATGGAAGAAGAAATATCTATCCCAATTCCTTTCTGTTTCTGTCCCGTTTTAGTAGTAATTAAAATCACACCATTTCCTGCTCTTGATCCGTAAAGTGAAGCAGCGGAAGGACCTTTAAGTACCGTGATGGAGGCTATGTTGTCAGCATCTAAATCGCTTAATCCGTTCCCCATATCCAAAGAAGGATTCCAGAAATCATTATTGGACATTCCTGTGAAGTTATCATAAGGAATACCATCTACTACAATCAAAGGCTGGTTTGACCCGGTTAAGGAGTTATAACCTCTGAGTACTATTTTAGAAGATCCGGTAACGCCCCCGCCTCCGCGAACGACTTGTAATCCTGCTACCTTTCCGGTAAGATCATTGGTCAGGTTAGGTTCTTTAATTGCAGAAAGGGTTTCACCGCTTACCACCTGAGCGGAATACCCAATGGCCCGTTTCTCCCTTTTAATACCCAACGCCGTTACCACCATTTCGTTCAGTGTGTTGGTATTAGACTGCAGGGTAATATCAAGCGAGCCTGATTCGGGAACCTTAACTTCTTTTTTGATAAATCCAATACTAGTCACTTCCAAGGTCTGCCCGGGAGTAGCGGTAATGGTAAAATGCCCCTCCGCATCAGCAGTGGTACCGTTGGCAGTACCCATTATCTGAATAGTGGCCACTGGAACGGGGTTCCCCTTATCGTCAGTGACCCGTCCGCTTATCTTTTGCTGCGCCCATGCTGCAGAAAAGACGACAAGCACCAATATGCCTGTCAAAAGTAATCTTCTTTTCATAGCGTTTGTTTTTAGTGAGTAAATAATAGTTGATTGATTCTGTTTAAAGTTGATTATTGATCATTGAACACTGAATATTGATTATTGCCTCTTATTCTAATTATTCTAAATTCGTTTTTTGGAATTTGATTCTTACACCTTCCTCTTATGCTATTGATTTTTCCGACTGACTGGTCTTTGTTGACTTTTTATATACGCTGACATGCTCCATCACTAAGGCTGCAGCGCCGGTAAGGCCGGCCTTTTCACCCGTTTCCGAAAAAAGGATTTCAGTGTTGTTGGCCAGTCTGGGAATACAATATTGATTGAGCGCCTGTTGGATGGGCGCCATCAGTATCCGCTTCGCTTTAGCGCCCCTGCCGCTGAGCACTATCAAACCGGGATTTATAATATGAATGAGGATGGCGATACCTTTACCTAACATAGAACCGACATGTGTCAGCAATTCTATGCAGTACTGATCCCCCTTATTGGCAGAGGCAATAATAATATCGCTCATATACTGCACATCCTGCAATTGGAGACTGGATGCTTTCCCTACCCGGATATCCTCCACTGCTTTTTGCGCCATGATCAGCAGCGAAGTCTCCGTTTCCAGGCAGCCCCGTTTGCCACATTCACACAAAATGCCATTATCGCTCAATGGAATATGGCTGAACTCTCCCGCGTACCCTGCATCACCGCGAAAAAGCTGGCCATTCATAATCATGCCTAATCCGGTACCCCAGCCTATATTAACAATCAGGGCGTTTTTACGGTTCCTTGCAGGGCCAAACATCCATTCCGCTAGGGCGGTTAAGCTGGAATCATTGTCCATACAGACTGGAAGGCCAATCTCCTTTTCCAAAAAAGACCGGTGGCTGACCTTCATATTCTGGTCAAAAAAAGTATAATTAATCCCTTCCCCTACATTAATAAAACCCGGCATTCCAATCCCCACCCCAATGATTTTACTTTTGGTAATCCCCGATTTTTCAATATACCTTCTGATAGCTTTTGCCAGCAATTCCAGGGCATTAACCGTATGGTGCAAATCAAGTTCAACGGTTTCTGCATCTGCTACATGATTATTCGCTAAATCAAGTATAACAATCCGGGTAAAAAGCTGGTCCATCGCAACCGCCACGATAAACCCGTTATCATTCTTCAGGGAATAATTCAATGGCCTGCGTCCACCGCTGGAAGGCGCATAGCCTTTTGTAACCACATAACCTTCTTCTATTAATTCATTCACAAACCTGGTGACCACCGGAATGCTCTTCCGCATTCCGGCGCTAAGCTCGGCACAGGATTGACTCTCATGAAAATAGAGAGATTTGAGCAGGCTGTTTTGTAAAAAGTATTTATCTGAGGATGGCGCCATACAATATCGTTTGAAGCGAGACGTCTTTTATATTAAACTTTGTTTATCGAGTGTTATTTAATCACAAACGTAATGTAAATAAAATTAGTTAGCAAATATTTTTAAAAAGTTTGTTAAAAGTAAATGCTTATTTTATAAACTTACAGGATAAACTACTGATTTAAAACAAATTATGTAATACTTAATGGATAAAGCATGGATAAAGCATGGATAAAGCATGGATAAAGCATGGATAAAGCATGGATAAAGCATGGATAAAGCATGGATAAAGCATGGATAAAGCATGGTTAAAGCATGGTTAAAGCATGGTTAAAGCATGGATAAAGCATGGATAAAGCATGGATAAAGCATGGTTAAAGCATGGTTAAAGCATGGTTAAAGCATGGTTAAAGCATGGATGAAGCATGGTTAAAGCGCACTAAAGACATCATATCAGAATATAACCTCCAAGTTCAAAACATACATATATTTACTCTCATTCGGGGTTAGGGGCCTGACATCCATGTTCAGAACACACAAATACTTCCTCCCTTCGGGGTCGGTGGCCTGACATCCAACTTCAAAACATATAAATACTCCCCCTCTGGGTTGGGGGCTTTTTGTTGAGCAACTGAATGATGAGTTCCTTACCTTTGCAGGATGCAAAAGATCAAGGTCAGGATTATTAATCAATCCGCTTTTCCCCTGCCGGAATACGCCACTTCAGGATC
>SCQV01000113.1 GCA_004299085.1 Chitinophagaceae bacterium | reverse complement strand
CAGTAGTTTTATATTTGGAAATTCATTGATTGGTTGATGATGGTAGAACTTTCAATTTTCAATGAAGCTTAGTAAAGTAGCAAAGATGTTATTTTTTGGTTATAAATGCAAACGTTTGTATTCTATTTAAAAAATTTATACCTTGAGCCAAAATCAATTTCAGTGAAACATTTATCTAAAATGAAAAGCATTTTATTTGCTTTAGCAGTTCTGCTGCAGGGCATCGGCGCTTTAGGGCAACAGAAGAATGAAAATATTTACCATAAAGGGTGGATAGACCTGAATAAAAACGGCAAAGAGGATATTTATGAAAATCCTAATGAACCTGTTGAAAAACGGGTGCAGAATTTATTAAGCCAGATGAATCTGACGGAAAAAGCCTGCCAGCTTACCACATTATATGGATACCATGCTGTGTTAAAGGATCCACTGCCGACTCCTGAATGGAAAAATGAAATATGGTCGAATGGCATTGCCAACATAGATGAACAGCTTACCGGGTGGCGCAATGATTTAGAATATGCTTTGCCCTATTCCAAACATGCCAAAGAAATAAATGAAATACAGCAATTTTTTATTCAGGATACGCGATTAGGCATCCCGGTGGATTTTACCAATGAAGGTATTGCCGGATTGAAGGCAGCCAAGGCAACTTCTTTTCCACGGGAAATCGGCCAGGGCTGTACATTTGATAAAGAGCTTATTCATGCGATTGGCGTAGTGGAAGGCACAGAAGCCAAAGCATTGGGATTTACCAATGTGTATGCTCCCGAAATGGATGTCGCCTCTGATGCGCGCTGGGGCAGAGTGGAATCGTGCTATAGTTCTTCACCTTATCTTAACGGGCAATTGGGCGATGCGATGGTGGAAGGCATGCAGTCACAGGGAATTGCCGCCACGCTCAAGCATTTTGCAGTGTACAGTATTCCTATCGGCGGTCGCGATGGCGGTGTTCGTACCCATCCGATGGTTGCGCCGCGCGAGATGAGAGAAATGTATTTAGAGCCTTTCCGTGAAGTGTTTGAAACAGCGCATCCTTTGGGCGTGATGGCTTCTTACAATGATTATGACGGTATTCCGGTGATTGCCAGTAAATGGTTTATGGATACGCTGTTGCGAAAAACGTATGGCTTCAAAGGATATGTGGTTTCTGATAGCCGTGCGGTGGAATATGTTTGGGAGAAGCATCATGTGGCGCCCGATTATGAAGATGCTATTCGCCAGGTGCTGGAAGCAGGATTGAATGTAAGGACTGATTTTACCAAAGCAACGGATTATATTAACCCTTTGATTGACGCTGTGAAGAAAGGTAAAATTCCGATGAGCGTTATTAATGAAAGGGTGGCGGAAGTGCTCAGCGTAAAATTCCGTCTTGGATTATTTGATCATCCTTATGTGAAAGATCCGATGGCGGCTGATACTATTGTGCATAATGCGGCAAACCGCGCACTTTCCTTATGCGCTGCTGAAGAATCTATTGTACTATTAAAAAATGACACCCTTTCCGGCGATGAAAAAGGATTATTACCACTCAATCCATCAAAGATAAAAACCGTCGCTGTGATAGGACCTAATGCTAAAGAAATTAAAAGTATGCGCTCAGGTTATGGTCCCGCAGATTTTGACATTGTAACTACATACCAGGGAATTAAAGACGCTCTTCCCGATGCAAACGTATTATACGCTGAAGGCGTTCCTCATGTGGATCCGCATTTCCCGGAAAGTGATGTAGAGAATTTCCCTTTATCTGAAGAGGAAAAAAACACTATTGATTCTGCGGTGAATATTGCTAAAAAATCGGATGTAGTAGTGATGGTTTTGGGAGACAATAGTCAGACAGTGGGGGAGAGCCATAGCCGTGTGAGCCTGGATCTGCCGGGGCATCAGACTGAATTATTGCAGGCGGTAGCGGCTACCGGCAAACCCATTGTATTGGTTTTAATCAATGGACGGCCTTTATCCATCAATTGGGCGGCACAGCATATTCCTGCTATCGTGGATGCATGGTATCCCGGAGAAACTACCGGTACAGCCATTGCCAATGTATTGTTTGGTAAATATAATCCCGGGGGGAAATTAGCTCAGCCTTTTCCCAAATCTGCCGGACAGGAAATCCTGACCTTCCCGTATGATCCGGGTGACGAAGGGTCCGGGAGGGCCAGAGTACAAGGGTTCTTATATCCGTTTGGTTATGGTCTTAGCTATACCGCTTTCAAATACGCTGATCTGAAAGTAACTCCTTCAGATTCGAAGGTTGGACAGGATATTCATGTATCTTTTACGGTCACCAATACTGGTAAGGTGAAAGGAGAAGCCGTTCCGCAATTATATACGCATCAGGAAACGAGCGATGTCATCACGTATGTGAAAAAGTTGCGTGGATTTACACGCATCACCCTGGAGCCGGGCGAAACCAAAACGGTGAATTTTACGATTACACCCAGAGACCTGAGCATTTATGACCGTGACATGAAATTTAAAGAAGAGTCAGGAATATTTGGGAAATATACTGCTGAAGTCGGAAGTTCTTCGGAAGATATTTTGTTGAAGCAGGGGTTTGAGGTGAAGTAAATTTCCGAACCGGGATACATACTTTAAAACATCACTAAAGTTGTACGAATGCTTGTCTGTTTTGCGGATATCTGCAGAGCAGGCAAGCATTATTTTTATGCAATATTTAGGAAAAGAATTACAACTAAAAATTTTTATTATTTTTGATTGGCTAATTGCTAATATTGTTTCTAAGGAATTTCATAAAGTGTTGAATAAAATACTTGATAATATTTCAAAATTAAATGATAAAAACTAAATTCTTATGCCTGGGAAATCAAGGATGTGGGTATATTCTCCATACAAAGCGGCTAACGCAGCCATTTCTGCATTTCAGAAGGAAGAAATAGAAGCAAAGTGCAAGCCTCTTATTGAACGGTTTAAAAAACAATATGTCAAGGAAAAGCCGGATAAGAGATTTAATTATACTATAGACATCTTTCTGAAGTGGCGTGGTAGTTATTTATCTTTCATTCAGAGAATGAGAGGTGAGCAAGAAGGATTTCCTCCACAAGAATTCAATGCGGGTTTTGCCCGCTTGGGATTTATAAGGAAAGATTGGGTTAACCTTTCCTATTTCAGACATACCGACCAATGGTTTTTGATAGAAACGGGATTGGCATTGGATGATGCGCTTCAAATGATCGAAAGCGATCCTGTTTTTCATCCGGTGGGATAAACTAAGTTTATAAGGGATTAAATAAGATCACTCCGTAGCAAAAAAAGTGTAATAAATTTCTTTTTAGATACCTTATGACAGAAGTTTATTGGTTAGCGTCGCTCTTTTCTCTTACCGGCGCCTGCTTCACATTGTCATCTTTTTTCGTTGATGGTGTCTGTTCCTTCCTTTGAATTTTTTTAGCAGGTGCTGCCTTACGGCGGTTCTGAGTGCCGGATGCAGGTTTCTTTACATTATTCCGAATAGATTTTTGTTCATTGCTTTCAACACGTGGTTGCGGCGTTCTGTTATTGGACGGAGGTGTAAATATTCGCTCAGGTCTTGCAGGCTGATGGCTGTTATTATCCTGTGTTTTCGTTTCAACCGGTCTTTTCTGATCAATGCTATTATGATTGGGTGTTACAGGTTTTTCCCTTGTATTGTTATTGTTCGGGGTTCTTACGGGTGCTGTAGGCTCATTGGGTTTCCTTACCGGCTGAGTGATTATTTTTGATGGACGGCCGTCGTTCGTAACCTGCCTTACCTGTGGGCGGTATATTTCCAACTGATTATTGCTGATATTACTACTTCCTGGCGTGTTAGTGTTTATTACCCGCACAGGCGCTATTCTGGTATTGGTTACTTTTTCCACCTCGTTTATCCTTGGGCCTGAATTATATTCCCTTCCGGGTCCATTATTGTAATTATTAATAATGGTGGTGTTATTTATAATAGTGGTGTTATTAGTTACATAATAATTGGAAACATTTCTCTGGCTGATATATCTATTCGGCACAAAGCGCCAGTGATTGTCCGGAACAGCTCCGTTTGCAATATGAACACTCATTCCCGGGCCCAATGGAGCCCATCCATAATATCCGCCGCCACTCCTCCATGCTACCCACGCAGGCGCCCATTGGTAGCCCGGCACCCATAGCCAGCCATAGTTTGGATCTAACATCCAACGTCCATAGTGAAAGGGTGCCCAACCCCAATTGTAATTGGATACCCAGGTCCATCCGTAAGTACTGTAAACCCAATATCCGTTGGAACCATAAGGCATAAAACCGGCTTGACTGGGAGACCAGACATAGCCATATCCGGGATAAGAGATCCAGTTTCCATAAGGGCTCAGCTCATCATAAAATTGCTGATAGGTTACTTCTCCCTGGTCATTGTTGTCATAGCTTGACTGGGCGTAGCGGTTGGCGCTGCAGGAAGCAAATGTTGTAATGAGCGCTATTCCTAAAATATAATAATATCTTTTCATGGTCTTCTTTATTTATCATAACAATAATGACATACCATTCAAAGATAACGAAAGGAAGGTAGTTTAACGAGAAATGGCTTTGTAAAAGTTCAAAAATTGTACCAATTAACGCTGAGAAATAGTTGGGGAATAAACTTCTGAATGATTTTTTCCTGACATTTTTTAGCCAGGTAACTTGCTATAAAATATCTTTGCCTTATGACCGATAAAAAATATATCTGGCATCGTCTTCTCGAAGTTGAAAATATACCTGTTATGGAAAATGAGCTGCGAGAAGTAAAAGCCGGCTCTAAAAAAATATGTGTAACCCGGTGGCAGGGAAAGTTGTACGCTTTTACACATAGATGTCCACATGCTGGTGGTTTCCTTGTGCAAGGCCATATAGACACCAACGGTAATATTGTTTGTCCGGTTCATCGTTATAAATACAATGTGACAAACGGATACAACAGTAGCGGCGAAGGATACTATTTAAGCACTTATCCGGTAGAGGAAAGGGAAGATGGTATTTATGCGGGATTCGTTCAAAGTAGTGGATGGCTGGGGTTGTTTAAGAAATGACAAAAAGGTATTTTAAATGAAATTCCACACGAATACACTAATGGCATTTTGGGTATTTTATTCGTGCATTAATATTTGAATTCGTGCATTAGTGTTTAAAGTCCGTTTTAAGGAGATTTAAAGCAGAATAAAGCATTAAATATCAAAAAAAACACGAATGCCTCGCCTATGTCGAAGCAGGCACGAATGGTATTTTAGATATCTTATTCGTGCCTGCCCGTCCGGTCAGGCGGGCATTAGTATTTGAATTCGTGCATTCGTGTTTAATGTCCATCTTATGAGGTGATAAGGCGCTTTTGAGGGAACAGTCGTTTATAGGTGCTTTTTTATCACGTTATTCAGAATGATTGTACTTTTATCCAATCATTTTTTTACAATCATGAAATATTACAAACATATTTTCTTTTTACTGCTGTTTTTTATTTCTATTCAGGTATTTGCACAGCCCTCTTTACCTGTTCCCACCAATATTCAAAAGGCTTATGATAAAGGTACACGCGATCCTGATGGAATGCCTGGCCCAAACTATTGGCAAAATACTGCCAACTATGACATTCATATAAATTTTAGTCCCGAAACGAGACTGGTATCAGGTGCGGAAAATATTGATTATACCAATAACAGCCCTGATACTTTGAAAGCAATTTGGTTTAAAGTAGATATGAATTTATATAAAAAAGGCGATGCCAGGAACTCCATTATTCAGCCACAGGATGTGTCTGCAGGGATTCAGATTTCAAAATTGATGATTGACAGTGTAATATATGACCCCGGTGCTGCTTTGATTCGTGGTACGAATATGATCGTCAGAATAAAACCTTTAATGCCACATCAACATATTCATTTTAACATTGACTGGTCGTATGCGCTGAATGAAACATCTCACATCAGGACAGGTGAAGTGGAAAAAGGTTCTTATTTTATTGCTTATTTTTTTCCGCGGATTGCAGTTTTTGATGATATTGACGGATGGAACCGTTTTGCTTATAATGGAGAACAGGAATTTTATAATGATTTTTGTAATTTTAATGTCAATATTTCTGTACCTAAAAATTACGTTGTTTGGGCGACGGGAAACCTGGATAATGTAAAGGATGTCTTATCTCCTGAATATGTGCAAAGGATTAAAGAAGCGGAGCAAAATGATGCCGTCATTAATATTATTGATACCAATAATTTAAAACAGGGAAATATTACAGCTAATAATCCAGTCAATACCTGGCATTTTACAGCGGATGACGTGACTGAATTTGTATTTGCAACGAGCGACAAATATGTATGGAAATCAACAAGCCTGGCGGTTGATCCGGAAACCGGAAGGCGCACTCGTGTGGATGCTGTCTTTGATCCCAGGCATAAAGATTATGATGAAGTCATTGATTTCGCACGTGAAACGGTACAGGCGATGAGCTATATTTTCCCTGCCTGGCCTTATCCTTATCCGCATGAGACGATATATGACGGACTGGATCAGATGGAATATCCGATGATGGTCAATGACAATCCATTAGAAGATCGTGCATCCAGTATTGAACTGACTGACCACGAAATTTTTCACACTATGTTTCCTTTTTATATGGGGACTAATGAAACAAAATATGCATGGATGGATGAGGGTTGGGCAACGATAGGAGAGTGGCTGATTTCACCCATCATAGATAGTACATTGGTGGATGATTATGGTATGGAGCCTTACGATCAGGCAGCAGGGAGTGAAAATGATATTCCTATTATGGTGGTAAGTACCAATCAATATGGTGAAAGTTATTTTCTGAATTCTTACCCAAAACCTGCGATGGGATATTTATATGTAAAAGATAGGTTAGGTGACTCCTTATTTACAAAAGCGCTTCATCATTATATGGAAGCCTGGCATGGTAAACATCCAATGCCATTGGATTTTTTTAATTGTATGAATGTGGGCGCCGGAAAAAATATGAATTGGTTTTGGAAAAAATGGTTTTATGATAACGGATATCCTGATCTGGCCATTGATAAAGTGACTAAGCGAGGGAAAAATTATACGGTATTAGTTGAATCCAAAGGAGACAAGCCAACACCTGTTGACCTGACTTTTACTTTTGACGATGAAACTACGCAAAAGCTTCATCGTAGTATAGCCGTTTGGGAGAAAGGAAATAAAACCGTTGAACTTACGCTCAAGTCGGATAAAAAATTAAAAGAAGTAAAATTGGGAAGCACTTATGATGCGGATACGGACAGCTCTAATAATGTGTATATGATGAAATGAGGAACGACCGGATTTGTAACCATAGCACGTAATATTCCGCAAAGAAAAAACCTTAGTAGAAAAAAGAGGTGATAGAAATCATTGAACCTTATACCTTATTTTTCGATAGTTGTATCCATCAATTTGTAACTAATAAATGCTTAGATAAACGTTGCAGTCAATTATGCAAATTCTCCTGCAATAAAGTAATAAGGTAAAAATAGAATAGTTATTTGCGTCTGACTAAGGTTTGTGTTTGACTAAATATAAATATCCAGCCATTCTTTTACCTTCACTTCAACATTTGATTTATTTCGTTTGTCCAAAACAACCCCTTAGAATGTCCTTTTAGCACCCTGCTTATGGCAAGGCAACCCTTTATCTTTGTGTTCTCGATTTTAAACTTTAAAACAAATCACATGAAAAACTCAACCGTTAAAAACGATTATCACAGCAACATTTCTGTGAATGTCAGCGCTGAAAAAACATTCCACGCCATCAACAAGGTCTCTGACTGGTGGGCGCAGAACGTTACAGGTAAATCTGAAAAGCTGCATGATACTTTCCGGGTAAACTTTGGAAAAACTTATGTGGATTTTAAAATTACTGAAATGGTTCCTGACGAGAGAATAGTTTGGTTAGTTACGGATTGCTACCTGGATTGGATAAGCAACAAAAAGGAATGGAGAGGAACCAGTATGGTATTTGATATTACTTCTAAAGGCAATAC
>SCQV01000112.1 GCA_004299085.1 Chitinophagaceae bacterium | reverse complement strand
AAAACTGCTGTAACCTTATTTTCATTAAGAGAAAGTTTTCTTGCAACCACCGCCGCATATTCAATCATAAAATCATTTTTTATTTAGCGGGTGCGAAGGTAGGAAAAAATAAAAATTATTATCCCGTAAGAAAAGGAATATAATAAGCATAAATATTACATGGTCTTCAAATTTTTTATTAAATTAGCTTTTGCACTTTTAGCTATTTGATAACCAATAGTTATGATTGTGATCAGTAGCACAGATAATGCCACATATATAAAAACCCACCACTCAATCTTGATACGATATGCGTAACCATCCAACCATTTGTTCATTAAATACCATGCTGCTGGAAAAGCAAATAACATAGCAATCAATATCAATTTTACAAAATCGCTCATGAAGATGCCTGCTATATTCAAAGAGGATGCGCCCAGGATCTTCCGGATGGTCATTTCTTTAGTCCTATGCACAATTGTCAGAGATACAAGACCTAACAAACCAAGACAACTGATAAAAATAGCAATTAAAGCGCTTGCTTTTATTAATTTATTTAAAAGATCTTCTTTGGAATAAAGTGAGGCGATCCGATCATCCAGAAACTGGTATTCAAAAACGCTTTTCGGATAAATGGATTTCCAAATTTTATTGACAGAAGCAATGGTACTCATCGGGCTATTTCCATTTAGGCGTACCGCCATATATTGATAAGATCCTTTATCAGTTGCTATAATATCCGGCCCTATGGCATCATCAAGTGACTTAATTTGGAAATTTTTGACGACCCCTACGATGGTAACATTTCTTCCATTTAAGTCTCCAATTACTAAATTATGTCCGAGTATTTGCCGGGGGCTACCAAACCCAAGTTTATGAACTAATTCCATATTAACAAGCGCTTGATTGGGAGGGTTGTTTGCACTTATATTTCTTCCGGCCAGTAGTTGGAGACCAAATGTTTTTAAATAACCCGCATCTCCCAAACTAGATTCAACCGAAAAATCCGACCATTT
Organism: Chitinophagaceae bacterium; assembly: GCA_004299085.1. Taxonomy (GTDB): domain Bacteria; phylum Bacteroidota; class Bacteroidia; order Chitinophagales; family Chitinophagaceae; genus FW021-bin31. Next base: position 2,151 of record SCQV01000112.1, on the reverse strand, counting down.
CCCATTATCAAATTTGATCTGCCCCCCTCTTGATTTTTTATCAGAAGGCGGTCCGTAACAAAAGCTTATTCCTTTAATATCCGGTATTTCCCCGAGCCGGTTACGCAAAACAGAAAAATCATTATTGTCCCCATAAGGAACAGGCACAAGGAATACCCCTTCTTTATTAAATCCTAAATCTGTATTATTCAAATATCGTACCTGGAGAGTTATTATGACTGTACTTATAATCAATATTTGGGCAATAGTGTTCTGTGTAACGACTAAAGCTTTTACCCCCCAATTTTTTATCCAGCTATGGTTACCTACTTTATCCTTAATGGCATTTAGAGGAGTAAATCTGCTCAAAATGAGAGATGGATAAAAGCCACTGGCGAAAATTACGAGAACTACAATACACGAATAAACGAGAAATAAATTACTATTAGTCAAGGCCAGGTTGATTTGCAGCCAGTCATTCAATATGGGAAGAAATAACAATGCCCCGCAAAAAGCAATAAAAGCAGCTATTAACGTTATCATCGTCGTTTCCGTGATAAATTGCCAGAATATATCGGATGGTTTACTACCAAAAACTTTCAAGGTCCCTACCTCCCGGGATCTTTTTAGCACCTGAGTGGTGGATAAATTGATGAAATTGACACATGCAATTATTAAAATGAATAACCCGATAATGAATAAAACAGTCAGCATTGACCAGCTAATGGCACCACCATATCTTAAATCCAAATGGATACTTTTCAAAGATTCCAGACGGAATTTATAATACTGGGCCACATCACCTAAATTCCTTTGGGTCAAACCTCTCAACAAGTGGTCTATTAAATCGGGTGAAGCATCTTTTTTCAATAAAAGATAAGTCCATGTTGAAGAATTAATAATGCCCCAGTTGGATCTTAAAGTTGAATCCTTGTCTGGATACAGCCTCTTATACGCCGGGAGAGAAATAAAAATATCTATTTTATTATCAGTATTAGGAGGATAGTCATTAATGACTCCCTTCACAATTGCTTGTAATTTATTGTCTAATAGCAGACTCTTTCCAATGGCATCTGTTGAGCCAAAATATTTCAGAGCTTCCCGTCTTGTCAGCACCACCGCATCAGGTTCATTCAGGGCATTATTTTTATCTCCTTGCAACCAATGATAATTAAATATTTCGAACCATTGAGTATTAGTAAAAGCCACATTTTGCTTTTCAGAGAATGCATGTATAGTTGAATTTGCACCATTTTCTATATTAGAAATTACAAGAGATCTACCTGTTAATGCGACTGTTTGCCCGACAATTAATGGTGTAGTCCCTTTCAGATTATCTGCCATTGTCAGAGGAGTGCCTGAATCATATTCCATGCTTCCATCGGGCAGGTGTAAATCGGTAACGACTCTATATATGTTTTTCCCATTCTTATAATATGAATCAAAACTTAAATTATAATAAATGAATTGATAAATGATAATGCTACAGCATAGTCCAAGAGATAACCCTAATATATTTATAAAAGAATGGAATTTATTTTTCAACAAATTCTTCCTTGCAAGTTTCAGATATAAATTGATGAGCATGAAAACAATTAATAACTTTGAAAATAATTCTCTTGTATATTTCTTACTTAAGTTCCGCAGGTGACATCTGGCATTAATGCTAAAGCTAAAATGATTTTATTCAACAATATATTACTGTTACTTTTCGCTCCTAAGAAAAACCCTGATTTTCTTGGATATTCACAGCTATTTTTAAATAGTGTAAACTTGATCGAAAAGTAACCCTGTCCGGACGGCGTTCAGCCGGGCGGGCAAAAGATCAAGAAAATCAAAGCTTCTATGCGCATGGCCACCGCACGGCGCGTCTCGCCTCAGGCGAGAGCCAACCTGCCTGTCCGGTAGGCAGGCGCTTCTTTGATTTCGTTTCAATAGACGATTTGTTTAAACCCATTAGTTCATAAGGCCGGCCCCAGCCAAACTAACACAAGAAAACAACAAATGCGACACTTGAATTTTTGATAAATATTACTGTCATTAAGGTATTATTTCATTCTCTGCTTCATCGCTTCATACAAAATAATTCCTGCAGCTACCGACACATTAAATGAATCGAAATCTGATGCCATCGGTATGCGGAAAATAGCATCTGCTTTTTTTAATAATTCC
>SCQV01000111.1 GCA_004299085.1 Chitinophagaceae bacterium | reverse complement strand
GTGGAAAGGGGAGAAGTGATAAGAAGAATGAAGAACCAAATGGATGAAGAGACTAAAATGAAAATGTGTGATTATATTATTTTTAATGATGAACAACAGGCAGTTATACCCCAAGTATTGAAATTACATGAAGAAATATTGAAGCTCTAAATTTCAAATGGCCGATAATATTCAATGAGCAATGAGCAATGAGCAATCAATGTCGTTTAGTTAAGGTCTCTTCGCCGCCCTTTGACAGGCTCCGGGTGACGATCCAGTAGTCATAGTGAGCTTGTCGAACTATGGCCAAAGTGAAATATTTTCTTAACTAAACGACATTGAATAGGCAATGATCAATGAGCAATATCCAATAATCAATATTCAATACTCAATGAGCGATGTTCAATGCTCCACTGAAACGCCAAATCTGAAATATGTTTAACTATATCCTTTCCCTTCATATTATTTTTATTGTCACCTGGTTTGCAGGAATGTTTTACATCGTGCGCTTATTTATCTATAATAGGGAAGCGCAGGATATGGGAAAAGCACCACGTACTATTTTGCAGGAGCAATATAACGTGATGATTAAAAGATTATGGTTGGGCATCACCTGGCCATCTGCCATACTTACTTTGATCTTCGGTCCATGGACGATGATATTATATCTTCAGGGAAGCCCGGTTCCAGGTTGGCTCTGGACCAAGCTGGCTTTTGTGGCAGGGCTTTATCTTTACCATCTTTCACTTCACCGCATGTATCTTCAGCAAAAACGCGGAATATTTAAGTACACCTCTAACCAGCTTCGTATATGGAATGAAGTGGCTACCTTATTCCTGTTTGCTATTGTCTTTCTGGTGGTGCTGAAAAGCAGCCTGAATATGATTAAAGGAGTTATCGCGCTGGTTATCCTGGCCATTATTTTAATGGTGGCCATCAGGATTTACAGGAGGGTAAGGGGAAAGAAAAAACGGTAGCATTGTTTTCCCGTCTTACTTTCGTGTTTTATTTTTTATTACAATGTTTTCAAGCTTTCCTCAATAGCCCTGATTCTTGCCGCTGCATCCGATTGCTTTTTGCGTTCTCTTTCTACAAGCTCGGGATTTGCATTCAGGACAAACCGTTCATTGGACAGCTTTTTTTCCACAGATGCCAGGAATCCCTTCTGATGTTGGAGGTCTTGTAATAATTTATCTTTCTGCAGGGAGGTATCGGCGTTATTGTGATGTGGCATTTGGATATTAATTGTATCCTTTTGAACTACCATACTAATGCTGTGTTGAAAAGATTGTGCTGAAAAATGCAGGGCGGTTGCATGAACTTGTTTAATTAAAATATCTCCGAATGATCTATAAACCTCCTGATTTAAGGTTTGTATCTGTAAGGTAATTAGATCTTTATTTTTCAACTGATGTTTATTTCGCGCATCACGGATAGCGGTAATAACCTGGCGCGCCAATTGCCCTTCTTCCAATATAGCGGGGCTAAAAGGCTTAACCTCTGCTAAAGGCTTTATCATCAGATCGTCTTCTTTTTTTCCCGGCGTTAGTTGGTGATAAATTTCTTCTGTTACAAACGGCATAAATGGATGCAAGAGTTGTAATAACTTTTCAAAGAAAAGGAAGGTATTATTTAATGTTTTTGAAGAAATCTGTTTATCGGAAGGCTTTATCCATTCCAGGTACCAACTGCAGAAATCATCCCAGATAAGTGAATACAGTATTTTCAAAGCCTCACTCAGGCGGTAATTTTCAAAGAGAGATTGAACCTGCAAAGCAGCTTCATTGAACCTGTTCTCAAACCAATGGACAGCAAAATCGTTTTCAATTCCGTCAGAAGCCTCTTTCACTTCCCAGCTTTTAACCAGCTTCAGTGCATTCCACATTTTATTACAAAAATTTCTTCCCTGCTCCAACGAGGATTCGTCAAATAATAAATCATTTCCTGCCGGTGATGCGATCATGATGCCAAAACGAACTGCATCCGCTCCATATAGATCAATTAATTTTAATAAGTCGGGAGAATTACCCAATGATTTGCTCATTTTCCTGCCTTGCTTGTCTCTTACCATGCCGGTAAAATAAACATGATCAAAAGGTTTTTCCTGCTTGAATTCAATTCCTGCCATGATCATACGCGCCACCCAAAAAAATATAATATCCTGTCCGGTAACTAAGACTGTAGTAGGGTAGTAGTAATTAATCTCTTTATTGCCAGGATTACTGATACCGTTAAAAACCTCTATAGGCCATAACCAGGAAGAAAACCATGTATCCAGCACATCATCGTCCTGCCTCAATCTCTGATCTTTGATCTCTGATCTTTGATCTTTGTCACCCTGAGCGAAGTCGAAGGGTGGCTTTCCGCCTTCTGCCCTTTGTATTTTGCTTTCCGCTTTCCGCCAACCTTCAATCGCCCCTTCTTCCGTTTCGGCGACATATACATTTCCATTCTCATCATACCATGCCGGAATGCGCTGCCCCCACCAAAGCTGGCGGGAGATACACCAGTCTTTGATATTTTCCATCCAGTAACGATAAGTATTTAGAAGACGGCCTTCAGGATAGAGCCTTATTTCTTCGTTTAACACCATATCCAGCGCTTCTTTTGAAAGTTCATTCATCTTCAGAAACCATTGGGTAGATATTCTCGGTTCGACTACTGCATGAGTCCTTTGAGAAAATCCATTTTTGTTTATAATGGCTTCTTCTTTAACTAAAAATCCTTTTTCTTTTAATTCGGCCACAATTTTCTTGCGTACCACAAAACGGTCTTCTCCCACAAATACTTGCGCAGCCTTGCTCATCGTGCCGTCAGGATTAAATACATCTATCGTTTCCAGGTGATATTTCAATCCGAGATTATAGTCGTTAATGTCGTGAGCGGGAGTCACTTTCAGGCAACCGGTACCAAATTCTTTATCCACATATTCATCGAAAATAATGGGAACGCGCCTGTTTACCAGGGGTACAAAAGCAAATTTTCCTTTCAGATGATGGTAACGTATATCCGTCGGATTCACACATATAGCCGTATCGCCGGGAATAGTTTCAGGGCGTGTGGTGGCGATTGTGATAAATTCATCACTGTTTTCCAAGGGATAGCGCACATAATAAAGTTTGGAATTTACTTCCCGGTATTCCACTTCCTCATCGCTGAGTGCGGTTTGTGCGGCGGGGTCCCAATGGATCATCCTTGCTCCGCGATAAATCAACCCTTTCTGATATAAAGCGACAAAGACTTTAATTACTGCTTTATAATAATGATCATCCATGGTGAAGGTGGTGCGTTTCCAGTCACATGAACAACCTAATTTTTTAATCTGCTGATAAATGATACCGCCATATTTTTCTTTCCATTCAAAAGCATATTTCAGAAATTCATCACGGCTCAGGTTTGATTTTTTAATCCCTTTTTCTTTTAGCATGGCCACCACCTTAGCTTCTGTGGCAATAGAAGCATGATCTGATCCGGGCACCCAGCAGGCATTGTAGCCTTGCATCCGTGCACGGCGAATAAGGATGTCCTGTACGGTTTCATTCAGGGTATGGCCCATGTGCAGCACGCCTGTCACATTAGGCGGCGGAATCACGATGGTAAAAGGTTTCCGGTCATCCGGCTGAGAATGGAAATAACCTTTCTCCATCCAATGTGCATACCATTTTTGCTCAGTGTCTTCAGGAATATAGTTTTTTGATAAGGCCATAAGTGCAAAAATAGGGGAGAATGAAGGATTTGAAAAAAGAAACCGCTATTTTCAATCATTATTTACCCGCTGGAACGCACTGATATGGATCATTGTCTCCAGGCATTGCTTTTTTATCTACGGACCAACAGAAGTTCATTTCCTGACTCGTTATCCGTTGAAATTTCACAGTTATCTTCATGCCACGCCTGCTGTCCGGCGCCGTTATGTCTTTGGATGATTTAGGCTGAATATTATCAATACTCAACTGCCCTTTCTTAAATAATTTCCCGTTGGCCCTGAAATAGAGTAACGACACCATTACGTTGTCCAGCGGAAATTCTGTGTCATTATTTACCGTGACTTTAATATCCTTCATACCACCAAGAAAACCTGTTTTGTAATTATTCAGGGATACATGGATATAATTTTGCCAGTTTTGCCTGAAATATTTTTTCCGGTCAATGAAAGTCCCTTTTAATTGCGGCGCTAATGCCTGTGTATTTTGTATTTGCTGCATTCCCTGTTGTATCCGTTCATCTTTTTGTCGAAGCTCATTCATTTTAGTGACGAGATTATAATTGGCTTGCCGCGTTTGAAGATACAACCGGTGCTGATTTTGATACATTATCCATAAAATGATAATGATAACAATGGCAACAATAAGTGGAATACTTTTCCTTAGCTTCATATTAAATTCCCAAAATAATTGTCAATATTGTACAAATCTCAGTCAATTTATGCAAAAGTCTTACCAAAAAGTGTTATTATCTTTGCTGAAACTTATATTATTGTATTGTTTCATTGTTGTATTGTTTCATTGTTAAATTGTTGTAAAGCCTTCAAGCATTAAATAATTTAGCCATAAAGCCATTAGACTATTAGACCATTAAATAATACAACCGTTAGGCCATCAAGAAATGAAACCATTCAATCGTAGAACAATATAACCATTCAGCCATCAAACCATGGAACAATAATAATCAATAATTAATTTTCAACATTAGCCATTAAACCATAAAACAATTGCATTATGCCATTTACCTGGAAAGGTGTGTTTCCCGCCATTACCACACCATTTACTTCTGATGATAGGTTGGATCTTACCATGTTTGAAAAGAATCTTCATGCACAAATAAATGCCGGAATAGATGGCGTTATTTTAGGAGGAACTTTAGGAGAATCGAGTGTTTTGACAAAAGAAGAAAAAAATGTTCTTGTAAACTTTGCCCTGGAAAAAGCGGCAGGACGTATTCCGGTAGCGCTTAATATAGCTGAAGGAGCTACCCGTGAAGCTGTGGCCGAGGCTGAATCTGCTGAAAAGCTGGGTGTTCAGGCGCTCATGCTGCTTCCACCTATGCGCTACCGATCCGATCATCGTGAAACAGTCTCTTTTTTCAAAGAGGTGGCCAAATCCACCGGACTTCCCATTATGATCTATAATAATCCGATAGATTATAAAACTTTGGTGACCTTAGAAATGTTTGATGAATTACAGGAATGTAAAAATATTACTGCTGTAAAAGAATCTACGCGGGATGTCGGCAATGTGACCAAAATGCTGAATCGTTTTGGTGAAAGATATCATATCCTTTGCGGGGTGGATACGTTAGCGCTGGACTGCTTGTTGATGGGTGCTCATGGATGGGTAGCAGGGCTGGTAGATGCTTTTCCAGCAGAAACAGTTGCTATATACCGTTATGCAAAAGCAGGGCAAGCTGAGAATGCACTGAAAATTCATCGCTGGTTTCTGCCATTACTGGAGTTGGATTTGCATCCTAAATTGGTGCAGTATATTAAGCTTGCCTCTGTAAAAACGGGTATTGGCTCTGAGTATGTAAGAGCCCCAAGATTGGCACTTGCAGGAAAAGAGAGAGAAACAATTTTAAAAATCATCGAAGATGGAATAAAATCAAGACCGGATTTGGGAGATTACCTAAATTTAAACTTTTAATATAATTATTATGGAAACAACCACTTTATTCAAAGATGCCACTAAGGAAGAGATAGCCCTTGCCATGGAAAAATCATGGGAGGCGTTTTTGATTTATAAGAAATTTTCGTTGAAGCAACGCGCTGATTTTATGCGTGCTATTGCAGTAGCATTAGAAAACATTCGTTCTGCGGTTGTTCCCATAGCAATGGAAGAAACACATTTGCCGGAAGGACGCCTGAACGGTGAATTGACCAGGACTATTTTTCAGTTGAATAATTATGCCGGGGCGGCAGAAGAAGGCGCCTGGCTGGATGCGCGGATTGACACTGCTGTTCCGGAAAGGAAGCCCGCGCCAAAATCTGATCTGAGAAAAATGCTTGTCCCGCTTGGCCCTGTGGTGGTCTTTGGCTCCAGCAACTTCCCTTTTGCTTATTCTACGGCGGGGGGAGATACGGCCTGTGCTTTCGCCGCAGGTTGCCCGGTCATTGTAAAGGCGCATCCGGCACATGCACACACTTCAGAAATAGTAGCGGACGCCGTTCTGAAAGCGGCGGAAAAATGTAATATGCCGGAAGGGATTTTTACGCATGTGCATGGCGCTTCTTTTGAAGTTGGAAAAGCGTTGGTCATGCATCCTCTAACTAAAGCGGTAGGTTTCACAGGTTCACTGCTTGGCGGCAGAGCACTTTTTGATATAGCCAATCAACGTAAAGAACCTATTCCGGTTTTTGCAGAAATGGGAAGCATTAACCCGGTTTTTCTGATGCAGGATAAGCTGCAGCATGAAGCAGAATCAGTGGCTAAAATGTATGCGGCTTCCATCACGCAGGGTGTTGGACAGTTTTGCACTAATCCTGGATTAATTATCGGGGTGGAAGGAGAAGGGTTAAATACTTTTATTTCCGTCCTTTCCAAAGAGATGAAAAAGATTGAACCTGCCAATATGCTTCATCCGGGAATTGCAAAAGCTTTCTGGCAGAAAAGAAAACAAGCGCTGGAGCAAAAAGGTGTTCATACAGAAGCCACTTCCGAAGTACAACCTGAAGAATTACAAGGAGCACCTACCCTTGCTTCTGCATCGGCTGCCGCGTTTTTAAATAACCCTGTTCTACATCAGGAAGTATTCGGGCCTTATTCACTCATTATCAAATGCAAAAATGCAGATGAAATGAAACAGGTTGTCTTACATATAGAAGGTCAACTGACGAGTACCCTGATGGCAACAAACGAAGATATGAGTAGCCATCCTGAAATATTAGATGCTATTCAAGACGTATGCGGGCGACTTATTATGAATGGAGTACCCACCGGAGTGGAAGTTTGCTTGTCCATGCAACATGGCGGGCCTTATCCTGCCACAACAGACAGCCGCTTTACTTCTGTGGGCGCTGATGGTATTCGGCGTTTTGCCCGTCCGTTATGTTACCAGAATTTTCCGGATCATTTGCTTCCAAAAGAGTTACAGAACGCAAACCCGCTGGGGATTTGGAGAACGGTTAATGATCAATTGACAAAAGATAAAATTAAATAAGATTGATTTAAGCATCCAGATTAACCCTGCTTGTCCGCCACGTGGAAAAGGTAATATAAGAAGTTTTATCACTTCGTTGTTCATTATTCAGTGTTCGTTATTCGTTATTTTAAAGTCTGTTTTCCTCCATGTTTAAAACATTTTTTTGTATTGATGCGCATACCTGCGGTAATCCGGTAAGACTGGTGGCAGGAGGTGGCCCTGTCCTCAAGGGTAAAAATATGAGTGAAAAACGCCAATATTTTCTTCAACATGATGACTGGATAAGAAGAGCATTGATGTTTGAGCCACGCGGGCATGATATGATGAGCGGCAGTATTTTATACCCTCCTCATGATACAAATAATGATGCGGCAGTTTTATTTATTGAAACAAGCGGGTGCCTGCCCATGTGTGGACACGGAACGATTGGGACGGTCACCATCGCCATTGAAAACGGATTGATCAATCCTAAAATACCCGGTAAAGTAAGATTGGAAACTCCTGCAGGATTGGTAAGTGCTGAATACAAACAGGAAGGTAAAAAGGTAAAGTCTGTTAAGATCACCAATGTAAAATCCTTTCTTGCGGCTGAGAATATTGAAGCAGCATGTCCCGATTTAGGAGAATTAATGATGGATGTGGCTTACGGTGGAAATTTTTATGCCATTATTGATCCGCAAAAAAACTTCCCGGGATTGGAACATTTTAAAGCGGAACAATTAATAGGCTGGAGCCGTGAATTAAGAAAACGCGTAAATGAAAGATATAGTTTTGCTCATCCGGATGATGAAACCATCAATGGGTTAAGCCACATCATGTGGACGGGTAAAGCCATAGACAAGAATGCTACCGCCCGCAATGCAGTTTTTTACGGAGATAAAGCGATTGACCGTTCACCTTGTGGAACAGGCACCTCAGCACGAATGGCACAGTGGTATGCTAAGGGGAAATTAAAAAAAGGACAGGAATTTATTCATGAGAGCTTTATCGGATCAAAATTTATCGGCAGGATAGAAGAAGAGACAGTGATGGATAACAAACCTGCTATTGTCCCATCCATTGAGGGCTGGGCAAGGATTTACGGATACAATACCATTACCGTAGATGAGGAGGATGATCCGTATGCTTTAGGGTTTCAGGTAATATAGAATGTTCAATCAATGTCGTTTGGTTAAGAGAAAATCAGCCACGAAGGCGCTAAGTCCCGCCCGAACGGTACCTGCCCGAATGTGGTCAGGCGGGCGTTGGGGCAGGCACAAAGGAAACGCAAAGAGCAGACTTGGTGACGCTTCGTGCCTTTGAGACTTTGTGGCACAAAATTTATTACGCATACTCCTTAACTAAACGGTATTGAATGTTCAATGTTCTCCGAATGGGCAATATTCAACTTTCAACTTTCAATGCTTAACTTTCAATTTAAAGATTCCAAAACTCTCCTGTGTTAATCAATATGGCATCCTCATCATCAAATAATAAAATCGGAATTATCGGCGGCGGTGTTATTGGTTTATGCAGCGCTTATTATCTTCTAAAGGAAGGATATGAGGTAACGGTATTTGACCAAGGCGATATATCATTTGGGTGCTCTTACCTGAATGCCGGTATGATTGTGCCAAGCCATATTGTGCCGCTGGCTGCCCCGGGTGTTGTAGGCAAAGGAATTAAATGGATGTTCAAATCTGACAGTCCTTTTGCATTCCATGTCAGTCTTCGTAAAGATCTTCTGCGATGGATATGGTTATTTAACCGTTCCGCCAATACAAAAAATGTACAACAGGCCATCCCTTACTTACGTGACATTAGCTGGTTGAGCAAATCGTTATATCAGCAGTTTGCAAAAACAAACGGATTTGATTTTGGCTATGCAGAACGCGGGCTGATGATGCTTTATCAAACACTTGCAGCAGAACAGGAAGAAATGATTACCGCAAAACTGGCCAATGAAGCCGGGGTTAAGGCCGACATATTATCGGCGGGAGAAGTGCAGAAACTGGAACCGGAATTGAAGGTAAATTCGAGAGGGGGTATCTATTTTCCTGGTGATGCACATATTGAGCCGGGAAAATTCATGCGGGAGATGTTTAATTATTTAAAAAATGCGGGCATTTCCTTTATCACCAACACTACAGTAAGTAATATTGAATACAATCAAAGCGGTGTAAAATTAATTACCGGAAATGGCGATTATGTTTTTAATGATATAGTAATTGCATGTGGAGTTTTTTCAGGATTATTATTGAAGAATAGGGGTGTTTCTTTGCCTTTGCAGGGCGGTAAAGGGTATAGCTTTACATTAGAAAACAGGATAAAGAATATTCATATTCCATCCATTTTAATAGAGGGCAAGGTGGCGGTAACCCCCATGGGAAATAAATTGCGTGTAAGCGGTACCATGGAAATAGGGAATAATTCAAGTCATATCAATGAAAACCGGATAAAGGGGATTTTAAATACGTTATTTCAATTTTATCCGGAACTTCAGGGTATAAAAATAGATAAGGAACAAATCAGCAGCGGCTTACGTCCCTGTTCACCGGATGGGCTTCCTTACATTGGAAAGCTGAAAAATTTCGCCCATATCACGCTCGCGACTGGTCATGGCATGATGGGGATGAGCCTGGGGCCTGCCACCGGTAAATTGGTCAGCGAGATTATTGCAGGAAAACCAGGGAGTATGGATATTAAAGCGTTTAATCCGGAGAGGTTTAGCTGACACGGGAAGTTATAATTCTCTGAACATTGTCAGGGGTTATTTGTAATTAAGTGAATTATCATCTAAAATCGTTTAATCATGCAAGTAGATATTTGGTCGGATGTAAGATGCCCGTTTTGCTATATTGGTAAACATAAGTTTGAAAAGGCCTTACAGGACTTCCCTCAAAAGGATAAGATAGACATCGTTTGGCACAGTTTTGAATTGGATCCTTATATAAAGACGGATCCGGACAAAAGTATTTATGAACATTTGGCAGAAAACAAAGGGATTCCCAGAGACCAGGCCAAGCAAATGGTAGAATATTCCACCGAAATTGCAAAAGATGCCGGATTAAAATTTAACCAGGAAAAGTCAATTGTTGCCAATTCTTTTAATGCTCACAGGCTCATCCAATTTGCGAAAACTAAAAGATTGGGAGATAAAGTGGAAGAGCAATTATTTAAGTCATATTTCGAAGACGGCAAAAATATTGATGATAAAGCTACGCTTGCTCAGATAGGTGTAGGAATAGGAATGGATAATAAGGAATTGGAAGAAGTTTTATCATCAGATGCTTTTGGAAAAGAGGTCAGGAAGGATGAATCCGCTGCACAGGAAATAGGGATTCATGGTGTTCCGTTTTTTATTTTCGATCAGAAATATGCAGTTTCAGGAGCACAACCTCCCGAAGTCTTTTCAGGAGCACTTGCGCAGAGTTGGGATGAATATCAGAAAAAACAAAACCTGGTGATTCTTGAAGAAGGAAAATCCTGCTCTGTAGGTGGTAACTGCAATTAAGGTAATCCTGTTTAACAAGAAATAATATTTATATATGAAAATTGCATTAATAGGATCCACCGGCTTTATAGGTTCTGCTGTTTTAAAAGAAGCATTATCACGCCATCATACTGTGACAGCGATTCTACGACATCCTGATAAATTAAAGGTACAAGACAAGCATCTGTCTATTGTCCAATGTGATATCATGGATGCTAATAAGTTAGGTTTACTTTTAAAAGGGCAGGATATGGTTATCAGTGCTTATAATTCCGGTTGGAGTAACCCGAACATTTATAAGGAGTTTTTGACGGGTTCTCGATCTATACAGGATGCGGTAAGACAATCGGGTGTAAAAAGATATTTCGTAATCGGCGGTGCAGGCAGCCTGTTCATTACACAAGGTGAGCAGCTTGTGGATAGCCCTGAATTCCCTGCCGTTTTTAAGAGAGGGGCAACTGCCGCCAGGGATTATCTGGATATTTTGAAAAATGAGAAAGATCTGGAATGGACTTATTTAAGCCCTGCGATTGAAATGAATCCTACGCTTCCTCATCAGCGAACAGGAAAGTACAGGATCGGCGGTGATGAACCTGTTTTTGACAGCAATAAAAAAAGTACTATCTCGGTAGAAGATATTGCGGTGGCTGTTATAGATGAAGCTGAGCATCCAAAGCATGTCAGAAAGCGCTTTACGGTTGGCTATTAATTTCAAAGCTTATATCCATATTACGCGAGGAAGGAGAAGGAAGTACTTTTTGAATAATGAACCTGCCTTTGCCGGCAGGCAGGCACCGATTAACGAATGATGAACCTGTCTGCCGATAGGCGGGTGTTGAAGTAAGGAACCAAACTTCAAAAATCGAGAATCAGTGTTCGATGTTCAATATGGTGGCTATATTAGTTCTTGTATCATTTAGGTAGTCATTCTTACTTATTACACATGGAAAAGCAATCTTACATTATTCCCTCTCAGACACATATTGGGCATGTACATTTAAAAGTTGCCGATCTGGAACGGGCGCTTCAGTTCTACAGGGACCTTTTAGGTTTTGAGGTTACCACCATGTATGGCGATCAGGCTGCTTTCCTTTCTGCAGGTGGTTATCATCATCATATAGGATTAAATACGTGGTATAGTAAAAATGCTTCGCCGGCGCCTTTGCATAGTGCCGGTTTATTTCATACAGCCATCGTTTATCCCACAAGAAAAGACTTGGCGGTTATTTATAAGCGTTTGCTGGAAGCCGGATATCCTTTGACAGGCGTGGCAGATCACGGTGTATCTGAAGCGTTGTATCTGAATGATCCTGATGGAAATGGCGTGGAATTATATTGGGATCGCCCGAAAGAACAATGGCCGCATCACCCTGATGGCTCTTTAGAAATGTTTACCGAAATGCTTGACCTGAATGATCTGCTGAATGAATTAAAAAATGATTCGAATATTGAATAGGTAGTCAGGTCACTGTTGAGAATTATTCCTGCTACATGCTTACTTTCTCTTTCGAAAAGGTAACCCCGTTTTCGATTACAATCCTTACTTTTGTCTCAAACCGTTTTCATGAAATTATTACCTGTTAAAGATAAGGCAACGATCAGGCAATTCCTGGACGTGCCTGCTTTTATTCATCAAAATAACCCCGAATGGATACGCCCGTTAGATAAGGATATTGAAGAAGTTTTTGACAAGGATAAAAATAAATTATTCCGGCAAAAAGGAAATGAATGTGAGCGTTGGATATTATCAGATGATGAAGGTAAAATAATTGGACGTATAGCCGTTTTTGTAAATAAGAAATATAAAAACCTCGGTGACGAACAACCGACCGGGGGAATCGGTTTTTTTGAATGTATTCACGATCAGCAGGCTGCTGATTTCATGTTGGATTACGCGAAAGAATGGCTGCAAAAGCGTGGGATGGAGGCTATGGATGGTCCTGTAAATTTCGGAGAAAGAGATCGCTGGTGGGGCTTAGTGGTAGAAGGATTTCATGAGCCATTATATGGCATGAATTATAATCCGCCTTATTATCAGCAGTTGTTTGAAAATTATGGCTTTCAACTCTTTTTTAATCAGGTTTGTTTTGCTATGAGTGTACAGGAGCAGGTAGATAAAAAATTTTATGAGCGCCATGCAACCTTTGCATCCAATGCGGATTTTCATTCGGAGCATTTACGTAAAAATAATTTGGACAAATACGCACAGGATTTTTGCACGGTTTATAATAAAGCCTGGGCTGGACATGGCGGGAATAAAACATTGGAATTGCGGCAGGCAAAAAAAATCATGCAGTCCATGAAACCGGTGATAGATGAGCATATTGTGTGGTTTATTTATCATAAAAATGAACCTATCGGATGCTGGCTGAATCTTCCCGATTTGAATCAATGGTTTAAGCATTTGCATGGAAAATTCGGCTTCTTTCAGAAGTTGAAATTTTTATGGATTAAAAAGTTTGGAAAATGCAACCGGTTTGTTGGGTTAGTGTTCGGTATTGTTCCTGAATTTCAGGGTACAGGCGCCGATTCATATATTATTATTGAAGCTGCTAAAGTGATTCAACCGGAAGCTAAATATGATAATTACGAAATGCAATGGATAGGCGACTTCAATCCTAAAATGATCAATATTGCTGAGAAATTAGGTACCTACCGCAGCCGCAGATTAGTCACCTACCGTTATCTTTTTGACAGAACAAAAGGATTTAAAAGGCATCCGGTGGTGGGGTGAAATTGCAGTATGCAGTTGGCAGTAATTAGTAAGTAGTAAGCGGTAAATAGTAAATAGTAAATAGTAAATAGTGTGTCTTGTAAATGGTAACTGGCAAACTTCTAAATGATATGGTGTCTTGTGGAAGGCACAAAGGAGAAGATGTGCGTTTGTATTCTTCAAAAGGACAAAATATTGTAATCCCATTGAAAGCCTGTTTATTCATACTGCTACATTATCAGTAGCATGTTTCACATATTTGTAAAATCCCACTAAGGCCAGGATACAGACCGCCAGCATAGATAAAGAAAGTGAAATCAGTAAAAAAGAGATCAGGCTTTCTATGAGAGGTGTGCCTTCCTGCCCGCCTGCAATGGGCATCATTTTACCGAATCCTGTAATAGCGCTGATGACCACAGCAATAAAATTTGCAAATGTTCCGTATAGCGCCAGCAAGAATGTAATTTTGAGCCATGTCTTTGAAAGCATAAGTTTTGTCCATAACAATCCCATGATGATCAAAAATATGCCATTCATGATGCCTTCTAAATGAGCGCTTAATCCCATTCTCGGATTAGCAAAATTGTGAACAAAAAGTCCTATAAACAATCCCAGGAATAGTAGAAAGAGTCCCAGTAATATCAGGAAGTTTCCCTGCTTCAGTTGAGTGGTAGATTTCATTGGGTTTAAATTTAGAGTCAAATATAGATTTTATATTTTAATTGAGGACTATTAAAAGGCAGCATAGTACAGGATAGTTGTTTGAACAGTAAAGCATTATTTTGTTAGGTTTCCTTCCTTTCATTCAGATTTTAAAAGACTTAAAAGCCAATATGAAAGTTGAAATACAAAAGAAATTGGTTTATTTGACAGCAGCTATATTGAGCCTGGTTTGTACCGGTGCTTACGCTCAATCTGACGGACCGATGGGCGTGGAGAGAATAGCAAGATTTACGCCGTTGGGTTATCAATCTGAAAAAGCTGAAAGTGATCATGCAACAAAATGGGTCCAAATTGACCTGGGACAGATAAGAAGTATAGATTCTGTGAAACTTTATCCTTATTTGGGAGGCTATGACGTTGAGTCTTTTGGGTTTCCTGAGAATTTTACCATAGAGGCTTCTGACGATTCTTCCTTTCAGCATTATGCGGTAATTTCTGATCACAATTATACCAGATCGGCTTATCCGGATCCTTATGACAGGGTAGCTATTTTTCCTGTTCTTAATACTATACGTGCCAGGTATGTTCGTCTTACTGCAACCACTTTGCGACAACAGGTGTTGGCATTGTCTAAAATGGATGTTTATTCTAACGGGAAAGATGTTGCTCAGGGATGCGTTACCTCCGATAACGATCATGGTTATCTGGGGATGACACCGTTAACCAGAGAACCAAGGCCACAAGGAGAAGGAGATATTACCGATAACCCGCGAAATGTGATTCCTGAGAGCGAGTGGAGGCCGGTGGCTTATAAGGCACGCGTACCGCTTGGTGACATCACATTGGATAGCGGGCTTTTTAAAACTGTTTTAGAAAATAATATCCATTATCTTTTGACCTCTTATACAGTAGATGAGCTGTTAAGGCCATTCCAAAGGAGGGATGGTAAGTTTCTTTCAACTCCTTTGCGCCCCATTGATCCATTTTGGGAAATTTCATTGGCGGGATCTAATGCAGGCAGATTTCTAATGGGCGCCGGAAATACTGTAAGATGGATCAATGATTCCGCACTGCGAGAAAAGATGAATGAAGTGGTAGCGGGGATTGATTCCTGTAAAGAACCAAACGGTTATATCATGGGTTATCCTGCGAATACCATTTTTTATAGTGAGCGTGGCGCTTATACGCGATCCTGGCTTACGAGAGGTCTTATTGCCGCCGGATTTGGCGGAAATAAAGAAGCGTTTAAATTATTACGAGGATATTACAACTGGTTTGATAGTTGCGAGTATTTACCGGAACTATTGCGGCGCGCAGGCCAGGGTGTGCAGGGAATGATTGCCAATACACGGATGTATTTTACACCGGCTGGGAGACCCAGTGATCTTCAGGTAATTCAGCAATATTTTCAGGAAGATTATTGGTTAAAAGAATTAGCCAACCGGGAGCTTAGGGCTATCTGGCTTTACCCTTATGATCATCCACATTGTTATTTGTTAACTTCACTGGAGCCATATCTTGACCTTTACCGGGCGACCGGAGATAAGAAGTATCTGGATGCAGCGCTTGGAGGATGGGATTTATTTCATAATAACTGGGAACATGTGGGAGGCAGCATTGCCATTTGTGAAGGTAAAAAGTATCCTCCTAAATCTTACTATTTACATGCTGAAACAGGAGAGAACTGTTGCAGTGTCTTTTGGATTCGATATAATCAACGTTTTCATTTGTTATATCCAGACCAGGAAAAATATGTCAACGAGATTGAAAAATCTATATATAATGTTGGATTAGCCAATCAGGATGGTAATTCGGCTATTTGCTATCATGCAAATTTAGTAGGCATAAGAGAAACTGGTACGGATAAAAATACTTGTTGTGAAGGGCAGGGCACCAGGCTGTATGGCTCTCTACCGGAATATATTTATTCCATTTCCAAAGATGGATTGTACGTGGATTTATTTGCTGGTTCTACTATTTCATGGAAGTACAATAATCAGAATGTGACGGTGCATACGGAAACGCAATTTCCTTATAACAATAAAGTGAGGTTAATAGTAACGTCCGATAAGCCGTTATCTATTAAATTACATATCCGCATTCCTGAATGGGCTGACGGGCGTGTGTCTTTATATTTGAACGGGAAAAAGTTGGCATCTGGTAACCCCGGGACTTATGTTACTCTCAACCGTATATGGCATAAGACAGACCGGGTAAGCTTTTCCTTGCCTATATCATTCAGGCTTATTAAATATCAGGGTATGGATGAATTTGCTAAAGAGGACGATCATTATGCGATGGAATATGGCCCGTTATTAATGACCGTGGTCGGTAAGGTTGACAATAAAGGAAATACACGGATTGCTTTATCTCCTGATCAAATAATTAATCATCTGGAAATAAAATCAGGGCAACCGCTGCATTTTGCCATAAAAGGAGATGCTTCGCATGAATATATCCCTTATTTCATGGTTAAATCAGGAGAGCCATTTTCCTGTTATCCTGCGATAAGTAAACAATGAATTTTTATATGAATAAAGCAACAAAAATATGGATAAGCATACTATCTATTTTGGCAGGGATTTATATTTTGTGTTCTTTTACTCCAGGCAAAAAACAACTAACATCTGTAGTTAAAAAAGAAAGTCCGCGAATAGTAAACATTATTAACTTCATCCGTTTTTGTGAACCGCGGAATGCTGCGATTACTGAAAATGTACTTTATCAGACTGTAGTTCATCAGGTTGATATAATGAAGGAATATCATTTACGTGGCACTTTCCTGTTGCAATATGATGCATTAATTGATCCCCGCTATCAGCGATTACTCAAAAGCCTTCCGCGTGATTCATTTGAAATTGGTGCCTGGTGGGAAATACCGAAATCTTTAGTAGAGGATGCCAGCCTCCAGTGGAAAGGCGAAACTTCCTGGGATCCCTATTTTAGTGGTGATTTTTCTATCGGGTATTCTCCTGCTGACAGGAAAAAGCTCGCAGATACCTATATGAAGAAGTTTAAAGAAATATTTGGTTACTATCCAAAATCTGTGGGGTGCTGGTTTATAGATGCTTATACGTTAGACTATTTGTATAAGAAATATGACATCGTTGCATCTTGTAATTGTAAAGACCAGATTGGAACGGATGGTTACACCCTTTGGGGCGGATATTGGAATCAGGGATATTATCCAAGCCTTAAAAATGCCTATATGCCTGCACAGGATGAAAAGCATCAGATACCGGTACCTGTTTTCAGGATGTTGGGGAGCGATCCGGTCAGTCAATATGATGCAGGAATTGGTACTAACGGCCAGGGGGTTGTTACCATGGAGCCTGTATATAAATTCGGTGGAGGAGATTCTTCCTGGGTCCACTGGTATTTCAAGCAGTTTATTGAAGGCGAGTCCTTAGCCTTTGCGTATATACAAGTCGGACAGGAAAATTCTTTTACCTGGCCTGCGATGGCAAAGGGATATAAAATCCAAATGCCATTGATAGCGCGGCTACGGGATGAAGGCAAGATAAAAGTGGAAACGCTCGCAGAGACAGGGAAATGGTTTCGTAATAATTTTAAAGTTACCCCCTCGACGTCAGTGACTGTAACAAAGAACATAGAAGGAAGTAATAAAAAAACAGTCTGGTTCGACAGCCGGTTTTACCGGATGAATTTACTTTGGAGCGGATCCACAATACGGTTTAGAGATATTCATTTATTCAATGAAAACATGGCTTCTCCCTATTTAACAAAGAAATCAACCTCTGGAAAATATTCTTTTTTCACCCTTCCCTTTGTGGATGGGAACAGATGGTCATCTAAAAGCCAGGTGGCCGGATTACAATTTGAGGCGCTTATAAATGGGAAAAAAGTCTTAATAAAAGGTAGCGGTAACCCGCAAATTAGAAGTATTAAAAAGGGAGTGCTACATATAGCTTGGCCAATAGAATATAATGATACACTTGTTATGAACATGAATGAACGGCAAATAGAAATAAAAATGTTGGGAAACCATTTAATCAATTGGTTCCTTGAGCTGCACACTGCTGCCAACGCTTCATTACCGTTCCGTAAAATAATGTCTCATCAGGTGGAATGTGAATTTGAGGGTTCCAGATATGATATTAAAATTAGCCCGGGAATTGTTTCAAAAGGAACGGATGGATCCATTCTTAAGATCTTGCCCGAAAGGCATCGGATTAAATTATTAGCAAGATGCGGATGCATACCTCTACCTCTATGAGAGAATTTTAAAGTAGAATAAAGTATTACAGGTTAAAAATAACCACGAATGCCTCGCCTTAGTGGAGACAGGCACGAATGGTAACGTAAAATGGTACCGAATATACTCAAATTTATTCGTGCCTGCCCTTTCCATTCAGGCGAGCATTGGGTGAGAAATTGACTTTTAAGGAAACCTCTTTGACACGAATACACGAATGGGTTAATTAATGTCCTGAAATACCCTCTTTAAGTATAAGCCCATTTGTGCATTACTGGTTAAAAAGTCCAGTGGGGCAACGGACTGCCTTATTCTATAAATTATAGTTTTGATGTTTTTCTACTTTCAGTAACGTCAAATTTCAGTAGATACTGTAAGCAAGTTTATCACATAGGGAGACATCCTATATGCATTTTGTTGGGACACACCCACTAAAGATATTGCGATTAACTCTTTAGGACATGATTCAAATATGGTATGACAAAAAATTGCCTCTATGGAATTGCCCGGCGACCAATCAAGCCTTCATGGAAAGCGGAGGAGAGATGCATTGTTGATTCATAGATCTTAGGAGTTGCCGGTTGAAGAGGCTCCTGTAATAAGCTTTAGGATTAAGTTTAAAGCATAAGGGCATCTCTCAAAACCTTATTTTTAGTTTTATTTAGCCACGAATAGCACTGATTTTCACGAATCTATAGGTGGTTTTTAGAGATGCCCATAATGCTTCAAACAAATTTTTCTATCCCATAAGTCCGGTAAATTAGAGAATACAGTTTGCTATAGTTCCCGAACCGTTGAGAGAGAAGGATAAACGGCGATAAAAGGAACCTCTGATTGATAGATGTTTAGGTAGCTGTTTAGTAGGACTTGGAAGGTATTGCCATCCTTAAACACAGTAGTTGAAGATCAGATTCAGAGCCTCCATTTATTTATGCTTAAAAGAAAGTGAGACAATCTTTTTCTGATGGTGTGGAAGATTTTGTGAAGGATACGATTTGTGGCTATGAGGCAGCACAGTACAGCACAGTGCAGCATAGTACGGGATGGTTCCGTAGAAGGGCAGGAGTACATTAGTCCTTTAAAACCAGATAAAAACATGAATACTTTTACCTTCAATGTTGCTGATGAACAGCTTTGGAACTATTTCCTTGATGGTAGGAAAGAGGCTTTTGCTGATATTTATAATAATCATTTTACGATACTTTATGAGTACGGAATGAGGCTATGTTGTAATACTGAAGTGGTGAAAGATTGTATCCAGGACCTGTTTGTAAAGTTGTGGATTAACAGGGAAAATCTGAAGCCAACCGATGCCATTAAGCCTTATTTATATACTGCTTTAAGAAGCATTGTTTTGAATAGGCTGGATCAGATAAACCGCCTGGCTAAGCGTGAAGATCGCGCGCTAAAGCTGCATACATTTGAAATGCATTATACGGTTGAAGATGGAATAATCTATAAGGATGAACAGGCGGCAAGAAGCAGGCAGATATTGAAAGCACTCAACAACCTTACTCCCCGGCAGAAAGAAAGCATTTTTCTTCGTTATTATTTGGGATTAGAATATCCTGAAATTGCATCCATCATGCAGATTTCCGTAAAAGCATCTTATAAGATCGTAGCCAGAGCCATCACGGTGATGCGGAAATACTTTAAGGAGATGATGGTATCGGACATGTTGCTGTTTTTGATGTTGTTAATGGCTATTTGAGGCTACCGGGTCTTCCTTTATCAGGCTTTCTCCAGGTATCCTTAATGCTTTACTAAATAGCCTGATCATTTTTAATGAAAGCGGTTGTTGGTATCTTAGTATTTTGCTAATAGTCCCTTTATCTCCATATAATTTAGCCAGATCAGCAG
>SCQV01000110.1 GCA_004299085.1 Chitinophagaceae bacterium | reverse complement strand
TATCAAACTTTAATCTGGAAGGAGCTAAAAAGCCTTATGTTATCCTGGTAGTTGGCGTCAACGGCGTGGGAAAAACAACTACCATCGGCAAGCTGGCACATCAATATAAAAAAGCAGGAAAATCTGTGATGTTAGGTGCTGCAGATACTTTCAGAGCCGCTGCGGTGGATCAGCTTACAATATGGAGTGAACGGGTTGGCGTGCCTATTGTAAAGCAGGCTATGGGTTCTGACCCTGGCGCAGTGGCTTTCGATACGGTACAAAGCGGTGTTTCTAAAAATGCAGATGTCATCATTATTGACACTGCCGGAAGATTACACAATAAAAAGTATCTGATGGATGAATTGGGAAAGATCCATCGCGTAGTCAAAAAAATAATTCCTGATGCACCGCATGAAGTATTGCTGGTGCTTGACGGCTCTACCGGCCAGAATGCTTTGGAGCAGGCAAAACAATTTACTGCTGCTACCCATGTGACGGCTTTAGCTATCACTAAATTGGATGGTACAGCCAAAGGGGGTGTGGTGCTGGCTATTGCCAATCAATTTAAAATACCGGTTAAATATATTGGTATCGGGGAAAAGATGGATGATCTCCAGCTTTTCAATCCAAAAGAATTTGTAAATTCTTTATTTTCATTGAACTCATAGTCGTTAGGGTGCAATAGGCGTTACAGATTCAGATTGTCAATCAGTACTTTTAAAGAAATACTTGATTCGATACCGTAAGATAATGCTATTATGCTGTCATATTCCCGTTGACTCACCTTCATTACTGCTAATCCGGGTTTGTCTGATTAATCCGATATTTTAAAGCTCATTAATCGGTTTTAATTGTTATAGTGTAATTCACGGTTTCAGCTTTTTGATTTCCTTGTCAAAATCACTCTCATAAGTACGATCCTGAATCAGTCTGAATTTTTCGTATTCGCCTTCGGCTTTCAGTTTGGCTTCAAGCATGGTCACTTTTCCTTTTTCTATTAAAATGGGATAATTGGAAAGCTCCAGGAAACGATTAAGGAAGGTTGCCCATTGCCGCATATTAAAGGCAATACCTCTTTGCGCATTATTCTCTGCTAAATCCAGATAAGCAGATACGATACGGTTCAGCTCTACAATATGCTGGTGCGACAAATAATTTTTAGCTACCGATACATCACTCTTCATAATTTTTCCATCCGGCGCTGATTTCCATGTTTTTAGGCCCATATACAGTTTGGCGGCATCAGCTTCGGAATAAATTATTTCTGCGGCTGTTTTACCGGTAATAGCCCAATGCAGCATATTCTGAACGGATGCAAAGAAATTTCTGGTTTGGTTACTTTCCTTGTCATAATCGGTGCTTAAGGCATACAAATCCGTTATCTTCTGGTAAAAGCGGCGCTCACTGGCACGTATTTCTCTGATGCGTTCGAGTAGTTCATCAAAATAATCCTGCTCGAAGCTTTTGCCTTGTTTCAGCCGTTCATCATCAATAATAAATCCTTTGATAATAAATTCGTTGAGTGTTTGTGTAGCCCACTTCCGGAAGTCTGTTGCCTGGGCTGAGTTTACACGATATCCTACCGCTAAGATGGCCTCTAAACGGTAAAAATTTGTATTGTAGCTTTTACCATCTTCGGCAGTATGTGCAATTTTTGCACATACTGAGTCTTCCTCTAATTCCTGTGTATCAAATATGTTTTTGAGATGTTTGGTGATGACCGAACGATCAACCCCAAACAGCTCCGCCATCGCTTTTTGAGTAAGCCAGAAGGTCCCGTTTTGAAAGTA
This sequence comes from Chitinophagaceae bacterium, assembly GCA_004299085.1. Classification (GTDB taxonomy): domain Bacteria; phylum Bacteroidota; class Bacteroidia; order Chitinophagales; family Chitinophagaceae; genus FW021-bin31. Next base: position 1,458 of record SCQV01000110.1, on the reverse strand, counting down.
AACCGAAACCTGTACCTTTTTATCAGCGGTGCTGAATAACAATAAATCTCTTGCCTGCATCATAGTTTTTTTATTTCATCCCATACAATTCTAAAAAGGTAACCGCTTCCTGCGCAACTTTACTAAGCTTCAATGGTAATATTTTCATTTGACCGATCAAGGGCATTGTCTGTATCAGCATCAAAATTTACGGTGTCGTCAAGTATGAATTTGTACTCGTCAATTTTTTCTTTTGTTGCCTTTGATAAATAGGCTAATGCGCCCACCGTAAAGTAACCCGTTATAATAGATAGCTTTCCTTTACCGGTATGTTTAGTAATCTACTCGTGGATTTTGAGATTTTCATTCTCATTGTCTAATATCATCTCGTCAAATTATTCATTTAGTTTGTAAATATACGTCCACATTTCAAGAATTAACTGTTTGATTTGGAAAAGACCGCTATGAAATAAAACTATCAAATAGATGTGTGCGGCCCTTAACAGGCTAATTTGTGTCTTCCTTTGCATTGGTACCAAATGATAAAACATTGCCGTCTGGTAAGATGGTTTTTAAAAAAAGTTAATTTAGAGATTTAATCTGATAAAAGTACAAAAGTTGCACGAAATAAGGTCTTATTTAATTGTGCCTGATTAATAATAGCTGTCTCAAAATTTTGATAGTTATATGTATTTATATAAGTTCTATGTCCGTTTTTCATCACACGGGATTTATTGTAATGGAAAGATAAGAACGGATTTTTATCAGCTCCCGTAGGAGCAGCCTCTTTCTGAACCCGCGTAAGTGCGACTCATACAGGTTCACAATGGTCTTTTTCTGAAAGCGCTGTCCATTTAGGAGGCTCATAAGGAGCCTGTTTCAAATAAGGACTCTTATTATTTTTACAATCAGGATGCTCCTACTGGGCACAACTTACTCTATCAAAAACTTACAACATCCCCAAATATAATTTAGACAACATTTCCCCTATTCCCATTGTAACTTAGCATGTCAGAAAAAGAGATAAATTATGAAAGCAATTCGCTTGACAAGGATAAAACATCCTTTGGAAATGCAGGATATTCCAGTTCCTGAAATCGGGCAGAGAGAAATTTTAGTGAAAGTAAAAGCAGCAGGCATCTGTCATTCCGATGCGCATTACCGTGCGGGAATTTCTCCGGTCAGCTTTACGCCACTCACGTTAGGACATGAAGTGGCAGGTGTCGTGGAAAAAATTGGCGGCGAAGTTACTAACGTAAAGCAAGGCGACCGTGTGTGTCTTCATTATCTGATTACCTGCGGTGATTGTTATTATTGTGCTTCCGGTAATGAACAATTTTGTGCGAAAGGGAAAATGATTGGCCATCATGCCAATGGCGGCTACGCAGAATATATCGCCATCCCGGCAAGGAACGCCATTCCTCTCCCTGATGAAATTCCATTCGAACAAGGCGCTACGCTGATGTGTGCTTCTGCAAC
>SCQV01000109.1 GCA_004299085.1 Chitinophagaceae bacterium | reverse complement strand
TTTCACATCTTCGTCCCATTCTTTCATTTTCTTTTTATAAGATGCCTGGGTTTTGGTAATTCTGAGTGTGTGAGGCGAACCCTTTTTGATAGTTTCAGTCCTTAGGTCTATCTCCACATTCCGGATGGCGCTTTCCATTTCATTTCTTTCATTTTGATTTATCCGGTAATCGAAAACTCGTTCTACCGGAGATGCCAGGAAATCTTTTAGCAGTTGCCATTGTTTTTTATAGCGGGTTGTTTCGGGTATTTTCCGGCTCCAGTCTGCCGGTGGCTGCGGTTCGTTACTTGTTTTTTCCTGTAAATACTGCCTGCAGGATGAAAGTATTTTACGGGTAAATCCTGTAATGGTAGTTAATTCAAGCAACTGCGGTGCCAGTACACGGTTTATATAATCTCTTTTTGTGCAGGACATCAGTATTTCTGCCAGGTTGTTTTCCCAAACCTCATCCTGCGGTCTCATCTTTTCTATTTCAAACAAATGATTTAAAGTGCCGGCCGTTGGCGGGAAGTCTTTTTTTACCGTACTTGTGGACAAAGCAGAAAAATATTGTGGTAATTTTTTTACCTGAGTTTTCACCAGCGGAATATCTTTTTCACTTTTTAGCAACATTTGAAGTATGGATAGTATTTGTGCCACAACCGGCAAACGGATGTTGTCTGTTACCAGCTCGAATATTTTATCAGTTATATCAACAGGAAAGAATTCAATCAGCTTTAGCCAATGTGCAGGATCAATTTTTGTAAAATAAGACTGCCTGAGTTCGTCATTCAATCTTAAAAGAAATGTATCATCCTTCTGATGGATAATCCAATCAGCGATGGTATTATAATTAGCGTCCTTGTCGTCTTCGCTTAATGCCGAAGATAAGATTAATTCTATGGTTGAATTTTCATTATCACTGAGCTGCTGTGGATTTTTATTGAAATAATCAATCCATGCTAATTTGCTTTCTGTATCTTGTTGTGTAAGCAATTGTGCATTTGTTTCATGCGACCATATCATGATGGCGCCATAATGATACCAATGCATCAGGTCAGGCCCATAATTTCCCATATAACCTGAAGATTCTTTGATAATAGGTTCCTCTTCATTCAAAGCGAAAGACGTGATCAGGTCATCTTCCTCGAAACTCACATTACTTAACAAGGGTATATCTTTTTCCAACCAGTGCTCAATATACAGCGACTCATCATAGACCTCCACCATTTTCGCGTTCTCATCACCTTCATCATCATAGCCGTATCCATATCCATCTTCATCAGGCAAACCGGTGATGTATGAAGTCACCAGACACATTTTTGCATAACAGTTGGCTTCTTTTGCTGCGCGAAATAATGCCTCTGCTTTAGGACGATCATTGAGCTTCAATGCCTCTACAGAAAAATTCTCCGGGGTATATTGGTGTCCTAATAAAACGATGTGGGGTTTTTGTTCATCTGCTTGTGGTGGATTCCTAAAAATGGCTGCAAGTTTTTCAACATAAGACGCTAAAGAATTAAATTGAATTTTTTTTCCTGATTTTTCCTGGACGAGATTATACGTTAGGCAAACTCTGTATCCTGAAGTAAGTGGCTTTACTTCATGTTCGCAATCAGCATAGAAAGCGGTATAATTAATTTTATAATCGCCGGCTTCTGCAGCAAAATCTGCTGTTTCTTCCACTCCTCCAAAGCGTACCACCAGCTCTCCACCTGTATATTTAGAAGGTAATCCTATCACTAAAGTACCAAACATGCCTTTTTCTTTTTCAGAGTCCTGATGCGGAAGAAAGAAATCACCTGCTTCATAAATAAGCATCTTATAAAGATGGGCTGAAATAGTATATTCTTCTAACCCTAAATCAGGCTGAATGTTATGGATGATTTTTTGAATTATATGCTCCCACCGGTTGCCTTTAAATGAGATATTATCTGCATCTATTTCCCATCCGCTTCTGACTTTATTATCTACAATAGTTTCGCTGCCTTTTCCGAAAGGCGCCTTATGCGCAACTTGTATCAATGCTTTGGCCTGGGCCTCATTGATGGGATATGCCATTTCGCCGACACCTGCTACTTCCATACCCGGGAAAACAAATTTCATTGTCTGCATACTGACGAACTTGCCACTGCCTTTTAAATCTTTCAGGCTGTTTAAAATATCTTCTTTAAAGTGATCCATAATAACGAATATCAAATAAAGTTTGAAACAGTATGTATTTTATAAAGGTCAAATTTCGCGCCATAGAAGTGAAATTCAAAAAGTTTCCGGCAAAAGATAAATAATAAAAAAATCAACCCTGATTTTATTTTTCATAAAAAGTTTCTAAATTTGTTATCGCATTCTTCCACTTATTCTTTAAGATAATGCGTTGCTTATGATGCAGAATTACTCTTTACATGAATTGCAAATATTGTTTAATCAGATTGCTGAAGGCAATGCTACGGCCTTTAAGGAACTGTTTGATGCATTCAGGCAAAAGCTTTATGCCGGCGCCTTTAAAATAACAAAATCTGCTGATGCGGCCGAAGATATTGTGCAGGAAATATTTATCCGGATTTGGGGAAACCGCCTCTGTTTAAAAGAAGTAGAAAATCCTTCTGCTTATATTTTTACTATCGCTTATCATGAATCTTTCCGGTATCTGAAGAAAGTAGCTGCTGATCAGAAGCTCTATGAATCTGTCAGAAAAAGGATGAAAGTGGCAGATAATAAAACAGAGGAATGGATAGAAGTGAAAGAAACGGAGCAGATCATTCATTATCTGATAAATAAATTACCAACTCAACGGCAACTTATTTATAAGCTAAGCAGAGAAGAAGGATTAAGCTATAAGGAAATTGGGGACAGGCTGCATATTTCTTCCTTAACCGTTAAAAAACAGCTCCAGCTTGCCCTGCGCAATATCCGTTCAGGACTTTCTAAGATTGGGCCTTTGCTGGCTTTATGTTTGTTACTGCTCAGGCATTGACTTTCCTTTTAAGGGTTAATAGAAAAATTCTTTCTGCCTTACTCCATCTCTCCTCTTTTTTACTCCTTGTATAAAAGGACATAGAAGTTTATAAGGATTTTTCATTTTTTATTAAAAAAGTCGAATGCTACCCTCGAACGACCGGCTGTATTTCTTATTTGAACATTATCTGAATAGCCATATTTCCGATAATGAATTAAAAGAATTATTTGACTATATCCGTGAGGCAGGGGAAAATAACCTGCTGAGAGAAGAGATTATAAGTGTTTTCAAAAAGGTGCAATCGCCGGAGAAAAATGACGAGGTGAATTGGGGGGCGATGTATCAACAGATAGTCGGCGAATCGGCTTTAACGGAGAAGAAAAATATAAATAAGCTTAATTTGTGGAAGAGAGTTGCTGCTGCTGTATTGATATTAATCATTGGAGGGGCCGGGAGCTACTTTTTTATCCGAAAGAATTCTGTCTCTAAGCAAATGATGCAGGCTGCTCAAATAACTCATGATATATTACCCGGTGGAAATAAGGCTACGCTTACATTATCGAATGGGAAAACAATTATTTTGAACAAGGCTAATAACGGGATGCTGGCAAGTGCAGGAAACATGAAGGTGATTAAGGTGAATAACGGGATGCTGGCTTATCAGCAGGAAGAGGCAGGAACCAATCAAAGATCAAAGATCAAAGATCAGAGATTGGAGATGAATACTCTGGCTGTTCCGAGGGGGGGGCAATATCAGCTTACCTTATCAGATGGCACTAAAGTATGGCTGAATGCGGCTTCTTCTATCCGTTATCCGGTGGCATTTACCGGCAAAGAAAGAGTAGTGGAAGTAACCGGCGAAGCTTATTTTGAAGTGGCAAAAAATGCGGCACAACCGTTTATCGTAAAAAGAGGAAATATGACAGTGCAGGTATTAGGGACTCATTTTAATGTAAATGCTTATGATGATGAAGGGATAGTGAAGGTTACCTTATTGGAAGGCCTGATAAAAGTGCAGTTGGAAAACAGCAGTAGGCAATCAGCTATAGTACATCCGGGAGAACAAGCACAAATGAATAAAGCAGGAGCAATAAGGTTAGTAAAAGATGCAGACGTAAATGATGCGGTTTCCTGGAAGAATGGGTTCTTTTCTTTTCGAAATGATAACTTAGAGGAAGTCCTGCGAAAGCTTTCCCGTTGGTATGATGTGGACGTGGTTTATGACCTTGGTGTTAATAATCAACAACAGTTTAGCGGAAGAATTGACAGAGACCTTACTTTATCACAAGTGTTGAAGGGACTGGCATTGACACAGGCTCATTTTAAGATAGAAGCAAACAGAAAACTGGAAATACTGCCCTGAGTTTTCTCCCTCTCCTCCGGGAGAGGGAATAGGGGTTAGGCCGAAAAAAACCAGGAATGGTGGAACATCCCTGGTCAAAGCTTCGGTTTGTAATATAACAAATGCCCGGAACGGCAATTCATTATTCACAACCTAAATCCATACAAAAGTATGAAAAGATTTTATCGTTCCCGAAAAAAGAAACGGGAATTTTCTTCGGTACCACATCAAATCCTATTGGTTATGAAACTAATGGTACTCTTTCTCACGGTGGCTTCTTTGGGTGTCAGCGCCAGAAGTTTTTCTCAAACAATCACCTGGTCAGGCAAAAATGTTCCGTTGGAAAAGGTTTTTTCAGAAATCGAGCAACAGACAGGATATGCATTCTTTTACAATGATGCAGACATGCAAAATACCCGGCCAGTAACGCTTTCGTTTAAAAATGAGAATCTAAAAAGTGCGCTTGGAGTAATATTAAAAAATCAGATGCTTACTTTCAGTGTGGAAGGAAAGACAATTTTCATTCATGCAGCACCTGGTGAAAGTTTTATACCTGCAAATCAGAGGCTATCAGGACTACCGCAAAACCCTGTTCACGGCACCGTAATGGATGCTGTCACGCAACGACCTTTGATAGGAGTAACTGTGCAAGTCAAAGGTACTTCTACCGGAACGACTACCGGAGAGAATGGCGAATTTAGCTTATCAGTGCCGAATAATGCGGTACTATTATTTTCTTATGTGGGTTATGAAAGTAAAGAAGTGCCGGTAAATGGACGTGCCGAAATTAATGTGATGATGGAAG
>SCQV01000108.1 GCA_004299085.1 Chitinophagaceae bacterium | reverse complement strand
TCAACGGGAATATGACAGCATAATAGCATTATCTTACGGTATCGAATCAAGTATTTCTTTAAAAGTACTGATTGACAATCTGAATCTGTAACGCCTGTTGCACCCTAACGACTATGAGTTCAATGAAAATAAAGAATTCACAAATTCCTTTGGATCAAAAAGCTGCAGATCGTCCATCTTTTCTCCGATACCAATATATTTAACCGGTATTTTAAATTGATTGGCAATAGCCAGCACCACACCGCCTTTGGCTGTACCATCTAATTTAGTGATAGCTAAAGCCGTCACATGGGTAGCAGCGGTAAATTGTTTTGCCTGCTCCAAAGCATTCTGTCCGGTAGAGCCGTCAAGCACCAGCAATACTTCATGCGGTGCATCAGGAATTATTTTTTTGACTACGCGATTTATTTTTCCCAATTCATCCATCAGATGCTTTTTGTTGTGTAGCCTTCCGGCAGTATCAATAATGATTACATCTGCATTTTTAGAAACGCCGCTCTGTACCGTATCGAAAGCCACTGCGCCAGGGTCAGAACCCATAGCCTGCTTTACAATAGGCACGCCAACCCGTTCACTCCATATTGTAAGCTGATCCACCGCGGCGGCTCTGAAAGTATCTGCAGCACCTAACATCACAGATTTTCCCGCTTTTTTATATTGATGTGCCAGCTTGCCGATGGTAGTTGTTTTTCCCACGCCGTTGACGCCAACTACCAGGATAACATAAGGCTTTTTAGCTCCTTCCAGATTAAAGTTTGATAATGGAGCTTCTTTGCCCGAATCAAGCATACCGGTTATTTCCGCCTGAAGAATATTATTTAATTCGCCGGTATTCAGATATTTATCCCGTGCTGCCCTTTTTTCTATTCGCTGAATGATTTGAACAGTAGTATCCACGCCTACATCGGCAGATACCAATGCTTCTTCCAATTGATCCAGCACTTCTTCATCCACTTCGGACTTGCCCGCTACGGCGCGACCAATCTTTTTGAGAAAGCTTTCCTTCGTTTTCTCCAATCCTTTATCTAAGCTCTCTTTCTCTTCTTTTGAAAATAACTTTTTAAATAAACCCATAGTATGAAATTCCACACTTGCCTACCGCAGGCAGGTGACAAATAAAAATCAAATATACCGATATATGATCTTCCATCTTCAGCATCCAACATTGAATGTTCAAAACTCAAAACTCAATATTCAATGTTCAATGTTCAACGCGGAACATGAAACTGAAATCCCAAATATTGAATGTTGAATATCCCTTTCAAACCTTGCAAACCTAATATTAATATCTCAACTTGAAGTATAAATTTGACTTTTCCCTGTTTTGCTGTAAGTTTGTAGGAAATTTACTGTTTTTGTTATGGAAGAGCATAAGCCTAAGATCCTTCTTGCCGAAGATGATTCCAATCTCGGAATGGTTTTGAAAAATTACCTGGAATTAAATGATTACGATGTGGAGCTATGCCGGGATGGTATTCTTGCCTTAGCCGCCTACCGGAGGGAGAAATTTGATCTCTGTCTCTTAGACGTGATGATGCCCAACATGGATGGCTTTACTTTGGCGGAAGAAATTCGCGATGTAGATCCGGAAGTACCTCTCTTTTTCATCTCTGCCAAAAGCATGAAAGATGATATTATTCAGGGTTATAAATTGGGTGCTGACGATTATATTACAAAACCATTTGACAGCGAATTACTATTGCTCAAAATAAAGGCTATTCTGAAGCGTAACCAGGAGTTGAATAATAAAGAAGAGGAACAGGTTGAATTTACTTTGGGTAAATTTCATTTCAATTCCCGCTTGCGCACATTAGCTATCGGCACTAAGACCTACACGCTTTCTCCGAAGGAAAATGAATTATTACGGATGCTTTGCGAGCATAAAAACGATTTATTGACGAGGGAAATAGCATTGAAAAAGATTTGGGGTAGCGATACCTATTTCAATGGCCGCAGCATGGACGTATATATTGCCAAGCTTCGCAAATATCTTAGAGAAGATCCTTCCATAGCTATTGTCAATATCCACGGAAATGGATTCAGATTAGTGGATAATCAAGGATAGAGAAGTTGGGGGTTATACTACCAGATTTCGCTGAAATCAATCAGGGCCTGACAGTTTTCTAACAAAAATTTATATCGAAAACTATCTCCATGTCCTTTTAGTTCATATTTTTTTGTTTTCATATTCACTTCATAAATCTCAATTTGTTCCGCTTCGGGGTCAATGATCAGATAATATTTTATGCCCTGTGATTCATAGATATCATATTTAGTATGACGGTCTTTCAAAGCGGTTGCCGGAGATAATATTTCCAGAACGAGCGTTGGCGGAAAATCAAGATATTTTTTGGTGATCTCCTCACACACAATAAGCATGTCGGGTTGTAAAATGGTATTATCTTCTGTTACATAATCAATGGGTTGATAAACGGTGCACTTTTTACATTCTTTCAACTGAAAATTAAAGGCTGAAGATATGGAAACTGCAATTCTTTGGTGCTTGGGCACAGCCGCCGGACTCATTGCATAAGGCACTCCGTCTATCACTTCCCATTGTCCTTCCCAATGCACATAATCATCATAAGTGTAATTTGGCAATATTTTTACAGAGACAGACATATTCAATATATTTTGTTTTCCAAAGATATAAAAAATGACTGAAACCTTTATTTTTGCCGCTCAATAAAATTCAAAATCCTTGTAGATGACCATTCCATTGACCAAAGAAGAATCGGTATTATTAAGACTGATAGGCTCGGCGGCGGCTGAATTAAAAACTCCGGCATGGCTTATCGGAGGATTTGTGCGCGATAAATTACTGAAGAGGCCCGTCAAAGATGCAGATATCGTCTGTCTCGGCGATGGGATTGCTTTGGCTCACACGGTGGCAGCATCTTTTCATCCGCGTACGCAAGTACATGTATTTAAAAATTTCGGAACGGCACAGCTTAAATTAGATGAAATAGAACTGGAATTTGTCGGGGCGCGAAAAGAAAGTTATCGTTACGATTCCCGTAAGCCCGTGGTGCGAACAGGCACATTGGAAGAAGATCAGGCGCGGCGCGATTTTACCATCAATGCGCTATCAGTTAGCTTGGATGAAGCACATTTCGGACAATTGCATGATCCGTTTAATGGATTAGAAGATTTGGAAAATAAGATTATACGTACGCCGTTAGACCCATTGCAAACCTTCAGCGATGATCCATTGCGTATGATGCGTGCAGCCCGCTTTGCTTCGCAGTTGAATTTTCATATTGAGGGGAAGACATTTGCCGGTATTCGTACAGATGCTGAACGTATTCGCATTGTATCGCAGGAACGTATTACGGACGAGCTTAACAAAATTATGCTGAGCCCTCAACCATCTATCGGACTGGAATTATTATATAAGTCAGGAATATTGGAAATTATTTTTCCTCAAATGACTGAATTGGCAGGTGTGGAATTGATAGAAGGGAAGGGGCATAAGGATAATTTTTATCACACCCTGCAGGTAATAGATAATATAAGCAGAGAAAGTGATGATTTGTGGCTGCGTTGGGCGGCATTGTTACATGATATTGCCAAACCGGCGACTAAACGTTTTGAAAATGGCCACGGCTGGACCTTTCACGGGCATGAGGTAATAGGAGGGAGGATGGTTCCGCGTATTTTCCGGCAATTAAAATTGCCGCAAAACGAAAAAATGCGTTTTGTGAAAAAATTGGTTGAATTGCATTTACGCCCGATCAGCTTATCTAAAGAAGAAATCACGGATTCTGCCATACGACGTTTGCTTTTTGATGCGGGTGAAGATATAGATTCATTAATGTTGTTGTGTAATGCGGATATTACTTCCAAAAATAAGCAGAAAGTAAAGCGATTCCGGGAAAATTTCGATTTAGTTAGCCAGCGGCTGAAAGAAGTGGAGGAAAAAGACCGAATCCGTAACTGGCAACCGCCTGTCAGCGGAGAACTGATTATGGAAACTTTCGGGCTGCCGCCGTCCAGGGTAGTGGGCGATATCAAAACTGCCATCCGGGAAGCCATTCTGGATGGTGAGATAGAAAATAGCTATGAAGCTGCTTATCAATTTATGTTGAAAAAAGCAGGAGAACTTCATTTAAAGCCGGTAAAATAATTGTAACTTTGCCTCTGAAACAGAAGTTATGCCGGTTTTAAAATTCAGGGTAAGTTGGGAAGATGAAGAAAGTATCTTTCGCGATATTCTGATAAGGTCAGCACAAACCTTTTTGGAATTTCATGAAGCTATTCTCAATGCCTTTGAATTTTTACCCGAACAAAATGCTACTTTTTTTCGTAGTAATGACCGCTGGCAGCGCGGCAGGGAAATTATCCTGCAGCCGGATGATCAATCCAGAAAAGTTTCTCCTCTGCTGATGGCTACCACGCTGATGGAGGATGCCGTGCGAAATCCAAATGAAAAATTTATTTACCTCTACGATTTTGTAAAACGATGGACTTTCCTGATAGAGCTTATTGCGGTTACCAGGGAAGGGAATAACCAGAATTATCCGATTTGTATTCGTAAGGAAGGTCCGCCTCCCAAGCAATACGGCAAGAAAAAACCCGATGGTGATCAAATGATTGAAACTGAAGATAAGTATGATTTGGAAGATCAGGAAGGTGATGCCGGATTCAGCGAAGAAGGCGAACACTTAGACAGTGAAGAAGATGAAAATTTTTAATGATCAAAAAACAGTCATTGTTATCGCGGGCCCTACCGCTACCGGCAAGTCTGCCTTAGCTCTTAAGCTTGCGGAACATTTTGACACTGCCATTATTTCGGCGGATTCACGCCAATGTTATCGCGAAATGACGATCGGAACGGCCAAACCTTCCGAAGAGGACTTAAAAAAAATCAGGCATTATTTTATCAATTCTCATTCCATTACCGATGATGTAAATGCAGGGTTATTTGAGCATTTATCCATGGATTATGTACATCAGATTTTTAAAGAAAATGAGGTAGCAATTGTCTGTGGAGGAACGGGATTGTATATCGAAGCCTTTTGTGAAGGATTGGATGAAATGGCACCCATTCCCGAAGGGATTCGCAATAAGGTCAGAAAACTTTATCTTATTCATGGTATTGAAGGATTGCATGCGGAACTGGAACGAAAAGATCCCGAGTTTTTTAAAGTAGCAGAAATTCACAATCCACACCGGCTGATGCGCGCTTTGGAGGTGTACGAAGCTACCGGAAAATCCATTCTTTCTTTCAGGAAAATGGAAGAGAAGCCGCGGAATTTTAATATCATTAAAATAGGATTACAACTGCCGAAGGAACAGTTGTGGGACAATATCGTTCATCGTACTTACCGGATGATTAGCGCAGGACTCGTGGATGAAGTAAAAGGATTAATTCACTGTCATCGCAGAAACGCGCTGCAAACAGTTGGTTATGCGGAAATATTCGAATTTCTTGCCCATAAATGTCCATTGAATGAAGCCATTAAAAACATTAATATTCATACGAGGCAATATGCCAAACGGCAAATGACCTGGTTTAGAAAGGATGCCCAGATACGCTGGTTTTCAGGTAATGACCCCGAAAGTTATTTTCTGCATTATATTAATAAAGAGCTTGCTAACGTATCCGGAACTGTAATGAATGCCCATGAATAATCTCTTTTTCGCTCAGGATCATTATCTTAATATAACAGTTACCAGGAAATCCCAACTTATGGAAAAAAGTATTCCCATGCAGATTATTATCAATGGATACAAAGCGGGAGTATTAAAAAATGGACAAACAGAAACTTTTCAGGTGCCGGGAGATAATGCCCGATTACAGGCATTTTTATCCATGAGTAAAACCAAACCTTTTGAAATACAGGCGAACGATAATAGTGAGAAAAATTACCTGGTGGAAAGCAGGATGAATAATGCGGCTTATATTATTGGATTTTTGCTGGTAATCGTTTCTACCGTACTTATATTCGCCACCTATAACCTATTGTACATGGTTATAGCTATCCCTCCTGCATTATATCACCTTTATATCCGCTTTGTTCGTAAGGATACTTATTTGGTGATACATGAAATAAAAGGATCAGCTACCGATACGGTGAAAGAGGTCTTTTAGCTGCGCATCCCAAAGTTGGGATTCATCATGCACCTCATTTTTTTCAGCAAAATCTGTTACTAATAGAACTGTTTCACTGGTTACATCAGATTTCCGGATTCTGAATTCAAAGTATTCATTTTCCGGAGCATCCACCCAATGAAAACGAATAAATTCGTCCTGATTTTTATCTATCACTTTAGCTTTTTCTACAGATCCGTTCCAGTCGAAAGAATAGACGCCATCTCTTTGCCTAACCATATCTGCAAACCATTCCTGCAGTCCGGACGCAGTAGATAAAAATTCATACAAAATCCCCGGAGAAGATTTGACAGTGTATTCAAGTGTGTAAGATATCTTTTTTGCCATGCTGATTTTTCTCTTATTATTAAAAAATATAGTCGCTTTCGCTTGCAATTATAGAAAAATAATTAAACTATCAAAATTTATTTTCTTTTGATGCCCCTTTTTTGAAATTCTATAAAACCCCACTCTCTTTAGTTACCGTTCTATTTGACTTTAGAAATTTTAAAGAAAATTTTATTTTTTTGGGAGAATTTAAAAAAAAATCTATTTTTGTGAGGACACAAAAAATTATTTTACTTTAACCCGCCCCGTATTTTGTGTGGAAGAGGGAGTGTCCAGGCGTTGTCAAAAGGGCGACAAAATTATCTTACCGGCTATGTCAATGCGACAACTGAAGATTACCAAATCCATTACCAATCGCGAATCTCAGTCATTAGAAAAGTATTTGCAGGAAATAGGTAAAGTGGACCTGATTACCCCTGAAGAAGAAGTAAAATTAGCCATTCGTATCAAGCAGGGCGACGCCATTGCCCTGGAGAAGCTGACAAAGGCCAATCTCCGGTTTGTAGTTTCGGTGGCCAAGCAATATCAGAACCAGGGATTATCCCTCAGCGACCTGATAAATGAAGGCAATTTGGGCTTAATTAAAGCCGCCCAGCGTTTTGATGAAACACGCGGGTTCAAATTCATTTCGTATGCCGTATGGTGGATCAGACAATCCATTTTACAGGCGCTGGCAGAACAATCCCGTATTGTAAGGCTCCCATTGAATAAAGTAGGGCTTTCCAACAAAATTATTAAAGCTTATTCGGTATTGGAACAGGAATTTGAGCGGGAGCCATCGCCTGACGAATTGGCTTCACTTTTGGAAATAAATACGGATGAAGTGGAAGCCACTTTAGGTGTCGCTATGAGGCATGTATCTATGGATGCGCCCTTTCAGCAAGGTGAAGAAGGTACTCTGCTGGATGTGATGGTCAATCCTAATTCTGCCAGTGCGGATGATAAGGTGAACTATGTGGAGTCGCTTCGCGTGGAAATAGAACGTTCCTTAAATACACTTACAGAACGGCAGAAGGATGTCATTAAGTTATATTTTGGTATTGGTGTTCCCAACCAGCTTTCTTTAGAAGATATTGGTGCACATTTTGGACTTACGCGGGAAAGGGTTCGTCAGATAAAAGACAAAGCTATTTCCAAGCTTCGGAGTACCTCCAGAAGCAGGTTGCTGCGTAAGTATCTGGGTGCATAAGGCAAAGGCACATTTCTAAAATTATTCTGGATTTCCTCACCCTATCAAATATCCCAGTTCTTTCATGCGGGTAAGAAACCTGGCGATATTATTTTTCTCGACCAATACATAGAACTTCTCTGCTTTTATAATCAGAGGGCGAAGTATATTATCCTGAGCCACCAAACGGTGCAATTCTTTGTTGCCCTGAGGGAGTTTAAAGATTTCCATAGTATTCTCTATTTTTATAGAGTGGCTGTTCTGGAGTAACTGATTCAGATATTCATTCCAAAAGGGCGGTAATTGTTGCCTGACTGTTTGTTTGAAAAACTCCATTTTGATGTTCAAATCAGATTTTGATTTGCAATCTTTTAAAAACTTTCCGGGGCTGAACTGGTAGCGGTTTTCACTTACTTTTTCAGCATATTTATCCAGCATGGCCTGGCCAAGTGCCAGGTTGCCTTCAACACGAATAACCGGCGCCTGCTCATCAAAAGATAATTTAGTTTCATTATCCAGATCCGGCGGCGCATAGTCTGCTTTTACTCCTAACAGATAAGCGCCCAGCGCTGTCAGCCGGAAGGCGTATAGCCCATCATAGTAGGAATATTTTAAAGGCGTTGCTTCATTAACAGCTATTTCCATCATTCCGAAGGCCGCCAACAGGTAGATGTGTCCGCCAAGGATGGCATCATTAATTAAATAATACGCATTTGTTCCGTCTATGCGGGATGTTTTATTTTTCAACTCTTCGGCAATAGTGAGCTTCTCAATGTCATAAAGGGATGATATAGCCCGTAAACTTATGAAATGAGTGCTGGCGTATTGCTTCATATTCTCAAAAGTTATCCATTCGCCGGAAGGGAGGTTACGGAATGCTTCAAAAAGATTGTCAGTGATGTCTTTGTTGAAATCACGATGATCAAAACTTGCCAGTCCTTTGAGGTGGCACAACAGGTAGGGAGCCACGGGATGGCGGTCAAAATTGGTTTTGAGAAGCTGCTGTAAAATGTTCATTGCCGGCTCAGAAAGCGATTCTAAAATAAAGCTGTCAGTAAACAATCCGGCTATCATCAGCGCGCGCAATCCGCCTTTGGGATCACCCGGAAAATCTTTTAGCTGCAAGACTTTACCCATTTTCTGGCCGGATGCCATATTGGGATACCCTTTTTGAGTGTAGCGGAGATTACCCTGAAAGTAATGGGCAAGAATGAGTGGTATTTCCAAAAAAATATTTTTTTCGGCATTGAAAACAGTCACCTTTTCCGGCAGGGAGGCAGGCTTCAAATAATAGCCTTCCGGTTTTGGAAGTGCATCACTGTATATCTGACGCATTAGAAGCGGGAATACTATATGAAGATTGGTTTCTTTCAGAAAGGCTTCCGGTGTCTTAGGATACCACACGTTATTCACCTGTATAAAATGGAACCATTTTTCCAATACTTTATCTTTATACAACGTGTATGCCGGATAATGACTGTTGCCCTTCTGAGCATAAATGACCTCTCGTCCGTAAATTTTATTTATATCCTGGTAGTTTAAGGAGCCTGACCAGACAGCCTTTTCTATGATCATTTTATCTTCTTTGGAATTACTTTCGTAAAAGGCCTGTAAAATATCTCTGTTAGTATATAACCTGGAGCAGAGATTCAGTACTTCCTGATTAGATGGCCTCTTCTTTAAACTCATCCCATTCAATACATCCAAAACAACTACGCCGTTGAAACAGTTATTGATATTCTTCACTAGAAATTCGCGGATGGGTACCAACCACTGGCGATAGGAATCTTCTGTATTGTAATAATGACTTTTCAGCTCGTTTATAAATTCTTCTTGCGTCATGTAATTTATTATTATTTACCCAACATAAATTCGATATCACTTTCACTCATGGATTTCAGAGAAGCGCTGTCTGTAGAAATGATATTTTCAAATAAAGCGCTCTTCATCTCCTGAAGTTTCAATATTTTTTCTTCAATAGTATTCAGCGTAATCAGCTTATAGCTCATCACTTTTTTATCCTGACCAATGCGGTGTGCACGATCCACTGCCTGATTCTCTGCCGCCTTATTCCACCATGGATCAAAAATGAAAATCATATCGGCTGCGGTCAGGTTCAGTCCGGTGCCGCCTGTTTTCAGCGTTAAAATAAAGGCTTTACAATCCGGGTCATTTTGAAAGCGTTCTACTAATTGTTGCCGGTTGCGCGAGCTTCCGGTCATGGTAACGAAATCAATACCGCGTTTATCCAGCTCTTCTCCAATCATTTCCACAGCAGCCAGGTAATTGGCAAACACCAAAACTTTGTGCCGGTTAGCGATGGCGTCTTCCAGTTGTTCCAGCAATAATTCTATTTTAGTGGAATGTACTCTGTTGTCTGTCTGAGATTCAGGGACGGAAGCTATCTGCCGTAATTCATTAAAAGCCTGAAA
>SCQV01000107.1 GCA_004299085.1 Chitinophagaceae bacterium | reverse complement strand
TACCTTTGCGACTTAATTGCCGGGAGGTTCCATGAGTGATCCTATTAAGCATGAATGTGGCCTGATATTCATACGCTTACGCAAACCGTTTTCATATTATCAGAAAAAGTATGGTACCGTCTTTTACGGGCTGAACAAGCTTTATCTGCTGATGGAAAAGCAGCATAACCGCGGCCAGGATGGAGCCGGTATAGCTACGGTGAAGCTGAACACCGAACCCGGGTATCCTTTTATGCATCGAATCCGCAGCAATGCATCGCAACCTATCCCCGAACTCTTCACTAAAATTTTTGAAGAAGTAGCAGAAGTGGAAAAATATCAGCCGGACATGACCAAATACCCGGGATTGATGAAGGGGAATATCCGCTTTCTGGGAGAATTGTTACTCGGCCATCTCCGCTATGGGACTCAGGGAAAAAACAATATTGAGTTTTGCCATCCTTTCGTAAGGCATGATGCTATCCCTGCACGGAATCTGGCACTGGCAGGTAATTTTAATGTGGTGAATGTAAAGGAACTTTTTGATTTGGTCAATGTCAATCCCGGAGAGCTGCATTGCGAATCTGATCTGGCCGCCATGCTGGAAGTAATTCATCATTTTATGGTGCAGGAGGATGAAAAAAATCAGGACAATTTAGATCTGGTAAACGTGCTGAAGCAGGCTACCTCCTTGTTTGATGGCGGATATCATGTCGGTGGAATTCTAGGGAACGGCGATGGATTTGTAATGCGTGATCCGAATGGGATTCGGCCTTCTTATTATTATATCAACGAAGAAGTGGTAGTGGCTACTTCAGAAAGGCCTGCCATTCAGACTGCTTTTAATGCCCGGTACGATGAGGTAAAAGAATTGGACCCGGGTAAGGCGCTTATTGTGAAAAATAATGGCGATATTCTGGAAGAACAAATATTGGAACCCAAAGAAAAACGTGCCTGCAGCTTCGAACGTATTTATTTTTCCCGCGGGAATGATCAGGATATTTACAAAGAGAGAATTTCCTTAGGATATCACCTGTCAGAAAAGGTGCTGCATGCCATTGACTTCGATTTGAAAAACGCTATTTTTTCTTTTATCCCCAATACGGCAGAAATAGCTTTTTACGGATTGATTAAGGGATTGGAAGATTACCTGAACGAAATAAAAGTACAGCGTATTCAATCGTGGGGAAGAGATTATGATCCCGAAAAGCTGAATGAAATGATCAACCGGCGTATCCGGATGGAAAAGATTGTAATTAAGGATGTGAAGATGCGGACATTCATTGCGGCGGATGCAGGGCGTAATGAAATGGTGCAGCATGTGTATGATATTACTTACGGAACAGTAAGGCCGGGCATTGATACCATCGTTGTAATTGATGATTCCATTGTTCGTGGCACTACACTAAAAGAAAGTATTATTAAAATGCTGGATCGCTTAGGGCCAAAACGTATTATCATATTATCCTCAGCACCTCAGATTCGTTATCCTGATTGTTATGGAATTGACATGAGCAAGATGGGAGATTTTGTGGCATTCCGCGCTGCTATCTGCCTGGCGCAGGAAAAAGGGAAACAGCATATCTTAAAGGAGGCATACAACTTATGTAAGGAACTGGCTAAAACGAATACTTTAGATGCACAAAATGTAGTAAGGCTTATTTATAAGCAGTTTACCGTGGAAGAGATTTCAGATAAGATTGCACAGATCATTACGCCTCCCGATACGCATGCACAAGTCAGCGTAATTTATCAATCTATCGAAACACTACATCAGTCTTGCCCACATAACTTAGGCGATTGGTATTTTACCGGTAATTATCCTACGCCCGGCGGTAATCATGTGGTCAACAAAGCTTTCATGAATTATATGGAAGGGAAAAATACCAGGGGGTATTAAAGCGGAATAGAATTATCGAAGCCATTATAAATCCTTCAACATCCATATTCCGCAGGCATAATGGCCGGTATTTCCTAAATGTCCCTCCAGATAATAAAATCCCGTTTTCTCATATAAGCGAATTGCGTCTTTCAACTCCGGCATCGTTTCCAAATAGCACTGTTTATATCCTTGTTCACGAGCAAACTGCAAACACTTTTCCATCAGCAGGCTGCCGATTCCTTTTCCTCTTGCAACAGGCAGCAAATACATTTTTTGTAATTCACAAACATCTGTGTCATTTCCTTCCAGCCGGTGAATGCCTGCGCCGCCGAGGATATTATTTCCCGATTCAACTACGAAATAAGTTGATTGGATTTCCTGATACGTGGTAAATAAATCATCCGTTGCAGGATCAGTGGCAGCGGTTCCCGCTTTGCTGATTCCATATTCTGAAAGCACCGTCCGGATGGTTTTAGCCAGCATCATGTTGTCATTATTTTGAATGGTGCGGATATGAAAATCATTATTTTTCATAATGGAAAGGTACAGGTTCTATTTTCAAAATAGAAAGAGGCGTTTAACTGCCCCCATCAGACGGACTTTAACCACACGAATCCACGAATAGATTTATCGCTAATAATTGAACTATTCATGCCTGCCTCGACTAAGGCGAGGCATTTGTGTTTGAGGTCTTAATGTTATCAGTTCTTGTCACTAATACTCGAATAAATTCAATGCCATACCTTATTAATTTGCTGTATCATTAGTACCAGTCTCGACTAAGGCGAGGCATTCGTGGTTTATTTGAGAGAGCATACCCAATATCATTTGAAATTCACGAATAAAAACAAAGGTACTTATGCACCTCTTTTTATTTTCATCATTTTTATACGGCCATTTCTGGAAATCTGCATTATTTTTGACCCCAAAACGATGCAGATAACTTACAAAACAGACGTCATGCCGGAGACAACCGCTATTATTGCTGTTTATGAAAGTGCCGGCTTAAACAGGCCCACTAAGGACAAAAGCAGAATTGCCGAAATGTATGCCAATTCCAATTTGATCGTGACTGCATGGGATAAAGAAAAATTAGTGGGCATCGCACGTGCGCTGACTGATTTTTGTTATAGCTGTTATCTCTCTGATCTGGCAGTAAGGAAAGAATATCAAAAGCAAGGCATCGGGAAAGAATTGATCAGCGTAACCAAAGGAATAATTGGAGAAAGAACGATGCTCCTGCTTCTTTCTGCTTCCACCGCTATGGAATATTACCCGAAGGTCGGTTTTGAAAAAGTGAAAAATGGCTTTGTGATTAGGCGAACCATTTAATTTACCAGAAAGTCATTTTTTAATTTCACGTTAATTTTACTACAAAAATCATTTATTCCATGCCTAAATCCATGTTTGATCAAATCAAAGAACAACTTCAAAATTTAAAATCTTCAGGAAAAATAAAAAGGGAAGCGTTCCTGCAGGCTGAAAAGCTTTATCAGAACGGAGCCTGTCAGATACTTGCCCATGCAAAGCACGGTTGGGATATATTGATAACCGGCAATAATGATGAAGAAGTGGAGGTCAGAATCAGGTTACAGGACGATGATTGTTTTTATTTGATAAAAGGAAAACCCGCCGAATGGGACAGCTTTGGAATAGCTTCACTTTTGCTGATACAGGAAGAATTAGCGAATACGGAACCCAAAATACATGCTGAAGGAAAAGCCTATACCAGGGAAGGAATGATGAAACGGGTTCTCGAAGAACGGCGTGAAAAGGCGCTCAAAGCAAAGTATAAAATCACTTTTGCTGATAATATTTATGGCGAACACATACTCACCAATGAAAAAGGCGTAAAGTATAAAATTACTTTACGGGATTTCAAAAATGAAACCGGCTACATTGATAATCCGGATCTAAAGACTAACAAGTTAGGCACTACGAAGCACATCATGTTTGCCTTTAATGCTTTAAAATCCAAGCCGGCGGTTTTCAAGAGGCTTAGCCGGCAATATCCTTTTGTTGAAATCTATCTCGATCCTTTAAATGATTACCGGATATCCTGGTTTTACCCGCATACATTAAAACCTGCCGTGTCGGAATTGCTTAAAAAATACTTTGGTAATGAGGCATTTCTTGATGAAGACAATGTCAAGGACTTTCTGCTTTTCATCCGGGATGCGGCAGCATTTCCGCAGGTAAAAATCCGCCCGGAGGTGGAAGAAAAAGTGCGCAAAGCCTGGGAAAAAGAAATGCTGGAAACCGTTGCCCGCGATGAAGAACCTGATTTTTCTCTTTTAAAAACCAAGCTGTTTCCTTATCAGCAGGAAGGGGTTCGTTTCGCCGTATTTCGCGAGGGTGCTATTATTGCTGATGAAATGGGTTTAGGCAAAACCATCCAGTCTGTCGCAACGGCCGTCATCAAGAAACAATTATTCGGTTTTAAGAAATGCCTGATTATATGTCCGGCTTCTTTAAAGGAGCAATGGAAAGAGGAGATAGAAAAATTTTCTTTTGAAAAAGCAGCCATTGTGCAGGGATTTCCGGCTGAACGCAGAAAGATTTATAGAGAAAATGATGCTTATTTTATCATCGCCAATTATGAAACCGTGTTGCGCGATATATTGGAAATGAATCGCATGCAGCCGGATTTTATTATTCTCGATGAAGCCCAAAGAATAAAAAACTTTTCTACCGCTACGGCTCAAAGTATAAAAAGATTAGAGAAAAAACATGCGTTGATCATTACCGGCACTCCCATTGAAAATAAGCTCATTGATTTGTATTCCATTATGCAGTTTGTTGATCCGGATTTTCTGGCGCCGTTATGGGAATTTTCTTATCAGCATTGCTATTTTGATGAATCCAAGAAGGATAAAATCACCGGCTATTTCGATTTACAGCAACTAAATGAACAATTGAAGCCTGTTTTACTCAGAAGAGAAAAAAGAAAAGTGCTCAAAGAATTACCGCAGGTAACGGAAGTGACTGTCCCTGTCATCATGCATCCGGATCAGTCGGGTTATCATGCATCTTTTGCACAAGGTGTTTCCAAAATATTGCATAAAAAATATATTTCTCCTTATGATATGCAAAAGCTGATGTTGTTGCTCAATAATATGCGGATGGTTTGCGACAGCACGTTTCTGATTGATAAAGAAACTTATATTTCTCCTAAGCTGGAGGAATTAAAGCATATCCTTACGGAAAAGCTGGACGTTAAAAACAATGAACACAAAATCATCATTTTCTCAGAGTGGATAACCATGCTCAACCTGATTGGAAAAATGTTGCATGAGATGGGGATAGGATATGTGCAGCTCAGCGGAAAAGTGGCGGTAAAGCATCGCGGCATGCTGGTAAAGAAATTTGAAACGGATCCGAATTGTAAAATATTTCTTTCCACTGAAGCGGGCGGCAGCGGATTGAATCTGCAGATGTCTGATACGGTGATCAACTTTGAGCTGCCATGGAATCCAGCTAAAAAGAATCAGCGTATTGGCCGCATTGACCGGTTGGGACAACTCAGCAAGCAGCTTACCGTCATTAACCTTATTACCAGGAATTCTTTTGAAATGAAGATTGCATCGGGACTTACTTTAAAGCAAAATTTATTTGACGGCGTATTAAGCACCGATAAAGGCCCTGATGTAGTGGACTTCTCCGCCTCGGGAAAAGCGCAGTTCCTCAAAGAGTTGGAAGCGATGATGGACGAATTAAGCCATAACATACCGGAGGAAGAAACAGAAGCTGAAGTTTCTGTAGAGGAGGAAACATTGGAAAGTATCATTGCGGAAGAAAACGGCGTGCCACAACAAGAAACCCTCAAAGAAGCCGCAAGTGACGGGACCTTACAAAATGAAGCTGTTTCACAAACGGAAATGATGGAGCAAGTATTAAATCATGGTATGGAATTCCTTTCGGGATTATTGAGAATGACCACCGGCCGGAACACGGGGTTGGAGAATAAAAAAGTGGAAATAGATAAGGAAACGGGTGAAGTGGTCATGCGTTTTAAACTGCCGGGAAATATGTGAAAGCATTCAGGGTGTATCTCCAAATGTCGCATTATTTATCTTCTGTGGGCGGGGGGACACCGCCCACAGCAAGCGCTTCAGTTGGCGTCCCCGCCAACTGAAGTGACATTTTGGGATGCACCTCAATCGGTCACAACAAATAAAAAGATTAACTTGTGCCGGAAAACCAAAACCCTTTGAGATAGTGATGCAGACAGATACCACCAATATTATTTTTCAGCAGGCAGTTGCTTTTGTTACACAAACCAACAGGCATCTTTTTCTTACTGGGAAAGCCGGTACCGGTAAAACTACTTTTTTAAAATATATTGTGGAGAACTGTTTTAAAAAAATGGCGGTAGTGGCACCCACCGGAGTGGCCGCCATTAATGCCGGCGGCGTCACCATTCATTCTTTTTTTCAGTTGCCTTTTGGTATGTATATTCAGCATCATCCGGCTGTCTGGGGCGGAGTGGACAGCGCCGTTTATAATAAAAATCAATTGTTGGGCCAATTGAGGCTTAGCTCGTCGAGGCGTGATTTGATTCGAGAGCTGGATTTACTTATCATTGACGAAGTTTCCATGGTTCGTGCCGATCTCCTGGATGCGGTGGATACAGTGCTGCGTTCCGTCCGCCGCCGTCATTATGAGCCTTTTGGCGGAGTGCAGATGTTGTTCATTGGTGATTTGTTCCAGTTGCCACCGGTAGTGAAAGAGCAGGATACTTCTTTGTTTTATGAAAATTATAAAAGCTCTTTTTTCTTCGGGAGCGAAGTCATTCAGGAAGCTACACCTGTTTATTTAGAGCTGAAAAAAATTTACCGGCAGAAAGATGAAAATTTTATCGGGCTGTTAAATAATATCCGGAATAATTGCTGTACAGCCGGCGACTTACGTACATTGCATGCATATCATCAGCCGGATTTTTCTCCATCAGAAGATGATGGTTGCATCATTCTTACTACTCATAACTATAAAGCCAATGCCATCAACAAGTATCAGTTGGCGAAATTGCCGGGCAGGCTCTATAAGTTTGAATCAAAAATTACCGGCGACTTTCCGGAAAATGCCTATCCGGTTGATGCCACCTTGCATTTGAAAATAGGTGCTCAGATCATGTTTATCAAAAATGATAAAGGGGAAGCTCGCAAATATTATAATGGTAAAATCGGTATTGTGAAGGAAATAGATGAAGAAGAAGGGATTATTTATATTTCTTTTCCCGGAGAAAAGGGAACCATCGAATTGCAGTTGGAAACATGGAGAAATATCCGGTATCAATATGAACAGCAAAGTGATAAAATTTCTGAAGAAGAATTAGGTTCCTTCACTCAATATCCCATTCGCCTCGCGTGGGCAGTTACTATTCATAAAAGCCAGGGACTGACGTTCGACAAAGCAGTCATTGATGCAGGCGCTTCCTTCGCCGCCGGACAGGTTTATGTAGCATTAAGCCGCCTCAGAAGCTTGGACGGGCTGATCTTACATTCTGCCATAACAGAAAAGAATATCCTGACGGATCCGGATGTGCTTACCTTCTCTAATACTGAAAAATCGAAAGAAGAAGTACAGGAAATATTGACTTCTGCACAACAGGAATTTATCAGGCAGTCTTTATTAGATGCTTTTGACTGGAGAAAATTACAGGAGTTAGTCAATGGTTTTATACAGGATGTTACCGGAAAATCCATACCGGACAAATCTAAGGAAATAGCTTTTCTCAATCAATTAAAAGAAGGTATTCTTCAGGAAAAGGAGGTATCGGAAAAGTTCAACGCTCAATTAAAAAAATTATTGGATCAAACGGATGGAACGGGTTATGTACAACTCCATAAGCGGGTGATAAAAGCGATAGAATGGTTTACTCAGGACTTAAATAAAAAGATGATTGTTCCACTCCGGGAGCATATCAAAAATACGAAAATAAAATCGAAAACTAAGGGATACGTTAAAGGACTTACTTCCCTGCTGATAGCCTTCCTGCGGCAGCAGGAACAAATTAAAAGATCGGAAGCAGTCACTGCGGCCATGCAACAGTCGGGAAACAGTCCGGAAGTGATGCAATGTGTGTCAGACATGCATCAGCCGGTGAAAGTTCAACTTCCTTCAGAAACTGCGGCACCTCAAAAACCCCCAAAGGGAGATTCCCACAGGATTTCTTTAGCGCTTTACCGGGAAGGAAAAAGCCTCGAACAAATAGCAGAAGCCAGGAATCTTACGCGCAGCACTATTGAAGGACATCTTGCTGCCTTTATTTCGACGGGAGATGTGGATATTCATTTTCTGGTTCCCGCAAATAAGCTCGAAGAAATAACGGCTGCATTAGAGGCTGCTCCGAACATAGGTTCATCCGGTATCAGAGACAAGCTCGGACCGGACTATTCTTATGGAGAAATTAAAGCAGCGATGGTATATTGGAGGAATCTCAAAAAGGTAACGAATAGATAGGAGTAAAACTAAGATAGTATAATTAAAGAAGATTCTATATCTTTATCTATTCACCAAACAAATTTGCCATGAAATATCGTATGCTTTTACTGCTGCCGATTTTGGCATTAGCGGCCTGCAATCAACGGACAGAGCCGCTCACCGAAGGTCCAGTAACTCTTTCTTCTGCAAAACCG
>SCQV01000005.1 GCA_004299085.1 Chitinophagaceae bacterium | reverse complement strand
AGTAAAATCTTTCTCGATTTTTTGCCCGCCTACCGTGTGGGCGTAAAGCTTTGCGAGACTTCCAATCATGAAGAAATGGAAGAAGAAATCGCGAAAGGCTGTGATGTGGTGTATATTGAAACCCCTACCAATCCTACTTTAAAAATTATAGATATTAGAAGGATATGTGTGGCTGCAAAAAGAGCAGGGGCAATCGTAATCGCCGATAATACCTTCGCCAGTCCGATAAATCAAAATCCTATACAATTAGGGGCAGACTTAGTCATCCATAGCGCCACCAAATTTCTTTGTGGTCATTCAGACGCGATGGGCGGACTTCTTGCAGGAAAGAAAGAATTAGTTAAAAAAGTTTTTCAATTCCGGGAAATTAATGGTGCCAGCCTGCAGGCTGATCCTGCTTATCTGATTGCACGTGGAATGAAAACCCTGGAGCTAAGGTTGGAAAGGCAGAATGCTTCAGCGCTCAAGATTGCTCAATATTTGCAATCACATTCCAAAGTGAGTGAGGTTTTTTATCCCGGTTTGGAAAATCATCCGGGCCATGCCATTGCCAAAGAACAGATGCGTGGGTTTGGCGGTGTGTTGAGTTTTTCCTTAGACGGAAATTATGAGATGGTAAAAAAGTTTTTAAAGAAATTGGAATTAGTGCACCTCGCTGCCAGCTTAGGTTCGGTGGGTACGTTAGCTGGACCACCAAGAACCACCAGCCATGTAGAGCTGACGGAAGCGCAGCGTCAAATGCTGGGAATTCCTGAAAGCCTGATTCGTTATTCGGTAGGGATAGAGAATGTGGAAGATCTTTTAGAGGATTTGGAACAGGCGCTTGCTGCGTTATAGCCGGGTAATTTAATTTCGACTGTGACTTATCTTTTCTCTTTGGGCTGCTTCCCAGCTAATCAAAGCGGCTTTTCGACCCGAACCCCAATGGTACTCACCGAATTTCCCTGTTGCAGGAACTGCACGATGGCAGGGTATGATGTAAGCCACCGGATTGGCCCCCACGGCTGCACCCAAAGGATGCGAGTATCTTGGGTCATCAGCGAGAGCGCCATAAGACATCAACCCGCCGGATGGAATCTGTAATAGCTGCTTCCATGTTTCGACCTGGAAAGGTGTCCCTTTGACGTGAAGATTTATCACTGGTATTGGTTCTGTTCCATTGTTAAACGATGATAAAGCGTTGGATTGAAACCTATCATCCATAGGTTGATAAACGGCCAGAGGAAATCGTTGTTGTAATTTGTAAAGCGCTTCTTCATCTTTCCCATCTGAAAAAGCAAGGAAGCAGATCCCTTTTGTGGTAGAAGCTATGATTATTCTTCCGAAAATGGTATCATAGAAATGATAGTTGAGGCAGAGCGCTTTACTTCCGTCCGCTAATTCACTGGTTGTCATACTTTCTATTTGCACATCCGGCAAAACTACTCTGTTACTTTTAATATCATGTATAGTTTTATCAATAGCTTTTTTAATCCGTTCTGGATCGAGATATGATATCAGCTTTTCGGGTGTAAAGCCTGACCATTGTATAATTTTGCCTCTGATCTTTTCATAAGATTCACCTAATTCCTTCTCTATCATCTCATGCATGAACAGGTTATTCTTATGTTCTGAAAAAAATAACAGCGCTTTGGCGATGATATCGAAGTCTGATTGATTTATTGATGCTGGCATTGGATTATTTATGGTCCAAATTTATGATAGAAATGCATTGATTTTAACTTAGAAACAGAAGAAGTACATTTCTCCGGGCTTTTGAAAACTATTAACTCTTCATTTTGCGATGCCGTTATCAAAAGCAATTCCATTTATTCGGGCACTATCACCGTCCTGACTGCTTTGCTTTTAAAATCTCCCAAATCATCCAAAGCTGCATTGATAGCTTTGGCATTTAAAGGGATGGTTTTAGTAACGATGTTAGAAGTATCCAGCGATCCCTTTTTTGCAAATTCAATCAGCAAAGGAAGCTCCTGTAAATGATGATCATTAGAGCCAATCAATTCCACCTCATTACCAAGAATTTCGTTATAGGGATTTATTTCAAGCATTTTATCAGAAAGCCCCACTAAGACCACTCGTCCTAATGGGCCTACACATTGAAGCGCCTGCTTTTGCGTTTGTGGAAGTCCGATCATTTCTATAGCCACATCCACACCTTTACCATTTGTAAATTTTTTAATTTCTAC
>SCQV01000106.1 GCA_004299085.1 Chitinophagaceae bacterium | reverse complement strand
GGGTGGAAGCTTTGATTTTTCTTGATCTTTTGGTTACTTTTCGATCAAGTTTACACTATTTAAAAATAGCTGTAACTATCAAAGAAAATCGGGATTTTTCTTAGGAGCGAAAAGTAACGCAGGACTTGAATAATAAACAAGGACTTGAAAGGAAGTGTGGTTGTTTTTCAAGAATCGGTTTGAGGTAGTATCCTATCCAGGACAAGAATTCTGTTTCGACCTATGGCACCTTGTATGATTACGACTAATCATTATTTTTTTACATTTGTTCTTAGATACCATTACACTATGAAAAAATCTTCACGGATAGTTCCTTTTTTACGCTCTTACTTTTCGAGGGTATTTAAGGTATTTGCACCTCTTTCCCTCATTTTCCTCTTCTTTCTTTTGCTGGTTAAAGTGTATGAGTTCGCCCTTGTCGGGATTGCCCAGGGATTCCCGGATCATTTGGGCGCTGTGGCATTAAAAGCCTTGCAATATGATGGGTTGTTCTTTTTAAAGACAAGTTGGTGGCTGTTTATCGTCTTTGCATTGTTGTCCGTCTTTTCGTTTCGCTTAGCCAAAACCATCTATACGATGGCAGCCATGATGATGATTATCGGGGAAGTGGCGCTGATAAAATATTTTTCCACCGCTATGGTTCCGTTGGGTGCCGATTTGTATGGTTATTCTTTTGCAGAAATCAAACAAACAGTGGGCGCTGCCGGATCGCTGAGCATTACAGTTATAATAGG
This sequence comes from Chitinophagaceae bacterium, assembly GCA_004299085.1. Lineage (GTDB taxonomy): Bacteria > Bacteroidota > Bacteroidia > Chitinophagales > Chitinophagaceae > FW021-bin31. The sequence continues at coordinate 15,533 of SCQV01000106.1, read as the reverse complement.
ACTGATTGGTTTATTCATTTTACTGATGCTTGCTTTCAGATGGTTGCCACGAAAGATTAACATGGGAATTTATGCTCCCGCTGTCTTTGTCTTACTGGCATTACTGACCGTACTGGTGAATCCTCAGCGATGGATGTCGCCTGCCAATTTTGGCTCGGTGTTGACTAATGATCTCGTATTGAATAAAACCGGTTTCTTTTTTAGTGAATCTTACAAACATTTTTTTCCTACAAACGAATATGCCAATGATATTTATGCAGACAGCTATATCGGCGATTACGGATCGGCTGATGCCGTCAGCGGATCAGTCTCCTTTCATTATGTGGATGCGCAGCAGTATCCATTTCTGCATGAGGACAGCACAAAGGATGTGCTTTCCGCTTTTATCAACAAGGGCGCGACTCCGCCGGATTTGGTCTTTTTGATCGTAGAAGGCCTTGGGCGCGCTTTCACCAATGCAGGCGCTTATCTCGGTAATTTCACTCCTTTTCTTGATTCGCTTTCCGGGAAGAGTTTGTATTGGCCTAATTTTCTTAGTGAAGGTGGGAGAACTTTTGCCGTGATGCCATCAATTTTTGGATCGTTTCCTTTTGGTAAAAACGGCTTTGCAGAATTGGGAAATAATATGCCGCCTGACGTTTCTCTAATCAGCTTACTCAAGCTGAATGGTTATTATGCTGCTTATTATGGCGGCTTTGATTCCCATTTTGATTATGAGGATGTTTTGATGCATAAACAATTTATAGATGCTATTTATGACGAGAAAAATCTTCCGGCAGGATTTTCAAAGTTACCGGCCAGTCCGGGCGGGTTTACCTGGGGCTACGGCGATAAGACATTGTATCAGGCTTTTTTTGAGCTGAATAACCCTGTCAATAAATATCCGCAGTTGGATATTTTGCAAACTGTTTCTACTCACAGTCCTTTTTTAATCAAAGAGGATGCGGAATATCTGCAGCGGTTTGAAGACCGGATGACCCAATTAGGATTTACTCCACAACAAAGAAAAGCGCATGAAAATGATAAAATGAAATATGCTACCATTATTTATGCAGATGATGCACTCAGAGATTTTTTTGCCGCTTATGAAAAACGGCCTGATTTTAAAAATACCATCTTTTTTATTACCGGCGATCATCGTATGCCCGATATTCCCATGAGCACCAAAATAGATCGCTATCATGTTCCACTGATTATATATTCGCCGTTATTGAAACGTACGGCTACTTTTAATGCTATTTCCACCCATTTTGATATAGCGCCGAGCGTCCTTGCATTCTTAAAAGACAATTATCATTTTAAAATGCCCTCTCTGGTAACGTGGATGGGAAGCGGATTGGACACTTCACACAGCTTCCGGAATATTCATGCTTACCCTTTTATGCAAACGAAAAATGATGTCAATGACTTCATCATGGGAGATTATTTCCTGGATGATAATGATCTGTTTCAGATTGCTCCCGATTTAGACCTGGAACCTGTTTCCGATCCTGCCAAGCTCAGCCGGATAAAAGCCGCATTTAACGAATTTAAACAGCGTAACAGCCGTTTTATAAGCAGCAACAAGCTGATTCCTGATTCCATTTATCAAAAATATAAACCGTGATAAAAATATTGTAAGTTCCATGTATTGACACTTGAGCATTGAAAATTGATGATTGAGCATGCAATGTAGGATAGTTAAAATATTTAAGATGAACAATTTAGAAAGAATGCTAAAAATCAGAAATCCTCAATCGTTAATCAATGTCGTTTAGTTAGCGGTTGGCGGGGACGCTCAACCGCTGCAGATGCTGATGTTGGCGTCCTCGCCAACATTCCAGAATATGTTAACTAAACGGCATTGAATCGTTAAACAGCATTCTGAGATCTCCGAAAGGAGTCCTTCGGGCAAATGGACCCAGCTTTCAAGTTTGGAATTTACCCGTTTGGATGCAATTTTTTATAATAATTATTCAGAATGGTCGTGACCAAAGGCTTATAAAATTCCCAGAAAAAACTTTTCCGTTCGTTGGGATTATCTTTATTATACAGGGTCCATTTGAAGAAGCTGATACCTTTGAAATAAGAGGTAAACATCCCTATAGGATTGTCGGTGAAATTGCCACAGAAATAATAAAAAGGATAGCTGTTCCCTCCATGCATAATCACAGCAGGGAAACGGTTGGGCAGATTATATTTATTCAGCTCTTTCATGCCGTTGGCATTGACTGAAATATCATAAGCTGATATAGCATGATTAGACGTATCGGTAATAGTCATTACATCAAACCAATCATTATATTTTATTTTTCCCGGAAGATGCAATTGGTTCTGCCCATAAACAAAGCTGAGAATATGGGGCATGGGGTCAAGGAGATGAGTGGAATCTTCCAGCACGACTACTTCATCATTAAGGCTTACAAAGGCAATACCGTTTTTGTGGAATGGCCAATGCCCATCATGCTGCGCCATGTAATTATGAACCAGCCACTGCGGCAATTCTTTGTTGACCGAAGTATCAAATGAATCAAAATATCTTCCGGTCCAGCCTGTCCAGTGAATGCCAAAAAGCGCTTCAAACTGACCCCGGACAATGGCAGGAGTGGGAGAGGCCACGTCATTAAACTCCGCTATAACTAACTTCTTCTTCGTTTTCATCAACCTCAGGAATTCTATATCCTGTGCACTCATTCCGCCATAGATAAGCTGCGATTTTCCCTCCGCATTTTTATCGGCATGCCATTCATTGTAATATACGCCATAGGTATCTGTATAATAAGCCAGGTCGCAGTCCCTGCTTAATTGTTCTAATTGATCGGATGAAAATCTTTCCAACCCTTTAATACGATATTTTTCGTTTTGTTGCGGGAAAAAGCCGAAATAATCACGCGAGACACTGTATAACCTGCCGCGGGTCAGCGTAAACCGCTCATGATTTAGTATCCATGAAAGAGAAAGATGTTCCTGCCCGTGAGGGGTCATGGAAGTTTTATCCACAATGGCTATTACTAAATTTCTTTTAGGCGTAAACCGCCATGCCAGCCACATCCAGAGCGGAAGCAGCATAATAATAAGCACTATCCACTTCCATAGATTTTTTCTTTTTTTAGAGAGCATGCTCATAAGATCAAAATCTTCGTTGATAACCTATACCCATGTCTAACTGATTGCCATAAGTGCCCGCTTTAATTTCCTCATGAATATAAGTACCCGAAACAAAGAAAATATTCAGCTTGCGGAAAGTACGCCGGTATTCGAAGGATAATTTTTGAGCCATTAGCTTTTTGTTTGAAAGCAGTACGCTTATCGCTTTGTCATCGGGCGAAATACCCGTTCCAACGGAGCCGGCCAGGTAATCATCCGCGCCGCCAAAATAATACCGCGCTGCTAATGTATAGGAATTGGAAAGTCCCGGATTTTCCGGAACCAGATAAGTGCGTAGGTTAAACCACCAGTCCTTATAATATTTTCCAACAGAAGCCGTATATATCCAGGTGGCGCTGGAAAAATAAAGATAACGGAATCCCACATCACCTTCAAAGCTTTTCGGAAGATTGGCATACAATGAAAAGCCCCCCCTCCAGGTAGGAAACACAGGTAAATTGTTAGAATAACCACCATCAAGATAGCAATAAAAAGTATTGGAAATATGCGGATAGGCATTTATTTCAGCTTGCATTCCGTTGGTGTGGAAACGGTTGGCATAATTGATTATACCTATGACGGAACCTAATTTTGTCTGTCTGCTGTAATCTATGCTTACCAGTTGCCATGCAGCGGAACTCGGATAATTTTTATTAAAATACACATAATCATAAGTAATCCCCAGCTTATTCCGGCTGCTGTTATTTTTAATGCTTTCCGCCAGCGATCTGGCGGCGCTGTTTTTAGGGTCAATCTGTAATAAAGTATCAGCGATGGCGTATGCATCCCTGTATCTGCGAAGATTATTCAGGATACGGGCTTTCTTCAGCAGAAGTTCCGGCGATGCCGGATGATATTTAAGCCCGGCATTACAATATATCAGTGCCGCAGAATCGTTATCATTCCAATATTCGAGATCGGTAAAAGCGCTGGCAGCATCTAAGTTATCAGGATGCTGCTTTAATACCTCCTTAAATTGCTCACGGGCGCTGTCGGGATAATGGCTCCACGTATAAAGGCGGCCAAGGAAGACGCTTATATCGGAATAATCCGGGCTTTTAGCAAGCGCTTCTTTACAAAGAGCAATAGCTTGCGGATAATCCTTCTGCTTAAAGGCTGCTGTACGCGCCTGTTGAAAAAGCTGATCAGAGGAGAGGTTCTCCTGGGCATCCGCAGGATGCATCAGAAAGGGTATTGACAGAAAACCTGATAAAAATATTATTTTTAAATATTTAAGTCCATTCCGAAAAGTTAAAAAATGCCACAAAGACCTGCCTACCGGACAGGCAGGCACGAGGTCACGAAGAAGACATTGAATGTAATTACCTGTTTTACGGGCCTTTGTGAAACATGGTGTCTTCGTGCCTTCGTGGCAAAATTGATAAAACTTACTTTTCATAGTGGACTCAATATTTCATAGTTTAAATCCTTTTCTGGTCATTTCACCCCAGCCATGCTTTTTACGTAATAAATCAATATTTCCTTTCACTGCTGACCAGACTACAAAAGGCTGGAATATAAATGGTTCCATTAAAGCGGTTAACAATAGCTTCAGGATATCCCTTTTCCTTTTATACTGATTATAGGTAATCACTTCCATTAAAATCGCGAAGGCGGAATACAACAATCCGAAAGAAATAATGAAAATCAGCAAGGTTATAAAATAATTCCAATTTAACAGCCCGAGAATAGCCAGTATAATGATGGTGATGAATCCTAAAAATTCAATAAGCGGAGCCATGAACTCGAAGAAAAACCAGTAAGGATAACTCAGGAGGCCCAGCAAATGGTAACGGCGGTTAAAAAATAATCCTTTATGTATCATCAGGGTTTCAATAGTGCCTCTTGTCCACCTGTTACGTTGTCTCCCTAAAATCTTATAATCGGAAGGCGCTTCTGTCCAGCAAAGCGGATCGGGTATATAAGAGATACGGTAAGAAACTTTTTTTTCTTCCATATAACGGCGCATTCTTACAATCAGTTCCATATCTTCTCCTACTGTCCGGGTATTATAACCGCCGCATGCAATAGCAATTTTTCGGTTGAAAGCGCCAAACGCACCGGATATGAGCAATAACCCATTCAAACGGCTCCAGGCCATTCGCCCTAACAAAAATGCCCGGATATATTCCAGCGTCTGAACTCTCGGAAGAAATTCTTTGGCCAGATTTACTTTTACCAGTCTTCCTTTTTCAATAAGGCACGAATTGGCAATTCTGACTACCCCACCCACCCCGATCATATTGACTTTGGGATTTTCAAGAAAAGGTTTGGCCATTTTCATGAGCGCATCCTGCTCCAGAATACAATCCACATCAATACATACCACCAAATCATGTTTAGCTACATTCAACCCCGCGTTTAATGCATCCGCTTTACCGCCATTTTCTTTATCCACCACGACCAGCCTGTGAAAAACCGGATTCCTGCTTTTATAAATACCCAATACATTCTTAGTAGGAATCTGCTGATTAATAAAAAAAGGAACCTTTTTCAGATCATAAGCAGTGATCAATTTCTTCATAGAATCATCTTTGCTGCCGTCATTGATAATGATCAGCTCCAGCTCGTTGTAATATACGGACAACAAAGACCTCACATTATCCACAATAGTAAGCCCTTCATTATAGGCCGGTGCTATAATGCTGAAAGAAGGCGCTTCGGATGATATCGCCAATAACCTGTAATCCGCAAACCGGTTTTTATGCATATATTTCATCGTTTCTCCAACAGAATATATTCCGATAAAAATATAAGAGGAAATAATGGTGATCGAATAAACTAAAATGCCATAGGAAACCAGGTGAATAAGGATAGATTGCCAGCTCATACTGCGGCCTCCGCTTTAAGCTGTTGGATAATCTCATGCCACGGATGGCTTTGTGCCTCAGTATAAGCATTCAGCACGTTTATTCCATCACTGCCTGCAGTAGCCATTATCGCCTTTGCGGCTGCCAATTTTAAGTCATTATTTTCATCTTGCAACTGCTCCGTTAGAAAAGAAATAGTCTCCGGATCTCTTATCTGGCAGAGCGCATGCAGTGTAGCCAGCCGGCAATCTGTATCTTCCGTTGCATAATGCCAGATAAGCAGCGGGGCGGTATCTTCCGTGTAAATATCCGTCAGTGTAATGATGCAGCTTTTCTTTACTTCCACATTAGAATGCTCCATACATTTGGCTACGGTATCATGCAACTCAAAGCACCGATAGACGCGTACCAATTTGAGTGCAAAGGTGATGACTGAATCATTTGGTGACTGCAACCATGCGGTAATCCCTTTAAATCCCAGGACGGGCTTATGTGATAGTTGCTCTAAAAGCTTTAATTGCTGCCATTCCGAAAGAGGATAAGAAATAATATTCAAAAAACGCAAGCCGTGAAATCCAAGGAAATTGATAGCTGCCGACTGGGCCTCCATTCTGATATATTCATTTTTGTCATTCACATAACGGTAAATGGAACGCAGGCAATCCCGTTGGTTCATGATGGATAACTCCTGAATGCCTTCCGCCTTGATATACCATTGGCGAAATCTATTTAATTTTTTGAGCGCATCTTGTTTCAATCCCAATTGTTCATACAATTTTTGAAGATTATCTCTTGAAGCGCCTGAAATGTTTTTTTGTACTTGTAAAATTTCAGTCCTTAAAACTGCACGGGGTAATTTCTTTTTTAACAGGGCCTGAAATTTAAAGGGAATCTTCATCCACGCATTGTTCTCTGTTTTTTGTAAAGAAGGGGGTTCATAAAAAAGAGCCTTTTCTATCAATAAATAAATCTTTTTTTTCAGACGTTCCCGTTTCCTGAATAATCTCTTTTTATAGGAAAGATAAAGAAAGATCGCCGCAACAATCAGCAGAAAAGCCACCAGAAAACCAATAGCGAGATGAATCAAAAGCAGGATGCCAATAGATATAATCTTCATGCCATAAAAGATAAGGTCAGTTATTTGTTTTTAATTCAAGACGCTTTACCCGCACAGATAATTCATTGGGGCTGAAAGGCTTTATTACAAAGTCGTCTGCCCCCAGCCCGAAAGCTTCCACAACCACATTTTCCTGTCCCATGGCGGAAAGAATGATAACCGGTATTTTTTTGGGGATATTGCGCTTGACAAAAGCAACTATTTCCAATCCTGATGAGTAAGGCATCATGATGTCTGTAATAATGATATCGGGGAGGACAACTTCAATTTCTTTCATTGCTTCATTTCCGTCCATCACGCAGATCACCTCATGGCCGTCTTTTCTTAATCGCAATTGGATAGTCTTAAGCATGATGGGATCATCTTCCGCTACAAGAATCTTCATAGGTGGTTACTTTTGCATAAAAGTAGTAAAAAATAAATCTCTTCAATATGGTGGTTTATGATAGTCTTTTTATTTCTTCTTCCAGCATAGGTTGAATGGTCTGATAAAACGACAGTGCTTTTTCAGCCAGTATGGGCACCTCATTCAGATCCTTTTGTTCTTTAGTGTTTTTTTCCATTAACGTTAATGTCTCCACCAGCGTTTGCATTTTCAGCAGTCCGGCGCTGCTTTTCAAACGATGGGCTTTCTGATATACTTCATTCCATTTTTTTTCGCTGACCCCTGTCTTTATCTCGTTTAAAGCACCCGGGGCGGAAGCTAAAAACATCTGAAGCACTTCTTTAGAATACTCGTTATCTTCCATCTCATCCAGATAGCTTAGATCATATAAGGGTGATGATACCACCTCGTTTTCTGTGCTCCCATTGTCCGAAGTGGGTGCGGTCTCATGCTTATGAACATACTGCCGTATTTTTTGCAATAATTCCTGAATAGAAAAAGGTTTTGAGATGAAATCATTCATGCCGGCATGTAAACAATTTTCTTTTTCGCCTTGCATGACAGTTGCCGTCATGGCAAGTATGGGAATATCCAAATGAAGATTTTTTCTGATAAAATTCGCTGCTTCGTACCCGTCCATCTCAGGCATGTGAATATCTGATAAAATGAGATCATAATGCTGATTAGACTGTAAATAATCAATCATTTCTCTGCCATTCCCTGCCATATCAGCCTGGACTCCGGCTTTTTTCAAAATGGCGCTTATCATTTTTTGATTGACCGGATCATCCTCTGTGATGAGGAGCCTGTAACCTTCCAGTTCTCCGGAAGGCAGCGCGTATTCTGCATCCAGCTTTGGAGTCGGCTGAATTTCGTCGGCATTGCAAATAATATAGGGTATCGTAAAATAAAATTGGCTTCCTTTATTTAGAACACTCTCAACGTGAATATCCCCTCCCTGAAGGCTCACCAGTTGTTTTACGATAGCAAGGCCTAAGCCGGTGCCGCCATATCTGCGTGCAGTATCGTTTCCACTCTGGGCAAAATTTTCAAAAACAACGTCCAGCCTGTCGGGTGGGATTCCGATTCCGCTGTCTTTAACTGAAAACTTCACGCGGATAATTTCTTCACCGGACGTTTCTCTCAGGACTGAAACAGATATTTCTCCCGAGTCGGTAAACTTCACCGCATTCCCGACCAGATTATTCAGTATTTGGCTGAGCCGGTACGGATCTCCCTTTAACACGGCAGGAATATTGGGGTCTATAGCAATATGAAATCTCACGCCATTCTCTGCAGCTTTTTGCTTCAACGTGTAAGTGGCGGTGCTGATAATATCCCGGAGCCGGAAAGGGATACTTTCTATATTCAGCATGCCTGCTTTTATTTTAGACAGATCCAGGATATCGTTTATCAGTACCAGCAGGGTGCCGGCAGACTGGCTGATGGCATCCGTAAACTCATTTTGTTCACTGTTTAATGGTGTACCTTTGAGCAGCCCGGTCATTCCGATGATGCCGTTGAGCGGAGTGCGGATATCATGGCTCATATTAGCCAAAAATTGCTCCTGCAGCTTTTCAGCATTCTCGGCAATTTTTCTGGCTTCCTCCAATTCCTGTTCATTCCGAACCCTTTGTGATATATCCGTAGCGATGCCGCACAACCCGAATACCTCATTTTCATTATTCAGCAACAGGAACTTAATGATCAAATAATAGTGTACGCCGTCTGGATTTATTATTATTTCCTCCGTTTCAATAGGACTACGGGTTTCTATGACCTTCCTGTCGGCTTCAGTATAGCGATCTGCAGCTTCTTTTTCATTGAAATCATAGTCTGTTTTACCTATAATGTCAGCATTGCTTATATGAAATACCGATTCAAATTGGCGGTTGATCAAAAGATATTTTCCCTCCAAATCTTTGATATAAATCAGAGAACTGGAGTTGGCAAGAATGGATTCAAAGCGATATTCAGATTTTTCCAGTTGCATTTGCATCTGTCTCTTTTCGTCAATATCTTTTACCATACATTGAAGTCCCTGAATATGATCTTCATCATCGTATAAAATCGCGCCCGTCTGTTCCACCCATTTTTCTTCACCGCTTTTGGTGATAATAGGAAATTCTGTAATAGTTTGTGCCGTCCGGTTTTTAAATTGTTCCTGATAAAATGTATTGATCTTTTCCACCCAATTCAAAGGTATCAATACGGAAAATGACTTTCCTGTCAGTTCTTCTTTTTGGTAGCCTGTAAGGGTGGTTACCCTGTTGCTGATGAAAGTAAAGTGTCCGTCCGTATTGGTAGTAAACATGACCACTCCCGCATCTTCTATCAGCTTGCGGTATTTGATTTCACTTGATTTCAATTCAGCTTCAGCCCGCTTTCTGAGCTGAATATCCCTGTTGATAAAATAAAGGAACAAAATCAAAAAGACCAGACAGAAGGCCCCGCCAAGAAAAGACACATAGAGCGCTTGTTTTTGCGCTTTTTTATTGTCAGGCAGGCGTATTCCCAGGAGTCTTTTTTCTTCTTTTAGAATAGAATCTGTTACAGTTTTTAACTGAGCCGTCAGCCACACACCATAACCTCCGGATATTTGTCGGGCGGCCGAGGTTACTGAACTGTCACGCAAAGCCATTGCCTTAAAGCTAAAGGCCACTTTCTTATCCAAAATAACGCTGAGCGTGTCTATATCTTTTTGTTGTGCCTGATTGCCGGTAACCAACTTTCTTAAAGCCTGGAGTTGATCATTGATCAGGGCTGAATCATGTTTGCAGGAAACAGCAAAAGATGGTTCTCCGGTAATGATATAACCCCGGGAATCAGATTCCATTGCTATAGCGGTAGCGTAAAGATCTGAAAGGGTCTTGATGATGTTATTCGTATGATTTACCCAGGAACTGGTTCCCAGATTAGTTTTATAATTCTTATAGGCATGGGTGGCAAATCGTGCGATGACGAAGAGGGCGGCAATGAATAATAAGAATATATTTCGCTGGATTTTCATGCTGAACCTCAAAAGTAGAAATAATACGCAAATAACTGCATCTCATTTTTTAATGATTATCCGCTATAATGCAGGAATCTGTATGTTAGCTCTCGTTTGGCTCAATATCGAATATCCAACACTCCTCCAAAGGAGTCCTTATAGACAAGCGAGTTTCCTCCAAAGGGGGGCCTTACGGACAAAGGAATTCTTGGAATCTTTGAACCTTCGGGCCGATTTCCGATTTTAGAAGTACTGTCTTTACTTCAATATTCATCATTCCTTGTTCAATGTTCATTATTCAACAGATGTTTTCTGTACTTAAACGGATAATCATTCATTTTTTCCACCATATAATAACAGCTCCGGTATATTATTCTTTTCGTATGGGGATCAGAGTTCCCGTGGACTCTATGGCTTCTATACCGGGCCGTTCCTGCACTAATTCTTTTTCCCAGTGTGAAACTACTGCAGTAGCCATGCCATTTCCAATAATATTTGTGGCCGAACGTCCCATATCTAACAAATGATCAATACCTAAAAGCAGGATTAATCCGGCTTCGGGTATGTGAAACATTGACAAAGTTCCTGCAATAACCACCAAAGATGCCCTTGGTACACCTGCAATTCCTTTACTGCTCAGCATCAAAACTAACAGCATGGTGATCTGCTGCCAAAGATCAAGATGAATGCCATAAATCTGAGCAATAAATAAGCTGGCAAAAGTCATATACATCATGGAGCCATCCAGATTAAACGAATAACCTAAGGGTAATACGAAACTGACTATTTTATTCGGACAACCGAATTTTTCTAATTCTTCCATCAGCGATGGGAAAGCTGCTTCACTGCTTGAAGTGCTGAACGCAAGTAAAACTGGATCCTTGATTTTGACGAAAAGGCGAAAAGATCTTTTTTTGATTACAAAAAAGCCTGCCAGCATAATTAATAACCAAAGTAAAATTAAAGCGCCATAAAACTCAACAATAAAAATACCATAGCTGAATAAAATCTCCAATCCTTCCTGAGCCACCACGGAAGCCATGGCTGCGAATACAGCCAAAGGAGCCAGCTTCATCACATAGCCGGTAATCACCAGCATGACGTGGGCTACCGCATCTAAAAAATCTACAATAATTTTTCCTTTTTTACCGATAGCGGCGGTCGCTACACCGAAGAACAACGCGAATACCACTATCTGCAGGATTTCATTATTGGACATGGATTCTGAAATGCTTTGCGGGAATACGTGGGTAATGAACCCCTTAAAAGTCATGTTGGCTTTTTCTACCACCCCTGCCGCATGAGAGTCTGGAACAGGTATCTGCATGAAATCGCCCGGACGAAGGAGATTGACAATAATTAATCCCAGAAAAAGAGAAGCAAAGGATGCGGAAATAAACCAAATCATCGTTTTTCCGCCAATTCTTCCCACGGTTTTGAGGTCGCCCAGCTTTGCCACACCTACGATTAAAGTGGTGATCACCAACGGAGCAATAATCATTTTGATAAGCCGCAGGAAAATGTCCGTAATGATGGAAATATTGCCGGAAAAATTTTTCAGCCATTCCTGGTCGTTCGGGTGGGTTTTTTGCAGGATATAGCCTAAGATAATTCCTGCAATCATTCCGATAAAAATGGATAACGTCAGCCTGCTCGTTTTTTTCATAAGGGCGTAATTTATATTGGTCAAAAGGTTATTTATTTATACTTTGCCGCTCCAAATTTAAGAGAAGATACTATATTTGAACGTCATTCACTTGAGAAATTATTACTAAAACAAGCACCAAAACAGATTATTTATGAGTCTATTTGTAAGAAAGCCCATAAGCCAGCTATTGGCTGAATCCTCGGACACCGAACACGGGCTGAAAAAAACCCTGAGCGCCGGCGCTTTGATAGCGCTGGGAATCGGCGCTGTCATTGGCGCGGGGTTGTTTTCCATTACCGGCATCGCCGCTGCAAACCATGCAGGACCAGCCATTGTGATTTCTTTTATTATCGCTGCAGTGGGCTGTGCTTTTGCCGGATTATGCTATTCAGAATTTGCTTCCATGATTCCGGTGGCCGGCAGCGCTTACACTTACTCTTATGCCACACTCGGTGAATTTGTTGCATGGATAATCGGTTGGGATTTAGTGTTGGAATACGCTGTAGGCGCCGCAACAGTTGCCTCCAGTTGGGCGGGATATTTGGAAAAATTGTTTGAAACATGGGGACTAAGCCTTCCGCATCAGCTATATATGACCCCTTTCGACAGCGCCACGCTCGCCAATGGGACGGTAGTACATGGAATGATCAATTTGCCTGCAGTATTTATTGTGGTACTGATGTCTCTGGTGTTGATTCGCGGCACACAGGAGTCTTCCTGGGTCAATAATATTATCGTTATTCTGAAAGTTTCTATTGTTTTAATTTTTATTTTTGTTGGATTCAAATATATCCGTCCTGCTAATCTTCATCCTTTTATTCCACAGAATACCGGTCATTTTGGCGAGTTTGGCTGGTCCGGCATTATAAGAGCCGCAGCTATCGTGTTTTTTGCTTACATAGGATTTGATGCGGTGTCCACGGCTGCTCAAGAGACAAAAAATCCTAAAAGAGCGATGCCCATCGGCATATTAGGAGCGTTACTTATATGTACTGTTTTATACATTCTTTTTGCTTATGTAATGACCGGCGTTGCCAATTACACCACTTTCGGTCATGGAGGAAATGAACTGGCTCCGGTTGCCACCGCTATCAGCCAGATGGGGCCGATGGGCGCCAATGGTGTTGTGACGCCTGCATTCCCCTGGCTCAACCGCTTTATTATTATCGCCATCCTTCTGGGATATTCATCCGTTATTCTGGTGATGCTGCTGGGACAAAGCCGTGTATTTTACTCGATGAGCAAAGATGGATTATTGCCCGGGATATTTTCGGATTTGCACGCCAGATTCCGTACACCTGCAAAATCCAATTTACTGTTCATGATACTGGTGAGTGTATTTGCTGCTTTTATTCCCGGCCGCATAGTGGGAGAGATGACCAGCATAGGTACCTTACTTGCTTTCATTTTAGTGTGTATTGGTATCATCGTTATGCGCCGGACCATGCCGGATGCGCCCAGGGCATTCCGTACTCCGTTGGTGCCGCTTATTCCTATACTTGGAATTATTGTCTGTTTTTCCATGATGGTATTTCTCCCGTTAGATACCTGGATTCGCCTGATTGCCTGGATGATGGTAGGATTTGATATTTATTTGTCATTTGGTATCCGCAAAAGCCATCTGGCTGAATCAGATAAAAAAGAAGATGCCGTTAAAAGCATCAGGATTACCTCTCTTTGCGGGCTGGGATTATGCATAATACTCGCGATAGTGACCATGTTACATCATCATTTGAATCCTGAGCAATCGGGATTAATCATCTTCGCTGTGGTGATGTGCGCCTTCCATATCCTGTATTACTTATATTACATGATGGTAAAAGTGAAGAAAATTAATACGAAAGAGCAGTATTAGAACTGAAATAGAAATATTTCAAATAATCCATCCACTTTTAACATTTCTTTAAGTGAAGTACGTTTCTATTTGTTTTCGCATTGTTAATGATGGCATGATGTTTGAACTTTATCAAGGGTAAACAATTATTTCTCAATTTAAAATCTGTTTGTCCTATGAAAAAGTCAGTTTTAATGGCTGTAATTGCCGTATGTGTGGCATCAGCAGCTTTTGCCTCCTTCCGTCGGCCGGCTGGTATTGTTCGCGCTCAACACGCGGTAGTGGATACCCTGCCAAAGGATACCACTCAGTTACCGCCTAAAACGGATACTACAACACCCGCCGATACTGCAAAAACGGATACTTCCACTGTATCCTATTAATCGGTGGGAAAGCTTCCCTTATCAACGTGGCGGGAGGATTGTAAAGCAAAAAAACTTTCAGTATGTAAAAAATGCTGAAAGTTTTTTTTATGCTTGCGTATGAACATTGATCATTGATCATTGAAATTTGAACATTGAGTATTGAACATTGAACATTGAACATTGAATATTGAGTATTAAACATTAGACATTGATCATTGAAAGTTGAATATTGAATATTGATCATTGGGTATTAAACATTGAACATTGATCATTGAAAGTTGAACATTGAATATTGGGTATTAAACATTAGACATTGATCATTGAAAGTTGAACATTAAACATTGAACATTAGACATTGATCATTGAAAGTTGAATATTGAACATTGAATATTGAGTATTAAACATTGATCATTGAAAGTTTCCTTTAAAGCACTCAATGATCAATATTCAACGCCCAATGTTCAACGAGTCAACGAATGTTAATGTAAGTCGTTGGGAAAAGTCCTGCGTATCTCTCCACCATTTCACAAGGTTGTCCTGAAAAGATACCTGGTAATTTCTTGACACTGTCCGCTCATCAAAATAAAGCATAAAATATTCTCCGGTGGAGTCATCACTTCCAAAAATTGCAATTCCGTTGGGAATTTCCGGTTCATCAATTTTTGAGTGCATCATTAGAAATGAGCCTCCCTCAATCCAATCAAAAGAGGTGGATCCGTGGAATGTGGTATCGGGAGCATAAGGATGCGTTCCAACAGTTTTCCATTCTCCAATTAATTTTTTTAGAGGATTGAGAGCAGGATTTGGTATGGCCGCTTCGTGATTTGAATGATTGGTCATATAGATTTTCAATGACTATCCGCTATTGTACAAGAAAGACTTAAAGGGTATGGTGAGGCAGGATTAGGATTTTAAAGTGATACTCCTTTATGAAATGGAATCAAGGAAGCGCCTGCCTACCGGACAGGCAGGTTGGCCAGAAAAATCAGCGGGCCGTGCGTGGGTTATGTGCGTGGAAGCTTTGATTTTTCTTGATCTTTTTTGTCTCGGCTTAGGCGAGATGGTTACTTTTCGATCAAGTTTACACTATTTAAAAATAGCTGTGAATATCCAAGAAAAGCAGGGCTTTTCTTAGGAGCGAAAAGTAACACAGTACCCGGATAATAAACAAGGACTTGAAAGGAAGAGTGATTGTTTTTCAAGAATCGGTTTTAGATAGTATCCTATCTATGACAAGAATTCTGTTTCGACTTATA
>SCQV01000105.1 GCA_004299085.1 Chitinophagaceae bacterium | reverse complement strand
GGTTTTAAATATCAGATGGCCGGAAGAATAAGAGTCAATGCCATTTGCAATAATCTTGGGAATAATCAGATTAATCCCATTACTGAAAAGAGCGAGTACAATCAGCATGATCACCAGGCCCGAATAGGGTTTCAGCAAAGCAATCATGTTTGGCTTATTTTCTTGCTTCTTTACATTCTTATTATTTTCTTCAGGCATTATATTCCTAATATTAAAATTATCGGTTAACTGCACACCGTTTGCAAAAATAAGCGATACTTTCCAATGCTTTCGATTCAAAACTAATCGGGGTGCATTCCAAAATGTCGTCATTGCGAGGGAGGTACCTGCCTTTGCCTTTGGCAGGCAGGCGATTGAAGCAGTCTCATATCACGATGTACGATCCTTTAATGAGATTGCTTCTCCCGCCCAACGCACCAATCCCCCAAAGCGGGATCGCAATGACGTTATCTGCCGCCAAACCTGATTACTTGCTTATTTCCTCCCACAAATCATTCCATTCAGGGTTTAATGATTCAATTAGTTCTATTTTCTTCTTCCTGCTTCCACCTTTAATTCTCTTTTCTTCTTCAATAGCTTCATCAATGGTCGCATAAAATTGATAATATACCAATTTATTTATATTATATCTTGCAGTAAAGCTTTTTTCAAAAAACTTTACCTTATGTTGCCATACCCGTCCTACAAGACTGGAGGTAACACCCGTATATAATACAGTATTGTTTTTATTTGTCAAGATATAAACAAAACCTCCTTTTTTCATACTACTTATATTTCATTGCTTGCGTCATTGCGAGGGAGGTACGACCGAAGCAATCTCTCATCACGATGTACGATCCTTTAATGAGATTGCTTCTCCCGCCCAACGCACCAATCCCCCAAAGCGGGATCGCAATGACGAAAGTTCACCCTGTCATTTACTTTCAAAGTTATCAACAATTATGATAGTTATTAACACCCCCTTGCAACCCCCATATAGTAATAATAATAATATGTTTATATAAAGGGATTTTTATTATTTCTGATCCAAAGGCAATGACGAAAGCAAAAATTTGAAATGTTCCCCATCAACTGCAAAAATATAAAGATAAAACCTCTATTGCCATAGTAAATCGGTAAAAGAAAGCAAAATATCGGTAAACTAAGTTGCCGGGAAGTTTATTTTGAAAATAAAGCCGCATACATATTTCCCCTTCTATAAGCAGATGCTCTTTCACCTAATTTCAGGCTCGAAGAAAAGCCAATTCTTTTAAACAAAATAACCAATGAAGAAAAACTTACAGGATATGGAACCCATCTGAAAACAGGTATATCCGTATCATATTCTATTATTAAAAAATGTGCATCTTCTGCCAAATAGTCTTTGCATCTTTCAAGGAATGAGATTTTATCTTTTACATAATGCAGCGAATTGGCCATGAGAATGCCGTTAAGGTTTTTTAAATTCAAGGCATCTTTTACAAAATCAGCTTGTAAAGGTTTTATTTGAACTCCGTTGGTTGTTATCTCCGGCTTTAAAGAATTATTTTCATCAATCGCATATATCAGGCTTCCCTGCTTTAAAAAATAATCCAATGCCCGCGTGAATAAACCGGAACCACATCCTAAATCTGCCCAGACAGAAGATTTTTTCTGTTCTTCTAAATAGTTAGTCCTTATTAATTCTATGGCTTCCGTAAGTTGCATGATGAATGATTAGTGAGCATCTTTAAAAACTACTTCTACTTTGTGGACTTTGTACGTCCCCTGCCTACCCGTCAGGCAGGTTTGTGACCATTGTGGTAAAATAGACATAAATTTTTTTTAAAGATGCCCTGTTATAAAAAATATCCCACTCCGAAATACCAAACCCATACAATAAAAATTATTTGCAAAGGTATTCTGAACCATAAATAGCTGATTCCTTTCCCTTCAAAATTTCCCTTTTGATAATCCACTCTTTTTATAGCTGCATGGATATTGACAGGTAGAATCAATATAAAAAATAATATCAAAATCCAGGAAGCTATCATTCTAATATGAATAAAGAGGAGACCCATTCCTAAAACACATTCCAGAATTCCTGTGGCAAATACAAGACTTGTTTTAAACGGAATAAAACCCGGCATCATCATAACCATTCCTTTTTTATAAGCAAAATGTCCGATAGCTGTAAACCACAACATGATACACATAGCAATATTTCCGGAAAGGGTATAATCCATATTTCCTCCGAACAAAAACGTGACTACTAAAGAAATAACAAATGCTGCTATGAGGACGATGAGTGGTTTCATGCTATAATTATGTAAGGAAAGTTTGTTATACTTCATCAGATTAGAAACACAAAGATGGTAACACTACTTTCGTTAATCAATGAGTCATCGGTGAGTAGCAGGAATTAATCGGTTAACTAATATATCAACCTATAGCTGGTACTTCTGCATCCAGTTTTCTCCTTCAATCTCCGAAGATTTAACCACTTCCGTTGTCAGTGTTTGCAACACCGCTTCATCTTTTAAAGAAAATCATAAGGCATCCATACGGTCGGATAAATACCCCTGCAGCAACTTCACTTCTCCAAGCAAAGGTGAAAGCATGTCCATTTTCCAGGTGAACTCGGGCCATTCCGGCTGCTGATAAATATTTATTCTCCGCATTTTTTGCGGAGAATAAACGACTTAATCTCCGCAAATAATATTGGCCGGCGGCGTTTATTTAATTTTCCCCATCACCGCGTCTTTGTAATTTGCTCCAATGGGCAGTTGATGCTTGTCTATTTCAATGGTGTTCCCGAACACGGCTGTAATAGCCTTTAAAGAAACAATATAAGAGCGATGTACACGT
>SCQV01000104.1 GCA_004299085.1 Chitinophagaceae bacterium | reverse complement strand
GAGTGTCGAATCAATGTCGAATGTTGAATATCGCCCATGACATAACTTTTTAATAAAATATTAAGACCTTTCAACTAAGAAAAACCATGTCCGAAAATAAAATAGAGCAGGCATTTATTGAAGAACCGAAAGAGAAGCGGGACTGGCGTCCACATATCAATTATGAATGGGTAGTAAAGAATCTGCCCTTTATTTTATTTCTGTCACTGATTGCTTTATTGTACATCGCTAACGGCCATTATGCCGTAAAAAACATCCGGGAAATCAATAAATTAGATAAGGAAGTAAAAGAGCTGAACTGGCGCTATATAGATGCCAAATCAGATCTGATGCTTCGCAGCAAAATGAGTGAAGTTTCACAAGGAGTATCGAATTACGGTTTGCAGGTGCCTGAAAGGCCACCGTTAAACATTCAATCAAAAAAGGATCAATAATATATCAGCGATTGATGGAACCGAAGAAGGACATATTATGGAGAGTGTATTTATGCTATCTGTGTATAATTGCTGTGGCAGCGGTTATATTGGTTAAAATATTTTTCATTCAGCAGGTGGATGGAAATTACTGGCGCAGCATGGCAGACAGCCTCCATGACCGCTATATGACTATAGATGCGGAACGTGGCACTATCTTTTCCGCAGACGGTAGAATGTTGTCCACGTCTATCCCTTATTTTGATATTCACATGGATTTTATGGCAGATGGATTAAGGGAAAATAACGGTGAAAAATTCAAAAAGAATATTGATTCGTTATCGTACTGTCTTTCCATGCTATTCAGGGATAAATCAGCAACCCGTTACAAGCAGCTCCTTGAAAGAGGATACCGGAGTAAAGATCGTTACTTCCTTTTGAAAAGGAATATCACTTTTGAACAATACGATATTTTAAGAAACTTTCCGCTCTTCTGTCTTGGAAGGAACAGCAGCGGGATGATTGCAGATCAGGTTGAAAAACGTATTAATCCTTTTGGATTATTGGCGAACAGAACCATTGGGCTTTGGAGAGATAATGCACCGAATATCGGATTGGAAGCCACTTATAACAATTACCTGAAAGGCACTGATGGTAAAAGGCTGATGCAGCGCATAGCGGGGGGGGTATATATTCCGCTGGAAGGTTATCAGATAGACCCGGAAAACGGAAAGGATATTGTT
This sequence comes from Chitinophagaceae bacterium, assembly GCA_004299085.1. GTDB lineage: Bacteria > Bacteroidota > Bacteroidia > Chitinophagales > Chitinophagaceae > FW021-bin31. The sequence goes on along the minus strand of SCQV01000104.1, from coordinate 2,734 downwards.
ACCAATATTAATGTCAACATCCAGGATATCGCGGAGAATGCTTTATATAATGAATTGGTAAGTAACGAGGCTACACACGGCACTTGTGTGGTGATGGAGGTAAAAACCGGAAAGATAAGAGCTATTGCCAATTTGGGGCGCCAGCCCGATGGAAGCTATGTGGAAGATTATAATTATGCGATTGCGGATGCTGCCGAACCCGGTTCGGTATTTAAGCTTGCCACATTGCTGTCTTTATTGAATGATCATTATGTGACCATCAATTCACCTATTGAGATCAGCACGGATTACCGTTTTGGAAACCGTATCATGCATGATGCGGAGAATCATCCCACCGAAGTGGTAAGCGTGAAAGAAGCGCTTGAAATGAGTTCCAATGTAGGTTTTTCAAAAATGGCCTATACCTATTATAATAATAACCCGCAAAAATTTGTAGAGGATCTTAAAAAGTTAGGACTCGATCAGAAAACAGGTATTGACATAGCAGGTGAAGTGAAACCCGTTATTGTAACCCCGCAAAGCAGAACATGGAGTAACACTGCATTACCATGGATGAGCATCGGATATGAAGTATTGCAAACTCCCATCAGGTTACTGACATTATACAATGCAGTAGCTAACAATGGCGTCATGATGAAACCTTATTTAGTAAGCTCCATTGAGCAATATGGGAAGGTCATCAAACAATTTGACCCGGTCGTTTTAAATCCCAGGATCTGCTCGGATACTGTGCTAAAACAGGTCCAATCATGCCTGGAAGGTGTGGTGGAATCAAAAGAGGGGACGGCTCATAAAGCATTGGATAATCCTTATTACAAAATAGCCGGAAAAACAGGGACTGCACAGGTTGCCAATGGCAGGCACGGTTACGCAGATCATATTTATCAGGCAACTTTTGCAGGATATTTTCCTGCCGACCATCCGATGTATTCTATTATTATAACTATCCTGAACAAGCCCCATGCTGCCCACATTTACGGAGCTTCGGTGGCGGCGCCGGTATTTAAAGCTATTGCAGATAAGCTTTATGCGCTTGATTTTGAAAAGCAGGTTCCACAGCAATCCCGCCCGGTTTTTGACAGCACCCTGCAAATTAAAGTCGGATCAACAGATGAATTAAAAGCTATTTTAACAAAGCTTGATTTACCCGTTTCTGCCGGCAACGTTCCACAACCTTATGCCAATGCCACAATCAATAATCAACATATTTACCTGAAGCCGGTGGAAACTCCGAAAGGGTTAGTGCCGGATGTAAAGGGAATGGGACTGAAAGATGCATTATACCTGTTGGAAAGCGCGGGATTAAAAGTGACGGTTCAGGGCAAAGGAAAAGTCACCAATCAGTCGCTTCCTCCGGGACAGACTGTTGGAAAAGATAACAGTATCGCAATTCAATTAAGCTGATGGCTATATTGCAAAACATATTATACAAGGTAAGAAGCATAGCGCTCGCCGGCAATACCGATATGGAAGTAAACGGGCTTTCCATTGATTCACGTAAGGTGGTTCAGGGCAATGTGTTCATTGCCTACAAAGGAGTGCATACCGATGGACATCAATTCATTGAAAGTGCTATTGAAAAAGGAGCTGTTGCAGTCATCTGTGAAGAAATGCCGGATTGGAATTACAAGCAGGTGACTTATGTTAAAGTGGCTGATGCTGCTGAAGCCTGTGGTATCATTGCCGCCAACTTTTATGATAATCCGTCTGAGAAGCTCCTATTAACCGGCGTAACAGGAACCAATGGCAAAACTACCGTCGCTACTTTGCAGTTCAAACTATTTCGTTCGTTAGGTTATTCCTGCGGACTGCTGTCAACGGTATCCAACCGCATCAACGATGAAATAATTCCTGCTGCATACACCACCCCCGATGCCATTACGATTAACTCCCTGCTGGCTGAAATGGTAAAGAAAGGTTGTCAATATGCTTTCATGGAAGTAAGCTCTCATGCGATTCATCAGCAACGTATTTCCGGTTTACATTTTGCGGGAGGTATTTTCACAAATATTACCCATGATCATTTAGATTATCATAAAACATTTGAAGAATATCTGCGGGTGAAAAAATCTTTCTTCGACGGGTTGCCCGCCACGGCATTTGCATTAACTAATCTCGATGATAAGCATGGGAGCGTGATGCTGCAAAATACCCATGCAAAAAAAGTGACTTATGCCTTGAAAAACATGGCAGACTTTAAGGGAAGTATCCTTGAAAATAATCTGAGCGGATTGATTATGAACGTGGATGGCGAAGAAGTACATTTCAGATTAATCGGAGAATTCAATGCGTACAATTTATTGGCCGTATATGGCTCGGCTGTTTTACTGGGGAAAGAGGAAAAAGAAGTATTGCAACATCTGAGCGCTTTAACAGGAGCCGAAGGCCGCTTCGATTACATAGTTTCACCCAAAAAACATATTATAGGGATCGTTGATTATGCACATACTCCTGATGCGTTGCTCAATGTTTTGACAACCATTAAAAATCTGAGACAGGGCCACGAACAAATGATTACGGTGGCAGGATGCGGTGGTGACAGAGATAAAACCAAAAGGCCTGTCATGGGTGAAGTGGCTGCACAATACAGCGACAAGATCATCTTTACTTCTGACAATCCAAGAAGTGAAGATCCGGATACTATCATTCGTGAAATGGAAGCAGGCGTTCCTTTAACCATGAAAAAGAAATGCGTATCCGTTACAAACAGAAAAGAAGCGATAAGGATTGCCTG
>SCQV01000103.1 GCA_004299085.1 Chitinophagaceae bacterium | reverse complement strand
CCCTGTCTTACAAAACGAGGTGCATTGGCTTGTATCATTAGTGGTTTTTGTGTAACCACTTCTTTATCCGAATAAGCAAACTGCATATCTTTTGTATTAGCAAACATCATCAACTTCCACTTGGTCAATGCTTCCGGCATGGTAAACGAAAATATTACATTGCCACTATCATCGGTATGCAACTGAGGGAAGAAGAAAGCCGTTTCATTGAAATTTGTTCTGGGAGAAATATTTTGTAATTCACTTTGAAGAGAATTTCCGGCAGTCGTATCTTCGGAGATCCCCGCAATTCTCTTCTCCACGATGTGGTCGTTTCCTACCTTAGATTTAGACGGAGATGGTGTTTCAGACATTGCATAGGAATAAACCCCGTGAGGTGAAAATCCTCCAGGTGAATACCCGAACCATTTCATTGAAGGGTATATCTTTTCATAAGGAGGATAATTCACCGGCTTATTGAAAGAAACAACGGTTGAACCTACATCATTGAAGTTCCTGTCTCCCGCCCAGGAAATCCTTCCTGAAACATCCGGATAAATATCCGGCAGTTGCCATTGATTTAGTCTGAAAGCATCCAGTGATATATCATACATGGAGGCTAATAATTCAGCAGAAACTTTTTGTCCACCTTCCCCCGTGATTTTCATTTTCCATTCTTCTGAAGAACCAGGTAATAATTTGTCCCTAAAAGTCTCGTACTGTATTTCCAGTCGCTTATTAGTCCACGGAACTTGTATAGTTACGGTTTGTGTGAACAAACGGTTATCCTTTACGGTCATATAATGATAAATGATTCCACCATGGTCAGCTTCATTTACCTGAATAGTTTTTAGATTGATCTCATTGTTTAAAGAGGCGCTTGCTAAATCCCCCGCCCCCGCTAAAGATTCGGGTTGTTCAATCACATTTACCGGCTGATCGGACGAAACATACCAGGATACTTTATCGCCGGGTTGTGCAGTCATATCATTTTTACTGATCCATAAAGGCTCATGAAATACCGGCTTTTTACTTTCCGGGTTATATGCTTGAATATATTTTGTAGCCGATACTGACTTTCCATGTTCATCTTTGCCGGTTACTTCTATAGCATACCATCCCGGCTTTAGTTTATTTACAGGAAGAACAACTGCCGTGTTTTCAGAAACTTCCTGATGCAGATTTAAAACAGCCGGTAATTTTTCCCATGATTCAGGATTGCTTTCATCTTGATATTCATCATGAGGGAAATATTGCAGGTATTCCTTCTTGCTTAAAATAAATTCATCCGGTTGCAGCCAGTAACGGGGTCGAATAAATCTGTCAGGTGATTTCAAAGGATAAAAATGAATACCGGCACTCACTGGTGTAACTTTACCGGACAAATTAGTGCTGCTGATATGAATAGTATCTGTCATCAAAAGATTTACTTTATCCGCTCCTTCAATTTGAAGCTGCAAAGAAGTATAACCTAAAGGCAATTCATAATTGAAATGGTGGCTTTCTCCATTTATATCCGTTACATCCACAGAAACAGCATAAATAAATACCGGATGTTGGCTGCTGTCCACAGATTCGTCAGGGATGGCAGGAAAGGTAATCTCAAAATTTCCTTTATCATCTGTCTTGGTTTCGCCTTGTGTGATGGTGGCTTGCCTGGCAGCAGGTAATGCGGTTGTAAGCATTCTTCCAAAAGGTGGATAGGGAAATCTTGTCCTTGTATTCCTGGTAACCTGGTACTTTACAATAGCACCCTCCATCACAGCCTGACTGTAGGCGATCACGCTTCCTTTGACTGAAACATTATCACCCAGGCTATATGGATGCGAACTGGTATCCCATTGTAAATAAAATGTGGGGCGTTTATAATCTTCTACCGAAAAATAATTATACACATCCTGATCTTTTATTTCTATATGCATTTGTCCGTTCAGTAAACCGGTTGGCAATAGGAATGAACCGGCAATCGATCCGAAATCATTCGTTGTTAATTGTAATGAATCCGCTTTTTGATTATTGGCATCATATAAATAAACGGTTTCCTTTTTATCCTTACTCACTTCGCTCTGATGCGTAGCAGGATTAAAATTAAAAGTGATCCCCTTAAAGTAAATGGTTTGTCCCGGCCGGTAAATGGAACGGTCTGTAAAAAGATAGGTCTTTTCCATCAGTGTATCTTTCACTTTATTTTCTGAAGATACATAAGGAATATATTGCGGTTGGCCGATAAAAAGATGGTCGCCGTCCACTGTTATCTCAGGCATTAGACCCGGATAATCTTTTGCAGCTTTTACCTGAAAAAATCCCTGCCGGTTTGGAGTATAATCTCCGGCTCTTTCTAATTCATTCCGCCGCGTGGTGGCATTATACACTGTTTTCCATAAAGTGATTTTTGCTCCGTTTAATGGTTCTCCTGTTTCCCTATTCAAAACCAAAAACCCGCCATCATTATTATGGATATAACTGATATCAGACACAAAAAACTCTACACTTTCCACAGGCATTTTTCCTTTGGAAAAACGTTTATTGGCCGACACAATCAATGTATATCTGCCGACAGGCAATCCCTCCACTTTCATTTCCGCTCCATGAGGTTGATAATCTTTTGGATCAGGGAAAACCTGTTCCCACTGACGATAAACCGGTAATGATAAAGTATACTCTTTCCCTTTATATCTTTCCGCAAAAACTGTTCTCGGATCGTTCGATAACTTTACTAAACGAAAATACAAATGCGAAGCATTCTTATATTTAATCAGCACACGAAATGGCTTTTCGGGAACATTGACTTGTTCAGCCTCTACGGATATATAAGGGTTACGAATTTCAGATTTTAATATCTGACACTTTATGCTTCCGAAAGTAACCGGCTTTGCAGCAACACTATTACAAATCTCCACTGCCTTTTTTAGGTCATAACGGTTTTCCGGATGAGAAAATGGATCATATAAAGTGCCCTGTTGGATATAATAATTTGCCAACAGATAAGAAGCCATTGCAATAGCCGCATTCCCGGAAGAACCTTGAATAATTCTTTCCAGGGCGGACATATACAGGCTGTCCTTATCTGACATCACTGCTTTACGATACACGTATTGCAGCCGTTCCATACTTATATCCATCAAAGCATCTGTATTTTTATCATGAAGATGAAAAGCCATTAATTGCTGATATAAATGCAATGCATATAACTGAAGTGAAGAGGAATCGGATGATTGAAAATTTGCATGTATAAATTGCCCCGGATCAGCAAATGATATAGGCTGCTCAATAATAAAATGTACTGCAGGATGAATGACATATTGTTCTTCACCTGTAAAATAATTTAATGCCCGATGCGCCAGTAAATCGTATAGAGTGGGCCACAATTTAACTGTATTTTTACCTGTATCTACGATGATTTCCAGTGAAGACAATCTTATTTTTTTCAAATCGGCTTCATTGCTTAAAGAGGCTTTGTATAAAGAGGCTATCTCATCATAAAAATGAGTCAGGCTCCAGGTGGTGATATCATTTTCTTTTTCGGCAGACGAAGTAATGCGGTTATATAACTGATACCGTTTTGATTGCACATACCAGTAATACATCTCCGCCAGCATGTTTTGCAAAATGGCTTTTGGAATGCCCTGGGTATTTTTCGCTAATGAATCCACTTCCTGGATATTATTGACAGTTGCATTTTCCTCTATGCGTTCCCGGTATTTTAACTGATATATCAGCGCTTTGATTTGCTGCTGATCATCGTGCTGTTTTACTGCCGTCGTATAAATGGAATTTACTTCATTCCATGCCTGGCGGTAAAGCCCTTGTTTTTCAAGGGATGCAACTTTCTCCCAGTCTTTTTCATAGCCGGATAATTGTTGGGAAAAAGCATTTTTATGCATAAACAATAACGTAAAGGATAAAATGAGCATGAAGCATTTCATAAGAATCAATTGTAAATCATGATTGAAAGTAACTCTTTCCTGCAAAAAGGATGCAGATTTTTATAAATTCCACAAGAAGGAGAATCCGTGGGGGGACCGGCTTAATCTTATATCTTTAGATTGAGGTGAAAGCCATTCTGCATTTTAGGCGGCTTTAAAAAATTCCCTCTACATCAGATATTCCAGCACCGCTTTCCAGTCTGGAAATTTTTCAGTGCCGAAATGAATATGCTCTCCTTTAAAATTATCCACTCCGTTGCGCAGCCTGTCGTCAATTAAAGCCCTGCCGGTAAACAATCCTTTATTATGCGTTAAAATAAGTCTTTTGTATGCTGCATTACCTAAATGCTGCTCCACCCATATCCGTTTTTCTGTCCACGAATTGACACCATTCCAGTCGGGAGTAGAAAGGATATAGGTATCATATTTTTCCGAAAGTCTTTTGAAGGCGGAAATGGCTCCCGGTATAGGTTCCAGGGCAATAAAAAAACCGTGTTTAGCGCTTAGTTCTGCGGTAATTTCCCGTTGCCTTTCTTCCGGATAACTATCGAATTCGGGGTAATAGCCTTTTACACCGCCATAAAAATTTACCAATACACCATCCATATCAACAAAGAGTAATTGTTTTTCGACCATTATGTGCTGATTTGTGACGCAAAGATAGCTACAAGGATTTAATCATATA
>SCQV01000004.1 GCA_004299085.1 Chitinophagaceae bacterium | reverse complement strand
AACTGCTGATACATCGTATTCGGCTGCCAGTAAACAAGTGGTCGTTTATACCACTGCGGAAAATACAAATGACCGCCTAAGCATTACGGATACTTTGCATTTCAAATATTTAGGCCAGCCGCAGGAATCACAGCCTTGTATTTTTGTTGATCCTGCTCATACCTTTCAAACCATGTTAGGCATTGGCGGAGCCATCACAGATGCAGCCTCAGAAACCTTTTACCAATTACCAAAAAATGAGCAGCAGGAAATATTGCAGGACTATTATGATCCCGTAAAAGGTATTGGATATACACTCGCCAGAACACAAATCAACAGTTGTGACTTTTCCAGCGAAAGCTATACTTATGTCAGCAATGACGACACTTCGCTGAATACTTTCAGCATAAAACATGATGAAAAATACCGCATCCCTTTGATAAAGGCTGCTACCAACGAAGCAGGAGGCAAGATGACTATCTTCGCCAGTCCGTGGAGTCCTCCCGCATGGATGAAGGACAATGATAATATGCTGCACGGCGGGCATTTACTGCCAAAATATTATCAAACATGGGCTAATTATTTTGTGAAATTCATCCAGGCGTATAAAAAGGATAGTGTGGATATATGGGGCGTCACGGTACAAAATGAGCCGATGGCAAACCAGACATGGGAATCCTGCATTTATACGGCAGATGAAGAAAGAGATTTTGTAAAAAACGCGCTCGGACCCACTTTTTGGAAAGACGGGATGAAGGATAAAAAGATAATTATATGGGACCATAACCGTGGATTAATGTATCAACGCGCCAGTATAACGCTCAATGATCCGGAATCGGCTAAATATGTATGGGGCGTTGGTTTTCATTGGTATGTGATGAACAATTTCGAGAATGTAAAACGGGTTCAGGAAGCTTTTCCTAAAACACATCTTTTATTTACGGAAGGTTGTAACTACCCTTTTAATTTAGACAGCATTTATGCCTGGCACTGGGGAGAAAAATACGGAGAATCCATGGTACATGATTTCAATAATGGCGCTGTAGGCTGGTGCGACTGGAATATTTTATTAAATCAACGCGGCGGACCTAATCATGTGGGTAATTATTGTTTTGCTCCTATTCACGCGGATACGGCGACCGGTAAACTGTACTATATGAACTCTTATTATTATATTGGTCATTTTTCAAAATTCATTCGTCCGGGCGCCAAACGCGTCATCAGTTCCTCTGATACAGACGGTTTACTGACCACCGCTTTTATCAATCCCGATGGAAAGCTCGCCGTAGTCGTTCTCAATTTGACTAATGAAAAATTGCCTTATTATTTGTGGATAAAAGGACAAGCCGCACAAACGGTAAGCCTGCCGCACTCTATACAGACGTTGGTCGTGGAGTGAGAACGAAGATCACAAGCGGTGAGACGTGAAAAGATAGAAGGTAAGCACCATTATCTCAAGATGCAATACATCCGAACGCCGGTTATATTCCTGATTAGGCCAAAACGGAACGACAAATCCTGATGTTTTTTATAAAGATTTGTAAAAAACAGCGTTTTTTCAAAGTTTTTTCGACAAATTAAAAAAACTTTGTTATAGCTTTGCAGCTAATTCAAAACAGAATTAGTTTTTATCACTTTTTAACACAGAACTGAAGTTGAAAAGAACATTAACCCATATTGCACAAATTGCGAGACATCCTTCACTCGAAGGAAACAACATTCCTTTTGGGGTTAACATTTTCTGTTATCTTTCCCGACGACCTCGTATCTGATATCCGGCATCTTTTAGGCTGATGCCGTGGTTCGGGTTGATATTTTGTATCCCCGGACTTTGGGTGATTAATATCAATCTTATCTCTTTGCAATAATCTTTTTACATTTATCTTTTATCTTACTATAAAAGTGGACTCTGAAAAAAAATATATCGTTCGTGCAGCTAATGCCGATGATAAAAAATACGCCACCCTTATTACTGAAGAAATGGCTTCTTCAGCCGAAAAACGGGGAACAGGCATTGCCCGGCGCTCGCCTGAGTATGTGAGTAAAAAAATGGAAGAAGGGAAAGCCGTCATTGCGGTTACTCCCGGCGGCGAATGGGTGGGCTTTTGTTATATTGAAGCCTGGGGACATGAAAAATTCGTAGCTAACTCAGGCTTGATTGTTTCCCCTGAATTTAGAGGACAAGGGGTAGCTAAAGAAATTAAACATAAAATTTTTGAGCTGTCCAGGCAAAGATATCCGGATGCAAAAATATTCGGGTTAACCACCGGACTGGCAGTCATGAAGATTAATTCAGAACTGGGATACGAACCGGTCACTTACTCAGAGCTGACGGATGATGATGAATTCTGGAAAGGTTGCCAGAGTTGTGTAAATTACCCGACTCTGATGAGTAAAGGCAGAAAGAACTGCTTTTGCACTGCCATGCTGTATGATCCTGCTAAAAAAGAAAATAAAGTGACCACACCGGAGCCGGAAGTGAAAGTAGTCGTAACTCCCAGTGGAAATGTCCGACGGAAGAAAAAACGCCATTTTAAGGGGAATTATAAATTATTTGAAAGATGGATACGTTATAAACGGTATGTGTTATTAAAAGGAAAAAAGAAAGAGGATCTTTCGCAGAATGGTAGAACGCCGGTAAAAAAGAAATTTTTCTTTTTCTGAATCTTTGTTTAAATTTAATAGTCGTATAATGAAAAAAGTAGTTCTTGGATTTAGCGGAGGTTTGGATACCTCTTATTGTGTAAAATACCTGACGGAAGAAAAAGGATATGAGGTACATTCTATCATTGTGGATACCGGCGGTTTTACAAAAGATGATCTGGAACAAATTGAGAAAAAGGCCTATTCGCTGGGTGTAAAAAGTCATAAGACGGTGGATGCGGTGAAAGATTATTATGATAAAGTCATTAAATACCTGATTTTCGGAAATGTTTTAAAGAACAATACCTACCCTTTAAGTGTGAGTGCGGAGCGAATGAGCCAGGCATTGGCAATAGCACAATATGCAAAAGAAATAAAAGCAGATGCTGTCGCTCATGGGAGCACCGGCGCAGGAAATGACCAGGTTCGCTTTGATATGATTTTTCATATCATGATACCGGGCGTGGAAATCATTACTCCTATACGGGATTTGAAGTTAAGCCGTGAAGAAGAAATAAAATATCTGCAGTCTAAAGGCGTGAAGATGGACTTTGCCAAAGCACAGTACTCCATCAATAAAGGCATTTGGGGTACTTCCGTGGGTGGGAAAGAAACGTTGACTTCAGATAAATTCCTGCCTGAAGATGCCTTCCCATCTCAGGTTTCAAAAACAAAACCGGAAGATGTTACTTTGTATTTTGAAAAAGGTGAGTTAAAGGGAATCAACGAGAAAAGTCTTTCGCATCCAACGGATGTCATTAAAGAATTGCAAAAGATAGCAGCTCCCTTTGGTATTGGCCGCGATATTCATGTAGGCGATACCATCATAGGAATAAAAGGAAGAGTGGGTTTTGAAGCAGC
>SCQV01000102.1 GCA_004299085.1 Chitinophagaceae bacterium | reverse complement strand
TGGCCCATTGATGCCTTCATTAAAACGGTTCTTTTTTATCTCTGTAATAATCCAATTCTCAAAAATGGAACCGTATAACGGATGCTTCTGTAAAGCAGCCTGGGAAGAAATACCCAGTAAGTGACAGAGTAATCCGGTGTCATAAAAATAAAGCTTCGGCGATTTGATGATCCGCTTATTCAGATTGCGGTACCACGGTTGCAACAAATAAAGGATAAAGCTGCTTTCCAGTACGCCCATCCAGGCCTGGATGGTTTTGGTATCCACACCAATATTTCTTGCCATGTCATCCCGGTTAATTAATTGACCGGCATAATTAGCACATATCATTAAAAAGCGTGTAAAGCTCCCCAGGTTAGTGATATTACGAAGCAACCTCACATCACGCTGTACATAAGTTTGTACATAAGCGCTCATCCATTTTTCAGGTAACAGCTTCTGATCCCATATTTCAGGATAGCCACCCGTCAATATTTGTTTATATATGTTGTCAGTGGCAAGCCCCGCATTTTGCAACTCACTGTAAGAAAGTGGTAATAGTTGCAAATAGCCGATTCTGCCCGCCAGCGACTGGGAAATATGCTCTTGTAGCAGAAAATTATTAGAACCGGTCAGAATAAACTGTCCTCTTAACTTATTGTTATCCAGCATTACCTGCAGATGACGAAAGATATCAGGAACCCGTTGCACTTCATCGAGGATGGCACCCTTTGGATATTTCTTTAAAAAAGCACCGGTGTCCTCTTCCACCTCCGCCTGAACGGTGGGAATCTCAAAATTAATATATGGCTTCTCCCCAAAGACCCATTTACTCAAGGTGGTTTTACCACTCTGCCTTGGCCCTATAAGGCTGATGGCCCTGAACTGGGAAGCCAGCAGTTTGGCCTCACCTAATATTTGCCTTTTAATCAAAAGCATAACAATCCCATTTTTGCAAAAATATGTAATTCTGGAGTATAATTCCATTTTTGCAATATATTGTAGAAATGGAATCAGATTCCATTTTCGCAAGAACATGTAATTCTGGAATTAGAAGGTGATTTCTATTGCTAACTCTTATTGTGAGTTTTTCTTTAAAGCAGCTTTTTCTTTTTAATGGCAGAAAATCAACCTTAGTAGAGAACGGCGATAGTTAATATATCCTGACCTTATTACCTTCTTTTCGTCGGTTTCTCATGAATAGCTGCCGGGCATTTTTATTGTGAATGACGATATAAATGGATCCCGCTAAGATCACTAAGAAAATCCCACCTTTGCCGCCTGGCAGGTTTGTGTACTTTGTAGGAGGCTTAAAACACCTCTCCCAGATTCACAGCGAAGCCACGAGAGCCTTCCAAACCGAATCCATAATCTAATGCCAGATTGGTTTTGGAGAATTTATTCACCTTTAACCGGATACCCAAACCCGCGCCCGGATTTATTATATTACCCTCCTTATAAAGCTTTTTTGAAAAAGATTCCGCATTTGCAAATACCACCCCGCCCAACAGTCCATTGCGGGTAATACCAAAACGGTATTCGCTCTCAAGATAAACCATATCTTTTCCTCTGAACCGTCCCTGTACATATCCTCTTCCGGTATTGTTATAAGGATCCCATCCTGTGGAAGGCAATAACAGATAGGGAGTCTTACCACCCACCGTGAGCCAGTCAAAATTCCAAAATGCCAGCACATTATCCGAAGAAGCCGGGAGCCTGATGTAATGGCGTAAATCAATCTGGACAGAACTCCAGTCATTGCTGCTTCCCAAAAAGGTGAAATTAGAACGGTAAACAACATGGGCAAAATAACCTTGATCCGGATTAATAGAATTTTTTCTGGCATCATACAAAAGATTAAATGTTACCCCAGAGGCCACTTCCGTTGGGGTATATCCATATCTTTCAAAGGTGGTTTTTTTCCCGGCAGTGGGGTTTGTTTCTACGATATTCCATAAATAGTCATAGTCAAATCCAATACCAGCATACAAATTGGGGGCGATATACCTTGATACTGTCTGGTAGAATCTGACATAAGAATAATCAATGCTGTCCACATTACTCAACTTAGACCGTCCGCCTAATCCATAAGTGTAGGATGGATAATTCAGGTAACGCCAGTCGGTTGAAATATTATATTTATTATGAAGCGTCCAGATATTGGCCTGCAGCGGTAAGATTATTTGCTTATATTGTGAATAGGTAATGCTTGTGAGGATAGTGGAAATATTAGACGCGGTTGGACCTCCGATATTGAATGCGCCATTGGCAGCGATGATCCCGGCCAGGCCGGTCAGCATGGTATAACCTGCTGCGGGGACGGCAGAAATATGAACTTTATGGCTGCTATTATTTGCGGTATCTGTTCGAACACCATGATTAATATCCAGTAATTTAACGATGACATCTGTCAAATCTTTCTGTGGGGCAGCCGGCAGGGATGACGGTTTTCTTAAAAGGCCGCTATCTGTCTCGGGAGATTGTATCTGAGAATCCATGCTCTGCGCCTGAATCTTCATGATGCCAACTATAAAAATAACTATTAAGATGGCAGCCATCTTCTTATAATGACTCATAAATATTCCGTATCGTTTTTAGCCTCTTCCATGAAATCTGTCCGGCCTGAAAAAGAATCCGCGCGTTCCTCTTTGATTTTCATTACCAGGAAATTTGTTCAGGAAATACGTGAAGCTGAGCATAAAATATTGCGGTATCACATTGGTGCGCACATCTTCAATGTAGTTAGCAGTAATATTCCGGGTAATGCTGGCATGCTGGTTTAAGATATCATACGCCTGCAGCTTAATTAAAACTTGTTGCTTAGGCAATATATACTTTTGAACTGATGCATTCCACATAGCAATATTTTGATTATAGCCAGCCGCCCTTCCTGTATTGGCTGTATAATCGAAATCTGTTTGTATCATAAAATGAGCCGGAAGGTTGACATTGAAATCCAGGGAACCTTCATAATTAAAATAATTTGTATTCAGGTTCTTTTGCAATGAATAGATGGCGTTATTGTAATTCACACTTCCTGAAAGACGAAAATCAAATAATTCTTTATATGCATAATTAAAATCCAAACCTTGCGTGATGCTCCACGTTTTGGCGATACTTTTGGCAGCATTAATAAAGCTCACATCCCTTCCGAAATTAAAAGACGTCCGGGAATTGATCATATTCTTGCTGTCTTTAATCGGAAGGCCGGCCGTGATGAAGGCATTGCCTGTATAATTTCCGCCGGCATTAACATACTGTGTTGTCTGTTGGCCGGAATTGTTGTACATGCTTGAGTTCACTATATCATTAGAAACCGTGCTGAAATTAAGCATGGCAAAAAACATGTGATAGTTGCTCATGTCAAATGAGCGGTAATTCAACCGGAAT
>SCQV01000101.1 GCA_004299085.1 Chitinophagaceae bacterium | reverse complement strand
TAAAAGATGAGAAAGAGCTAAAAGATGACGTTGAGAAAAATGTTACTGATTTCCGCAATTTCATTTTGCGAGCCAATAGCCTGAAAGTATTGATTTTTCATTATGGGTAAGGAATTCTGAAGTTAAAATATTCATCCTAAAGAAGATAGAGAAGAGCCGGGGACGCCACAGTTGAGCCTCATAATCACACCCTTGCCTATTGTAAATGATCGAAGGGTGAACAACAAAACAATTCATTTCTTTCTGAAAAGCGAAATCCGAATGTCTATTTCATAATTACCATTAGTATAATTTCGTAGCCCGGATGTTTGCGACAGATAAGAGCCCTGAAGGTATAGAATGGACTTGTAATTCAAGCCGGCTCCTACACTGAAATTCCCGCTGCTATGGATCATCCCGTAAATGTTGAAGATATTTTTGAACATAGTAAGATTAGCACCCGCATCTACAATGCTATTATATTCTTTTACCCCACGAAGGCACGTTTCCGGCTCAATAGAATTAACCATACCGTCAAAGGTGAATTTATAGGCGGCAGCTAAATAAAAGGTGGAAGCTCCGGCATTATCACTATTGAATTTTTTGAAATACCCTATGAGATTAGTTAATGACCCCTGGACGGTGACGTGCGAGTCGGTGTACGCCATACCATAATCAACTTCGAAAACATTTTTACGATCGTTGAACTCCGCTACAACCGGATCAGGCCCGCTTCCTACAATTCCCTTCGGATCGAGGTTCACGTGCTCATAAACACCGGAAATGCCGAAATGTAACTGCTCTCCCCATTGTCCAACAGGCAAATGATAAGCATAGGTGAGCGCAAAGCGCGTGGTTGTGAGCAGTCCGGCTTTATCATTGAATGCAATCAGTCCAAGGCCTACCCGTTTGCCGGGAGCACCATCGGCTGTAAATGCTTCTGTAACCGGTGCGCCGGGTAATTCCTGATATTGCTGGCGATAGGTCATATTCAGATTCAGGGTGGAATCCATACCAGCCATTGCCGGATTGGCAATATACCGGTTGATAAAATATTGGCTTTCAAAAGGATCAATTTCCTGGGCCGTTCTCCCGACGGATTGGGCGACTGCCGGATGGCAATTTACAAGCAGGGTAAATCCTGCCGCCAGAAAGAAAAATATTTTTTGATATAACCCTAAAAGTATTTTCATTGTTTTATGATTTTATGGCTGCATGGCTTTATTGCCCCATCAACCTATGGCATAATGGTTAAATAATCATAAAGGTTATCACTTTTTAATATTCAACCAGCTTCCGTTATTACATATTGAGCGTTTCTTTCTTTTATCTTATCAATTCGATGAATCCTTTAAATATCTTCTTGCCTCCATCCACTTTAAAGACATAATAATAGGTTCCTTCCTGTAGCAGAGATCCGTTAATCGTACCATTCCACTGGTTATCATAATTCTTCTTGTAATAAATCATTCTTCCTGAACGGTCAAAAATCATGACCTCGTTGTTGGGATATACATCAATATTCTTAATGAACCAGGTATCATTAATGCCATCTCCGTTAGGAGTAACAATGTTATTGGCTATGAGATTATAATCTGTGGCTATTTGCACAGCATAATCTTTCTGTGCGCTGCATCCGGCAGCCGTAGTACCGGTAACGTGATAGGTTTCATTTTCTGTAGGCCGTACCTGCAGAATGGCATTATTTTGTCCACCCTCAATACCCGGAACAAACTTCCATTGATACGTATCGGCACCGGCAGCAGCAAGATTGACTTCATCTCCTTTAGAAACAGGATTAGCCTTATCGGCAGTTATCGCTATATCAGGCAACGGATTGACAGTTAATATTACCACATCGGATGCTACGGTCATACAAACACTGTTTACAAGCACACGATATTTTATTCCATTGTCTGAGGCTGGAATACTTGAAAGATTCAAAGTCGGATCTGTCCCGTCTGTCACATTGTCCCAGTTGGTCCCGTCCGCAGAGGACTGCCATTGATAGCTTGTCTTCGTCCCGGTGGCTGCTACACTAAAAGTTACATCTCCATTTTCACAAACTGACTGATTTTGCGGCTGAGCAGTAATGGCTGCATTCTCATTGACAGTTAATGTTGCCATATCAGATGTTATATTACTGCAAGCACTGCTGAGAATCACGCGGTATTCCGTTCCACTTTGAGCAACCTGAACGTTTGAAAGTTCCAATATTCCCGAAGTCCCATTGATTACATTCGTCCAGGTCGTTCCGTCTGAGGACGATTGCCACTGATAACTCAGATTGGTCCCTGCCGCTGTAACACTGAAAGAAGCCGCCGACCCGCCACAGACGGCCTGATCCGCCGGCTGGGTACTGATGGTGGCCTTTGTTTGTACGGTGAGTGTAGCGGTATTGGAGGTAACGGTTCCACAACCACCGGTGATCACTGCATGGTATTGTTTTCCGTTGTCAATGGCGGTCACATTGGCAATGGTCAGCGTGGCAGCGGTGGCGCCGTTTATGTTGTTCCAGTTTGTACCGTCGGAGGAAGATTGCCATTGATAGCCGGGAGTGGTGCCGGTGGCCGTTACACTGAAAGAAACGGGGGTGCCTTCGCAACCGGTTTGTGAGGATGGTTGCGCGGTAATGGACGGAGCTACACATCTGGATTTTACCATGAGGGTGACGGAAGTGGAGACAATGGTTCCACAGGTGCCTGTGACGGCTACCTGGTACTGAGTGCCGCTTTGCGCCACTGCAGTGTTGTCAATGGTGAGGGTGGCGCCGGTAGCACCGCTGATATTATTCCAGTTGGCTCCGTTATCGGTGGAAGAAGCCCACTGGTAGCTGAGGCCCGCTCCAGTAGCCGTAACCGTGAAGGAAGCGTTGTCGCCTTCGAAAAGGTTCTGGGTCAGGGGCTGGCCTGTAATAGCGGTCTTTGCCCGTACAGTGAGGATGGCGGTATTGGAGGTGAGGTTATCACAGGCACCACTCACTATAGCCCGGTACCGGGTGCCATTATCCGCCGTGGAAACGGAAGCCAGGGAAAGCATGGCGCCGGTGGCCCCAGCCACGTTTGTCCAGGTGGTGCCGTCCGTGGATGACTGCCATTGGTAAGATAGGCTCGGTCCCGCGGCTATTACCGTGAAAGAAGTGGCTGATCCGTCACAGGCGGTTGCATCAACCGGCTGGGTACTGATGGCAGTGGTGTCATTGACAGTTAGCCTGGCGGTATTGGAAGTATCGGCGCCCCAGACATTGTTCAGGATAACCCGGTACAGCCGGCCACTGTCAGCCAGTGTTACCGTTGTTAGTTTCAGGCTATCGGAGACGACAGCACTTATGTCGTTCCAGGTAATTCCGTCAGCAGATGATTGCCACTTATACGTAAGGGTAGCCCCGGTGGCTGTTATACCGAAAGCTGCTGCTGCATTGTCACAGACCGTGATATTAGCAGGCTGCCCGGTGATTACCGGCGGCTGAGGGTTAACCTGGTATTCGTATGCACCCATGTCCACAATGCCGGCGATGATCCGCGGATTGCCGGCCAGATCGGTGGTAACATTCACAGGCAGAGCCGCATTATTGCCCTTATCAATGACCGGGCTTCCGGACTGCAGTTGGTAATTGCCCGAGGCAAAGGGCGCGTTGGAATAAGCCGGGGCACTGACGAACAGCGGGTCGGTGCCGCCATCCAAATTATGATTTGCAGCATTTGCACTCATTCCCTGCACCAGGCTGTAACTAACGGTGGGGGTGCCGCCATCAATCCCATCGCTGTTTCCATAGATAATACAGTTGGTGAGAGAAGTGGAAAAAGCTGTCAGGCTGTTCATGATTGCCCCGCCGTTGCCGGAGGGCGCCTTATTGCCGGAGAAAGTGCAGTTGATGAAGGCAGATGACGTCCCGTTGAACACTCCCCCCCCACCTAATCCGCCGGTATTGTTTCCTGAAAAAACGCAATTGATGAAGCGAGGATCGCCGGTATTGAATGCCCCGCCACCACCACTGGCGGCGATGTTTCCCGAAAAGATGCAATTGGTAAAGGCGGAAGAACCGCTGCTGATCCATACCCCGCCGCCGCCATTGGTGGTACTGTTCCCTGAAAAAACGCAGTTGGTAAAAGTAGGAGAACTGCCGCTGTTAATAGCCACCCCTCCGCCATAATAGGCTGAATGGTTCCCAGAGAAAATGCAGTTGACAATGGAAGGAGATCCGGACAGGTTATTTATTCCGCCGCCACCGGAAGCAGCGCTTCCGCTGCCCCCGGTGATGGTAAAGCCGTCCAGGGTATCTGCCGTGGTTAAGCCGTTGTTGTTATTAAGGATCACACTACTGCCGTTTCCTTTCAGGACACTGGTATGTCCGGCGGACAGGTCGCGTTGTGAAAGGCTCGTTTCCGTACCGGCAAAGCCGCCGTATATCTGTACGTTTTTCACCATGGCAAACGACTGGTTCGTCAACGGCTGGTAAGTGCCTTTGGCCACCCAGATCTGTTTGATGTTCGTATTTACGGTAGCGGTACTAAGAGCGAGGTTGAATGAATCCAGCGCTTTTGCCCAACTGCTGCCGTCGCCGGTGAGCGCTCCTGAGCTGTCCACATACAGGATACCATTGGCATCGGGGGTAACCGGAGGCCGGTTTACAATGATATTACAGATAGCTTTACACCCCCCAGAAGTAGTAGCCGTAATGGTACACTTGCCGACGCCGTTAAGAGACAGCAAGCCCGCTGAATTAACGGAGGCGATAGCCGTGTTGCTGGACACAAAAGTCGAATTTGGATCTATCGTTCCGGTGGCTTTTGGCGCCGCTTGGAACTGTGTGCCCTGGTTATTCGGATAGGTAAAAGTATAAGTGGCTCCCGTCGTATCATACCCTGCATGAACTCCTGACATCCAGAAGATAGCAGTGCATTGGCTGTAAGCCAGGGATGTAAAGCAAATTAAAAGAATCGTAAGAGAAAATACATAGCACTTTTTCATGGGAAAATCGTTTGTTTTGAATTTATCTTTATCTTCATTTTTTTCATGCCTGGTTTTTATGTCATTGATCATTTCATTTATTTTATACCGGGTAATTTCCCACACGCCCTCCCCATCAAATCTTCCACCCATAATCCATTCTCACATACAGGCCCATTCCTCCCTTTATTTCCTAAGATAATACCCCGGAATTCATTTGGATGGAATATGGATGTGTTTTAACCCAAATTTTGCAGTAGCAAAATTTCTGCGAAGCAGTGACGAAAAAATGGCTTTTTGCCATTTTTTCGTCAGGGTTAACCCCGACAAGCTATGCTTCGTCGGCCTTTCAGGCAGATTTTGCAGCCAACTGCAAAATCCGGGTTTAATCCAATTGAAACTATCACTATTCACTAAAGATTCAGCCCGTTTTGCCCCTTTTGTCGGGGTTTCAGAATATAATCAAATCAGGATTACAGAAGAGTTACAATTATTGGCAAAGATATTGTGCCGCTTCCACAAAAGCAATAGCCACCTTTGGCTTATTTCCTTTTCGGCTTTTATATTTACAAAAACAGCAGCTACAAAGGCCACGCGATGAAAGATCCCATCGAAAAGCTGAAAAGACAATACAAAATCAAACAGTTTATTGTAGTAGCCGGCGGCGGAATGTTGAACAAAGACAATCTGTCTTTATCCCCTCACGATGAGAATGGGCCGGGGATTATGAATATATTGTCGGCAACCCGTTGAAAAATAGGAGTAAAAAGGATGAAAATTCAGTGATTATCCACAATGATGCAGACTAAAAAATAGCACCTGACAGCAGACAGGTCTGCACTCTTAATAATATTGTCACAGTATTAAATTGATAGTTAATATAAATTTTACCAATTTCGACACAAAAAACCATCAAACTGACAGACTTACTTCCTCAAAGCATTTTTTAACTTTCCGATTGATCATAGATAAAGATAAAGGGCATAGTTAAAGCGCTGGGAAAGTATAAACAGCGTGTGAGTTGCTAATGACAACAGTATCAGTAAAACATTCTTCGAATACTGAAAGAAATACCACTTCACCTTATAGCAGGATCAACAATTAATGGATGGCCTTAGTGCATTTCCCTGAGGGGATCGTTCCAAAAAATAACCTTTAAGTGGATATTTAGCCGGACCAACAACGTACGCTACCACCCGGTAATGCTCCGTATATACCCAGTTAATTCCGTTGCCAACTGCCGGTCTTCTTCTCCGCTTGGATGTCCATAACAGCCTTGAACAAATCTTTTATCAAAGAAAAATGCATATACGTTTTTATCGCCGGCATGATGCAAACAGGATACAACACCTGTTATATAATTCTTCAGCACCGGATTCAGTTTTTTATCCGCCATCGGGCTATTCAGACAAATGATTTTAGCTTCAGGATAATGACTGCGAATCGTCTGAATAAATTTCACGTATGCCCCGCAAAAAGATACAGAATCCTGAATGCCGTCGTTTTGTCCTAAGCATATAGTTACTACATCCGGTATGTAGCTTTTAAAATCCCAGGAAACAGAGTCATCGCGCATATCCATTTTATCAAATACCGGCGGCATCACTATCGGCATCTGGCAGCAGCTATGGATCATGCCAATACCGGAAACGGCGCTGACATGCCATTGTGCATGTAATGCCCTTGCAGTAATGGGGCCATATCCGGCATACCCATTTTCATGATCATACCATTTCCCAACGCTGCAGGGAGTGGAAGCATCATTTCCAAAACCGCAGGTAATGGAGTTACCGATAAATTCTATTTTCCTCTCAGGCAATTTTGCCGGAGGAATCAATTTGTCACATTCCAATCCGAGAAAGGCAAGATATCCCAAACCCGATTCTGTGTCTTTGCATATCAAGATGGTATGGGTACCTTGATGATGCAACCGGTTACTGATGTCAATGGTATCATTCTTTTCGGCTATATGAACACGAAAAGGCTGTTGATGATCTATCACAATCTCTACATAATTATGAGGTGTTCCGTTTAATAGCTCATCTCTCAAAATTATTCTGCAATGATCTCCTTTAAATCGTGCCCTGATGTAAACTCCCGGCATCCAAAATTTCGGTTGTAGCGGATTGGAAAAATCAATTCTCCCCACATATTGAAAATCAGTATGATTAGCTTTGTAAAAATGAACTTTGGAAGAACGCCCGGATGCAAAAGTAAAAACGGAGATGAGCATTAAAAAAAGTACGGAACAAATACGATACACATATTTTAACGGCATAGAATTTGGTTTTAATTGAAAGAGGGATTTAACTACCCTAATAGACGGTCATTAACCGCTAATGCCCGCCTGAACGGAACGGGCAGGCACTAATAGAATTATCGCTGAAATTGAACTATTCGTGCCTGTCTCGACTAAGGCGAGGCATTCGTGGTTTAGTGTAAAGTGCATACCCGGTGCCATTTGATATTCATGGATAAAAATAGGGGTACTTATACGCCTCTTTCTATTATTTTATTTGTAAAAAGGTTACAAATGTATTCATTTACCTTTACTCTTTAAATTATTTGTATGAAAATTCAAACCATTTTAGGCGCAGGGGGTGTCATTGGAAAAGAACTTGCAAAAATACTTCCTCGATACACAGAACAGGTACGTTTAGTAAGCAGGCATCCTGAAAAGATAAATGCGTCAGACGAAATATTTACTGCAGATTTAAACAATCTATCTCAGGTGGAAGAGGCTGTAAAAGGCTCTGAAGTGATCTATCTTACTGCAGGACTTCCTTACAATATAAAGATTTGGCAGGAACAGTGGCCCCGGATTATGCAAAATTCCATTCTTGCATGCAAAAAGTATGGCGCTAAATTGATCTTCTTCGATAATATTTACATCTATGGCAAAGTAAACGGCCCTATCACAGAAAACACACCTTATCATCCCTGTAGTAAAAAGGGAAAGGTCAGACTGCAACTCACGCAAATGCTGACCGAAGCCTGGAATAAGGGAGATATAACAGGCGCCATAGTGCGGTCGGCAGATTTCTACGGACCCGGAGCGGATAATGCTCCCTTCAATCTGCTGGTTTTGGATAAGCTTCGGCAGCATCAGAAAGCACAATGGATTTGTAGGGATAATGTTCGTTATAGTATGACTTTTACTCCGGACGCAGCATCAGGAACCGCTTTGATAGGCAATACCGCCGATGCCGTTAATCAGGTATGGCATTTACCTGCTTCCTCCGAATCTGTTACTGCCGGCGATCTGATAAAGCTAAGTGCCGAAATAGCCGGCGCCTCTGCGAAGCATATTCTCTTAAAGAAGCCGATGATATCTTTAACCGGTTTATTTAACCGGAATGTCAGAGAAATGAAAGAAATGCTTTATCAGTATGAACATGATTATATCTTTGACAGCGGCAAGTTTGAAAAACGATTTAACGTGAAAGCTGCGACATACAAAGAGGGAATCATCAGGATCTTACAGGAACAGTGATCTGCATTACCCGAACAGGAAATACATCTATGCAAATGGCTACCCCATCTTCTTTTACAGAGTTTTCAACATCCTGTGCATAACAATTAAGAAAGATTTTTTGGATGCGTATTACCTTGCACTTGTTACCATTGCAAATAATCTGCTCCAAAAGCTTACCGTGCGGTAGTAACATTTCAAAACTAAACTTATAACTCATCATGGGATTATTTGATAAAAGAATTAATTACAAACCTTTTGAATATCCGGAAATCTTACAGTTTACGGAAGCCATTAATCGTTCATTCTGGGTCCATTCCGAGGTGGACTTTACGGCAGATACGCAGGACTTTCATTCCCACCTGACTGATAAAGAACGAAATGCCATTAAAAGAAGCCTGTTGGCTATCGCGCAAATTGAAGTGGCTGTAAAATCTTTCTGGGGAAACCTGTATCATCATTTTCCGAAACCAGAATTGAACGGATTGGGGAGCACCTTTGCGGAATGTGAATTTCGCCATTCGGAGGCATATTCCCGGCTGCTGGAAGTATTGGGCTACAATGATGAGTTTGAGCAACTCATAGAAGTACCTGTCATCAGAGAACGGATTGATTATTTATCACGTGCGCTAAGTACCACCAAATCAAGTGACAAAAGAGAATACTGCCTGGCTTTAGTCTTATTTACCATACTAATTGAAAACGTATCGCTATTCAGTCAGTTTGCCATTATTTTATCCTTCCCCCGCTTTAAAAGTTACATGAAAAATGTCAGCAACATTATTTCATGGACCTCTATTGATGAACAGGTGCATGCCAATGCCGGTATTTATCTTATTAATACAATCAAAGAAGAATATCCTGAAGCATTAGACCAGGAAGGCAAAGAACAGATTATTGCCATGGTAAGAGAATCTATCGAAATAGAAGAACGGATGATAAGTTGGATCTTTGAGGCGGGCGATTTGGATATCATTCGCAAAAAGGATTTGATTAACTTTATTAAGTTCCGTGTGGATGAAAGCCTTTCCAAGATTGGATTGCCGGTACAATACCATATTACTTCAGCACAATATCATCCGATGAGATGGTTTGAAGAAGAGGTCTTTGCCAATAGTTTAGACGACTTTTTCGCTAAACGTCCGACAGAATATACCAAACACGATAAAAGCATCACCGCTAACGATTTGTTTTAGCGGCCTCATTATAAAAATTTAAATATTCCATGGAAACAATGTTTGCCACCGCTCCGGTAAGGGAAAGACTATGGTGGAAAAATGAAGAAAGTGAACAAAACCTAAACCGTGGTTATCTCTTAAAAGGGGAAACCGTTGAGAAAGCCATAGAAAGAGTTTGTACTGCTGCCGCACAACGATTGTACAAGCCGGAATTAGCTCCTGCTTTTCAGGAAATGGTGGAAAGGGGCTGGATGAGCCTGAGTTCTCCGGTGTGGGCTAATATGGGCACAGAACGCGGGCTGCCTATTTCCTGTTTTAATGTGCATATTCCGGATAATATCGAAGGTATCACGCATAAGTTGGGTGAAGTCATTATGCAAACGAAATTGGGAGGAGGCACCTCCGGTTATTTCGGAGGACTGAGAGGAAGAGGCAGCGCCGTGACGGATAACGGAAAAAGTAGCGGCGCTGTCAGCTTCATGCGATTGTTTGACACTGCTATGGATACTATTTCACAGGGGGGGGTACGCAGAGGTGCCTTTGCCGCTTACCTCGACATTGACCACCCCGATATACTGGAATTTCTTCAGATAAAAAATATCGGGCATCCTATCCAGAATTTATTCTTCGGCGTATGTGTTCCGGATTACTGGATGCATGACATGATAGATGGTGACCCCGAAAAACGGGAAACCTGGGCAAAAGTATTGGAATGCCGTCAGCAAAAAGGGCTTCCGTATATTTTCTTTACTGACAATGTAAATAAAAATAAGCCGCAGGTTTATAAAGATTTAAATTATATTATTCATGCCAGCAACCTTTGCTCGGAAATTATGCTGCCTTCCACCGAAGATGAGTCCTTTATTTGTTGCTTATCTTCTCTGAATTTAGAAATGTATGATGAATGGAAAGACTCCGATGCGGTACGCCTGGCTATTTTCTTTTTAGACGCGGTGTTACAGGAATTTATTGTAAAAACAGAAGATAACTTTTATTTAGCCAATGCGAATCGCTTTGCAAAAAGGCATCGTGCGTTAGGGCTGGGTGTCCTTGGATGGCATTCTTATTTACAAAGAAACATGATACCCTTTGAAGGAATGCAGGCCAAACAATTGACTTCAAAAATCTTTAGTGAGATCAGGGGAAAAGCTGATAAAGCCACGCAAGACCTGGCGCGCATTTATGGTGAACCACCCTTGCTGAAAGGTTATGGACGGAGAAATACCACACTGATGGCCATCGCGCCCACGACCTCATCCTCTGCTATTCTTGGACAAACATCACCCGGCATAGAGCCATTCAGCAGCAACTATTATAAAGTGGGCTTATCTAAAGGGAACTTTGTCCGCCAGAATAAATATTTAAAAGAATTGCTTAAAACTAAGGACTTAGATAATGAAGATACCTGGCGCAGCATTATGCTGAATCATGGCAGCGTTCAGCATCTGGATGAATTAACGTCAGAAGAAAAAGATGTATTTAAAACATTCAAGGAGATTAGCCAGTTGGAAATTATCCAACAAGCGTCCATTCGCCAGCAATATGTGGATCAGTCTCAGAGCCTGAACCTGAATATTCCATCATCATTACCTATCAAGGAAGTGAATAAGCTGATGATTGAGGCCTGGAAGCTGGGTGTCAAAACTTTATATTATCAACGAAGTCAAAGTGTTTCGAAGGAATTAGTGACGAGCCTGGTAAGTTGCAAAAGTTGCGAGGGATAAAAACCAGCTTTAAATTTATCCATTTCCCATTCAATGTCGTTTAGTTAAGGAGTATGCATCATAAACTTTGTGCCACAAAGTCTCTAAGGTACGAAGCGTCACCAAGTTTGCTCTGGTGCATCCCAACAGGACTTAGCGCCTTCGTGGCTGATTTTATCTCAACCGAACGACAGTGATTATAAAGGTCTCAGATTATACAGATAGAAGATCAACCCTCAATCTCAATCCACACCGGCGCATGATCACTCGTTTTTTCCCATCCACGTACCTCTTTATAAACGCCGCCTCCGATAAGCCGCTTATCTACTTGCGGGCTTACTAAAAAATGGTCAATGCGCATGCCTGCATTACGGCTGTATGCCTGCCGGAAAAAATCCCAGTAAGTATAAATTCTCTCTTCAGGATATAACTTACGGATAGCATCTGTCCAGCCCTGGCTAACGAGCATTTCAAATGCATTTCTCGTTTCAGGAAGAAATAAAGCATCTTTTTCCACATGCTTCACTTTATAAACATCAAATTCAGTAGGTATCACATTATAATCACCGGTAAGAATAACCGGCTTACCGGAAGCGAACAATGCTTTTGCATGTGTAATCAGCCGGTCCATCCATTTCAACTTATAATCAAATTTTGGCCCCGGTGCGGGGTTGCCATTCGGCAGATACAAACAGCCAATCGTCATATTATCAATGACGGCTTCAATATAACGGCTTTGCATATCTTCCTCATCTCCGGGTAGCGAACGCCTTACCTCCACAATAGTTTTACCTTTAGCCAAAATAGCCACACCATTCCAACTTTTTTGTCCAAGCCACATTACATTGTAGCCTGCATCCTGAATGGCTTCTTTTGGAAAATTCTCCTGAGGCATTTTTAATTCCTGCAGGCAAACAATATCCGGCCGGGCTTCATTCAGCCATCTCAGTAAAACCGGCAAACGGGCATTCATGCCGTTGATGTTATAAGTGGAAATTTTCATTGTAATTAAATATGCATATTTGTCAAAGATACAAAAGCACTTTATTAATCATCAAATAAAAATGCGACTTCAATGATAAGAAAATTGTTCTTTTAAACAGTTTAAGGCCATTCATAATTTTCAGCCAAATAAAAGCTCTATTTAAGATAAACTTTAAACACGAATCAAATACTAATGCCCGCCTGACCGGACGGGCAGGCAAGAATAAAATGCAAGAAATACCATATAGTACCTGCCCCTCCGGTCAGGTGGGCATCCTTGTGAAATTAAATTGTCGAAAAGCGGCATACCATTCTATCTCAATTTTTCTGATATAAGGAATGTATTCGTTCATAGGACAGCACTTTTATATGAATAAAAACTTGATAAACGGCATTTCGCTTTCTTATCATTTCCCGATATTTGAGGCTCTAATCAAAACTTATCACCAAGATGAAACACACCAAACTCATGATGGCGGCCATTTTATTGGTTGCCACAGCGCCTTTTTGTTTACAAGCGCAACAAAAGTCCGTTTACAATCAACATGAATTATGGGATCCTTCTTTCTTTACGCATAACGGTAACGAATACCGTAGCGCAGACGGTGCGCCCGGACCCAAATACTGGCAAAACAGCGCCGGCTATACCATTCATGCTACATTAGATGAGCCGGACACCATGATCCAAGGCGATGTAACTATTTATTACACGAATAACAGCCCCGATACGTTGAATTATGTCTGGCTGCAATTAGATCAGAATATTTTCAAGCCCGGTTCCCGTGGATGGAATGCCACCCCGGTTACCGGCGACCGATTTGATGTAAAAGGATATACCAAAGGCGGCTATCGTATTGAATCGGCATCCGTAACTTATAAGGGCAAATCGTATCAGATAGATCCGGTCATCACAGATACACGGATGCAATTACGCCTGCCTTTTAACCTAAAACCCAATGGAGATAAAATTGATATTAAGGTAAAATATGAATTCAATATCCCCGAATATGGCGCAGACCGCATGGGAAGATTATACACCAATCAGGGAGTCGTTTACCAGTTGGCACAATGGTATCCACGTATGTGCGTGTTCGATGATATACGCGGCTGGAGTACCTTACCGTATATGGGATTGGGAGAATTTTATTGTGAGTACGGCAATTTTGATTATTACATCACGGTACCTGCCGATATGATTGTGGCCGGTTCCGGCGTATTACAGAATCCGCAGGATGTATTGACGGCAACAGAACTTAAAAGATTAAATGAGGCAAAGAAAAGCGACAGCACGGTATATATCATTACGAAAGATGAAGTGGGCAAGGCCTCTACAAGGCCTCAACACAACGGCATGCTGACCTGGCATTTTAAGATGCAAGATTCCCGCGATATTTCATGGGCCGCCTCCAAAGCATTTATCTGGGATGCTGCCCGTATCAATTTTCCCTCCGGCAGAAAAGGTATCGCGATGGCGGTGTATCCTGCTGAGAGTGCAGGATATCAGGCTTATGGCAGGGCTACGCAATACTTAAAGCAAAGCATAGAATTTTATTCAAAAAACTATTATGAATTTCCCTGGGATAATGCTACGGTAGTCGCCGGTGTGGCGCTGGGCATGGAATATCCGGGCATTGTTTTTTGCAGCTACAAAATAAAAGATGGTAACTTATGGCACGACGTCACCCATGAAATCGGCCATAACTGGTTCCCGATGCTCGTTGGCAGTGATGAACGCCGTTTTATGTGGATGGATGAAGGCTTGAATACTTTTATTAACGGCTATGCCTCCAACTGGTTTCATCACGGCGAATATGGTGATACCAACCGTAGTATGTCAGACAGAGGGGCCAGGATGATGAACCGGATAAGCGAATCATTAATGACGCCCCCTGAAGCCATGGGATTGGGGGATTACGGTGCTTATTATTTTAAAACGGCATTGGCACTAAACATTTTAAGGGACAACGTGATTGGTCCGGATCGTTTTGATTATGCATTTAAGACGTATATCAAACGCTGGGCATATAAGCATCCGCAGCCGGGAGATTTCTTCCGTACCATGAATGATGCTGCAGGCGATGATCTGAACTGGTTCTGGAAAGAATGGTTTTATACAACCTGGAAATTAGACCAGGCCGTACAAGGAGTGAAGTATGTGGACAATGATGCATCCAAAGGTTCTTTAATTACCATTGAAAATTTAGATAAGATGGCTTTGCCGGTGACCATGAAAATAACTGAGCAGAATGGGAATTCCGGTACAATCAATTTCCCTGTAGAAATATGGCAAAGAGGCGGAGAATGGACATTCAAATATAATTCTACCTCACCGCTTACTTCTGTAACTATAGATCCTGATAATATATATCCTGATATGGACAGAAGTAACAATACATGGAAAGGAGAATAGGAGAAGTTATAATCATATTATGATTAGAGATGGAGGCAGGACAGTAAATGTCCTGCCTTTTTTCTTTGCTTCAATGCTGCATTGGTACGATTAAACGTAAATCAGAAATCAGAAATCGTCAATCTTAAATCAATTCCGATTTCACATTGGTACGATTAAAAGTTTTCAAGTCCTCCTTTGGAGGATTTAGGAGGCCGATTTCAATTCCACATTGGTACGATTAAAAGTTTTCAAGTCCTCCTTTGGAGGATTTAGGAGGCCG
>SCQV01000100.1 GCA_004299085.1 Chitinophagaceae bacterium | reverse complement strand
ACAATGGGAAATTAATAGCCACGCACCATAAAGATTATCAGTTTACCGTATATGATTGCGAAAGAACCGTGCTGGCCGATATTCCGCCTCTTTTCAATGATTGCAAAAGCTTTACGATTAATTTTCCTGATAACAGCACGACCGGCAAAACTTATTTATGGAATTTTGGCGATGGTGATACTTCTACGGCATACACACCTGCTCATACTTATGCCGATACCGGCACTTATAATCTATGGCTGAAAGTAGATCCCACCTCTTCCTGTGGTGACAGCATAGGTGCAGTGGCAAAAATATATCCCGGATTAAATACCAACTTTTCCCATAGCGGCAATTGCCTGCAATTTCCTACCGGTTTTCAAAACTTAAGCTCATTAAATAAAAACTACGATTCCATTAACGCATTACAATGGAATTTCGGAGTTCCGGGAAATTTTACTGATACTTCTTCACAAGAAAATCCATCTTATCATTATTCTTCGCCGGCTATATATCCGGTGACGCTTACGGTAATGACAGAGAAAGGATGTGAACAAACAGATACCCAATCGCTGAATATTTATGATAAGCCGCCCATCAGTCTTTCACCCGGAGATACCGATATGTGCTACAAGGATCAATTGCAGTTAAATGCCAGCAGCACATTAGGAGGATCTTATTCATGGCAGCCCGCTTACAATATCATCGGCCAGAATGCTGCCAGTCCCACAGTTTATCCCAGGACAGATACCACTTACTATGTCACCTTTACTGATAATGAAAAATGCGTAAATACCGACTCTGTGCATTTACGTGTTAAAAATAAATTATTAATTAATGCTGGAAACGACACCACTATCTGTAAAGGAGATCCGGTATTTTTAAACGGAACCAGCAATGATCAATATGCGAT
The DNA here is from genome assembly GCA_004299085.1 of Chitinophagaceae bacterium. Taxonomy (GTDB): domain Bacteria; phylum Bacteroidota; class Bacteroidia; order Chitinophagales; family Chitinophagaceae; genus FW021-bin31. The sequence continues at coordinate 7,035 of SCQV01000100.1, read as the reverse complement.
TACATGGTATGATAATGCGCATCAGGTAGTGGCGAAAACCCTCCAGGCTCAAACTGTGCCCATGCAAAATGAAACTTATACGCTGGAAGCCACTTTAGGGACCTGCATTGCGGACACATTTATGAATACAAGAGTAGTCCCCTATCCTGTTCCTTACGCGGCGCCGGATACCACTATTTGTTACGGAGATAAGATACAATTACGTGGAGGGGGGGGATCGTTTTATCAATGGTTTCCCGGTTCATCTTTATCAGACTCTATCATTGCATCGCCCATAGCTTCGCCGAAAGACACCACCATCTATACGCTTACAGTCACAGATACGCTTGGATGCCCTAAACCGGTAGATACCAGCGTTCTTGTGGGCGTAATACCTCCGGTTCCCGCTTTCGCAGGTAATGATACCATCATCACTACCGGTCAGACTTTTCAATTGCAGGCAACCGGCGGGAATAAATATTTATGGAGTCCGGCCACCGGACTCAGTGATCCGAATATTCCGAATCCGTTAGTTACCGGTAATAAGGACGTTGAATATGTAGTGAAAGTTTCCATAGAACCTGAAGGATGTTACGCTTATGACAGTCTTCATGTTCGTTACATTATTGGTCCTGATATTTATGTGCCAACAGCTTTTACACCTAACGGCGACGGTATGAATGATATATTCCGGCCCATCCCTGTAGGCATCAGGCGTATTGATTATTTCAGGGTTTACAACCGCTGGGGACAACTCGTTTTTCAGACCACTCAGTACATGAAAGGCTGGAATGGAACATTCAACGGAAAACCCTGCGACGAAGGCGGCTATGTCTGGATGGTGAAAGGAGAAGATTATGAAGGACATTCTATTGTGAAAAAAGGAACGGTGTTGTTAATCAGATGATCTTCGGTATTCGATGTTTAACATTCGGTGTTCGATATTCTTTATTTTCTCCTTTGCTTAAAAAAATCTTTTATCAGCTTCTTACATTCTTCATGCAAGAGTCCTGCGGTTATTTTCGTTTTAGGATGAAATGGTGAAATTTTCCCTGTAGTTTTTTTATAGCCGTTCTTTTCATCATCCGCGCCATAGATGACCCTTCCCATTTTGCTCCAATATAATGCACCGGCGCACATCAGGCAGGGCTCGATGGTTACGTATAAAGCAGCATCGGGCAAATATTTACTGCCTAAAAAATTAAAAGCCGAGGTCAAAGCAATCATTTCGGCATGGGCGGTACAATCGTTCAGCATTTCTGTCTGATTATATCCTCTGGCAATAATTTTATCTTTTAAAACAATCACAGCGCCGATAGGAACCTCCTCTGCCCATAAAGCTTTTTCCGCTTCCAAAAGCGCTTGTCTCATAAATTTTTCATCGGTTGTCATTAGATTTTTGTATAAAATGTTTTCGATCTTCTCATTTCTCTGATGAAAATAAGCTAATAAGGTTTGAGAGAATTTTGATAATTTATTCTACTAAGGTAAGAAGGTAAGATCCATTTTCATAAAAGTGTTTGGTAAAACCTTATTTACCTTAGTAGAGCAATCCAACAATTGAATTAGGAATTAGACCTTATTAGCTTATTGATAATCGTACATTTAATTCTTACTTATTTTCGTCCCTCCCATCAAATTTAAAGATAGCGCTCACATAAAAATTTCTTCCCGGCGCTGCATTGTAATACCTGCCGCCTGTTACATTAATATCATCCCCCAGACTATACTTTCCATTTAAAAGATTATTGATTCCGCCTAAAAGAGTCAGATTTAATTTCCTCGAAATATGGGTATTATAATCTATCCGGAAATCCAGGAGATTATAAGAAGCGGCAAACACATCATTGGCATCATCTAATGGAGTGTGGTTGCTATAGGTATAAGTGACATGTGCCGCCAGTCTTTTATTCAAATTATAATCAAGCCCGCCAACAAAAGTAAAGGGTGAAGTACCCGGCAGCTTATTGCCTGAATAATCTTTCCCCGTAACCTCATAATTCCTATAACTAAAATCAAACCAGGAAGTACTTATCCAGGCTTTCAATGAATTTTTATGCCGGCTGATGACCGGATAAGATAAATAGGCTTCTATACCATGCTGCTTTGTACCGCCTGCATTCACAAAATAATCCTGACCACTGCTGTCACGTCTTGTTGCAATGCTTTTCGTAAGATTGAAAACAAAAGCATCTATATCATAATAAAGCTTTTGGTCTAACAGAAGTCCCCTGCTGCCTATTTCATAATCAACGCCGGTTTCAGGGTGAAGGCTTGTATTAATCACCGAAGTGGAAGGCAGCAACTGCGATACCGTTGGTGGAGAATATCCTGAAGAAACATTGACGTACGCTATACGGTTGCCACCCAATTCTTTGGATATGGCTATTCTTGGAGATACAGCGTGGTCATAATTTAGTTTAACATTGGCTACAGGTGCTGGAAATATTTGAGTAAAGTTCACAATAGCATGATGAAAACTACCCCCTGCAGTAATATCCCATCCATTGGGTAAAGAAAAGTCCGCCTGGACAAAGGCCATCGAAAGGAAATTATTCACGTTATCATCGGTCATCATATCACCGGCGGCTCCTCCTGTATTTTTAGTATCGGTGACATTGAAATATCCTTGCTGCAGTTCTCCGCCTGCCCAGAAAGAAGCCTGTGTATGACCGATCTGATAATTTCCATTAAAGGTTACTCTTCCACCGAAATGCGGCTCTTTCCTATATTCATAGTTAAATATCGTAGGATTAACAATATCTGCATAAGCGCCATAAAGGACTAAATTGCTTTGCAAATGGTTACTGAAATGATATTGTTCATTTAATCCGAGCAGAAAGTTTTTCTGGAAAACGGCCGTTTTATTCCCTTCTGCAGAAGGCAGGCTTCCTACAGCCGGACGAGCTGCCCGGGGATTGCGCTTATATTCTGACAAGGTTAATGCACCCGGAATCTGATAATACAAATCCATATAATGTGCAGTGATGGATAGCTGCTGTTTGTCTCCCTTCTTCAGCACTGCTTCATAAGCAAGGACTTTATCATGCATGGCAGTCTGGTCTCGATATCCATTATCACTCATTCCTGAATACCGAAGCTGGCTTTTTTGTTTGGATTCGCCCCAGGTAAGCGCTGCCATCATTCTTTGCAAACCATCACTCCCACCCTCCAGGCTTATTCTGGCTGAATTGGGCAAACTGTCGTCTGAAAAAAGAGGCCCGTCAATTAATACTACTCCACCTGTTCCTGCACCGTAAAAGCTCCCGCCGGGGCCTTTAATGACTGTAAGGGAATTCATATCCTCCGGACTCAGCTCATTCAGATAAGTGCCCCCGCCCGGGTCAGTTAAAGGAATACCATTATAATAAATCTTCACATTCCTGACGCCGAAAGGAGAAACCAGGGCGCTGCCCCGGATATTCAGCCGGTAGCTTTGGGGAGAACGTTGTTGCATCTGGACACCGGGAATGGTATTGACGGCTGAAACAATGCTCGCCGGATTAAAACGATTGATCTCAGCGGGCGATAAATAAAATAAAGCAGCAGGTTGTCTGGTGATGGACTTATTCTGCGCATAAGCGCTGATGACTATTTCGGACAGGGTATTCTTTAAGACAGAAGTATCCTTATAACTTTTCCCTGTCGTTTGTGATTGTGAATAGCCATTGATAAAAGGAAGGGATAGCAACCATATTACGATGATACACGAACAAAGTCCCCGGATACTATTATCAATTTGTTTCATGAATTATCACTTCCTCAAGTTGTACAAAGATAGTAAAATGAGCTAACTCATTTTGTACAGGGGCATTTTGATATGCTTGAGATAAATATAAGAATTAAAAAAGAAATAGAATAAAGGAATATGAATTTTTAGAGTATTAAAGGCTGCTTATTTTATTTTCACTACTTAAGGGACCTTCTAAAAACTCCATTTGCTTAGTGCTCTTTGTGCCCGCCTGAACCGGAACGGGCAGGCATCCTCTCGTCTGGGCCGAGACAGGTTTGTGCCCTCCGTGGTAAAAAAGATATGAAAAAATAGGTTTTTAGAGGTTCCCATAAGATATTTTTTACATTCTCTTTACCTCCTTCCATATTTCTTCGTTCACCGGAATTCCATCCCGCAGGTTTTCAGCGCGCCTCTTCATCGTCCTTTCACCGGGATAAGTAATTTCATCTCCCGGTTCTGTGGGTTTGCTCGTTTTCGTATAAGCAATTATCTCTTCTATCAGTTCGGGATGAAAGTTTTCCTGGTATAAACATAGAAAACACTGAGTCACGGAAGCTTCAATTTTTTCAGCAGTAATTTTAGCTGTGGATTTTCCACCCGTGATGGCTGTTAATACCATATCCAACAAAAGGGCTAATCCCGATCCTTTCCATAATCCAATCGGGAGCGCCCTGTTAGTCTGCCTTATAACTTCAGGATTTGTAGTTAATCGTCCGGCTTCATCATAGCCACCCGGAAAGGGCAATCGTTTATTTACCATTTGATATTCCTGCATCTTACCATACGAATATTGGGATAACGCCATATCTAATACGACAGGACCATCTTTTCCGGGGACAGCTATTACCAGCGGATTATTACCCAATCTGGGCTGAGTTCCACCCCAGGGTGCCATACCTGCACCTGCATTGGTAAAGCATATTCCAATGCAACCGCTATTCGCAGCCTGCCAACCATAAGTTCCGCCGCGCATCCAATGATTATTACGGAATAAGGCAACACAACCTATACCATTAGTTTTAGCCAATTCAATTGCATGTTTCATACACAAAGTGGCATTGTACATTCCCGGCCCTGAATGACCATCCCAGATTTCTACCAGCCCATTTCTTTGTACCAATTCCGGTTCGGCCTTAACATCAATGATTCCCTTTTTCACATATTCCACGAAGGCAGGGAAGCGGTTCAATCCATGAGAATAAACACCATCCAGGCTATTATCAGCAAATATTCCCGCACAGCATTCGGCCTTGTTTTCAGGAAAAGATAGTTTCAATAAAATACGTTTAAATTCCTGCTTAATCTCATTAAAAGGTATTCTGATCATAGCGCTAAAAATACAATAAAATAGTTGTAGAAATAAACACTTCCCCAAGGAGATGCCGCTTCTAAAAGAATATGCGAAAATCACTCATCTTCCATACCCTTTTCTAAGAATAACTTATCCCTTTGATAAATTTCAGCGCTTGTTTCTCAATGTGGCCAAACTATTTCCCAGTTTTACAGAAGTCTTTTTTAAATTAACCGAGGTATCTTTTATGGCGCTTGCCAAAGCTATATCCGGAGGATTTATTGCGATGAGCTCCCGGAAATATTGATACAACTCACTTTGTGGGGCTACTCTTATTTGCCCTGCCAGACCTATTACGGGAATATCTTTTTTCTTTGCCATGCAGGCAATGCCAAACGGGCCTTTCCCTTCCAGCGTTTGCTCATCCATGCTTCCTTCGCCGGTAATAATAAGATCTGCTTCCTGCAGCAGGGTTTCAAAGTGCATCTCCGACAAAAAATAATCTATGCCGCTCACTAATTTAGCTTGTGTATAAACAGCCAATCCGGCGGCAATACCTCCGGCCGCTCCACCATATTTTAGCGTTGCCATGTTTCTGTGCATAGTTAATATGGTCATATCATTCCATTGTTTCATACATTGTTCCAAAAGCACAATTCCTTCATCATCCGCTCCTTTTTGCGGGCCAAAAATTCTCGCAGCGCCTTCATCCCCCAGTAGCTTATTTTGTACATCACACAGCACAACTATTTCGACCTGTGAAGATCGTTCATGCATACGGGTTATATGTATCCTGCTTAGCTTCAATAACCCCAAAGGCAAATCATGAATTTCATTTCCTCCTTCATCGAAATATTGTATTCCCAATCCCTTCAATAAACCGGTTCCACCGTCCACGGTGGCGCTGCCGCCTACGCCGATGATAATCTTTTCTGCACCTTTGTCCAAAGCCGCTTTTATCAATTCACCCGTCCCAAAAGTATGGGCGTGCAGTGGATTCAAATCACCCTTTCGCAATAATTTTATTCCTGATGCCTCAGATATGTCAATAACGGCTTTTTTTTCTTTCTGTATCCATCCGAAGGAGGCTGTCATCATTCTGCCAAGCGGATCATGAACAGGAACAGGAATACTTTCTGCATTCCAATATTTATTCAATAGAGAAGCGGTACCATCGCCGCCATCAGCAATAGGGGAAAGGGTTATATCACCATTCCATTCGCTTTCACGCAGGCCTTCTGCAATAGTTTTTGCAGCTTCTTCAGCAGAAAGGCTTCCTTTAAAAGCATTGGGTGCGATGAGAATATGCATGCATCAAAAGTAAAGCTTTTTGATATGCGGCATATTGGATAACAGAAGATATTACAGAAAAGCTTTTTTGTCGAAAACAAAAACAAAGGGCAGTAAAGATACTCTGCCAAATTTTATAATGCCGTCTATATTTACCTGCTTTACTTTTGTATTCCGGAGAAAAAATAAAATAGAGAGATATCATACTCATCGGGTATCTCCATTTTTTATTGAACTTTGCACCGCTTTTGCATGTTTAATTTTTACTCAAAAAAATAAAAGAATGGAAGAAAGATTTAAATTATTTCAGAACGAGCCTAAAGCGCTCGAAGCTATGCTGGGAGTTGAAAACTACGTTCGCAATAGCGGATTGGACAAAAAGTTATATGAACTAATCAAGATTCGCGCTTCACAAATAAACGGATGCGCTCATTGCCTGAACATGCATACGCGTGATTCGCGCAAGTTGGGTGAGACAGAACAACGGATATATCTGCTGAATGCGTGGAGAGAAACTGATTTATATTCTGCAAAAGAAAGAGCGGCGCTGGCACTGACGGAAGCCATGACGCTGATATCTGTTCATCAGGTTCCTGACGACGTATTCAATGAAGCCAAAAAACAATTGACAGAAAAAGAGCTTGCTGCTGTGATGATGGCTGTGGTGGCTATTAACGGATGGAACAGGATAGCCATTACCTCTCACACTCCGATAGATTAAGCAGACAGGTCAGTAAATGAG
>SCQV01000099.1 GCA_004299085.1 Chitinophagaceae bacterium | reverse complement strand
CCTATCCGTGGCATGATTTTAGCAGCTTAGCAATTCCTTGTGTCTTGCCGGGAAAGTTTGTTGACCATATCCCAAAATTTTCTAATATGAAACATTTTCTAAGCAGCCTTAGAATTCTGCCTCGGTGGATTATCTTCTTTATTGATCTGCTTTGCGTATATGCTGCACTAATCATCGGATTTTTACTCCGTTTTAACTTTGACCTGGACAAGATTGTAACTTATCAATGGCCGGATATCCTGGTGACCGTGGGAATTGTTTCTACAGTATGCTTTATACTTTTTCAGACCTTTTCGGGCATTATCCGCCATACCGGCATTCAGGACGCTTCAAGAGTTTTAATAGCCTTGTCGTGTATTGCATTAATGCTTCTATCGGCGAATGTAATCTGTTATGGATATGGGAAAGCCTATATCATTCCATACAGCGTGATAGGGATTACTCTTTTTTCAGCCTTTGTCATCATGGTAGCCTATCGCCTGCTGATCAAAGCGATTTTTGATCAGGTGGCCAGCAGCCCGGCAGGAGTGGTCAGGTCAAAGACGGTGATTTATGGCGCCGGCAGGGCAGGAGCTATTACCTGTAAAATATTGAGCGCGCAATCCAAAAAATCAAATTTCCAAAAGGTGCTGGCCTTTATAGATGATAACGCGGATTATAGCGGCAAACAACTGGAAGGTTTAAAAATTTATCACGCAACGGTTTATAATATTGAAAAATTATATAAGAGATATAGCTTCAACCAAATCGTGGTTACTACTGCTTTGCAAAACAGCACGAATAGAAAAGCGGTGCTCGAATGGTGTCTTGAAAAGAAGATAAAGATATTGCAAACGCCTCCCGAATCACAATGGATGCAGTCGAAGTTCAGTATCCGGCAGATTAAGGATATCCATATAGAAGACCTGCTCAACAGGGAAGTGATCTCCATTGAAAATAAGGCGGTATCCGAAGAGTTAACCGGAAAAGTGATTCTGGTAACCGGCGCGGCCGGGTCTATTGGCAGTGAGCTGGTCAGGCAAATGGCCGCTTTTTCAACGGCTCAAATTATTTTATGTGATCAGGCGGAAAGTCCTTTGCACGAGCTGCGGCTGGAATTAAAAGAAAGCTTCCCCCAATTGAATGTCCATACTTTCTTGGGTAATGTCTGCAACAAAAACAGGATGAAATACCTGTTTGAAACATACCACCCGCAGGTCATATTTCATGCAGCGGCGTATAAGCACGTTCCCGATATGGAAAAGATTCCAGACGTGGCAGTGGTAAACAATGTAATGGGTACCCTGAATATGGCAGATTTGTCCGTTTTATATAACGTCGGGAAATTTATAATGATATCTACCGATAAAGCGGTGAACCCTGCTAATGTAATGGGCGCCTCCAAACGCATTGCAGAAATATTCATCCAGTCGTTAAATGATCATTTACAACAGGACGGCCCACACACGGCATTTATCACCACCCGGTTTGGAAATGTGCTGGGTTCTACCGGGTCGGTAGTTCCCCGGTTTAAAAAGTTGATTGAGCAGGGCGGGCCGGTTACCGTGACTCATCCGGAGGTCACCCGTTTTTTTATGACCATCCCGGAAGCTTGTCAGCTTGTATTACAAGCCGTAACCATGGGTAAAGGCGGGGAGATCTTTGCTTTTGACATGGGCACGCCGGTAAAGATTGCAGACCTGGCTTATAAAATGATCCGCCTTTCGGGGCTGGAGCCGGACAAAGACATCAAAGTGACTTTCACAGGCCTACGCCCGGGTGAAAAATTGTATGAGGAAGTATTGGGAGAAAAAGAAGATGCCATTCCTACCTATCACAAAAAAATTACAATCGCTAAAGTCCGGACCTATGATTTTACAATAGTGGAAAATGATATCCATGAATTGATAGGCTATGCCCAGAAAGGCAATGCATGGAAAGTAGTGGAACTGATGAAGCACATCGTTCCCGAATATAAGAGCAATAACTCCATATTTGAGAAGTTAGATGCCGGCGCGCTTGATGAAAATACCGGGGAGCAACAACCGGTACCCGGCCCCGCAGCCATCCTCCCGGCAAACCAACAGCCCATAACACACAGCTTATAGCTCGCGATTGACTTCTTTCTGTCCGTAATCTCTGAAACGTCCTTTTAGCAGGACAACAAAGCGGTCTATTGACGCCGCTTTTGAGCAAGTGGGAAAATGGGATGCGGACCAGCCCGTCCGGTACCCAAAAGCCACTTGATAGGGATAATATTCCAATAAATTAAAAAATTGGATTATGTATTTAGCTCTCGTGGCTTAATGAATACAGGGCTTTGCCCAAATGACCTTAGAAAAATGACAGCCAGCCCCGCCTGAGGCGTGGGTTAAAAAATTTGCGATAATGAAGCGTTTACGGAAAATATGATTGGATTTAGGTTAATGCTGAACGTCACAAAGGTTCATCAGGGAATAAAAGACAATCGGAGCATTATTTTCCGTAGCGTAATTGAGCAAATTTTAGTCATTTTTCGTCAGTTCGGAACGATGCTGTACCGATGCGTCAGCACTTGAATTTTTCCTGCCTAGCCGGCAGGCAAGGTTTGCTTCTTTCTTTGTTTTAAGACAAAGAAAGAAGACTTTAAAACCTGGGTAACGCGCTTTAAATACCTAATTCTATTAAAAAAATAGTCTAAAAACGTAATAAAGATAGGTAACACAGAAGGCAATCACTCACTCGGGCAAACGAAGCGAAGAAACACCTAACCCGATGTTTTTACAAGAATTTTGTCACCCTGAGTAGTTAATTTCCCGGAATAACGGGATAAGCCTTTTGAAAATGACAGGATCTGAATCCAATGTTTGGTTTTCTGGCATCATAAAAAATGCTGCCTGCCCCGCCCCGGGCGTGGGTTAAGAAAATTTAACCGGCTGGCGCCTGCCTGCCGGCATAGGCAGGTTAAAAAATGAAATAAATGTTACAAATGCCAGGCATTATAAAATGTTTGTAAGTCCTACAACTGCTCAATGATATTCTAAAGATTGAGCTTATTTCATTTTAGCCAGCCGGTTAAATTTTTAGCAATTTTTTATGGAGCCTTGACTTTTTTTGTCTCGGCTTAGACGAGATGGTTCTTTTGGGTTAAGCCAAAAGAACATA
>SCQV01000098.1 GCA_004299085.1 Chitinophagaceae bacterium | reverse complement strand
GCCACGGTCATCGCCGTTAATGCGCTTGGTTACCGGAATACCTTCAGTGAGCATACGATGAAAGGTTTCGTTATTTGCCAATAAATCCGGTGAAGCAATACGTTGAATTTCTTTGATGGCTTCTGTCTGAGCGTCTGCAGGAATATCAGGATTGATACGTTGAACAGCTTGTTCTAATCTATTTAACAATAAAACTTGTGCATAGCTGTCGCGGGTGTCTTGACCACCCTGCCCGCCAGAGACGGGCACCCCTCCGGTGGAGGGGAATTCGGGGGCAATATCCGGTCCGTATAAATATTTATATCCAAGGCTTTCTAATTGCTCAATAGCTAATAGTTCTATGTCACTTTCGGTGAAGGGCTTGCTCATTCTTGACTCTTTATTGTCTTTTTGTAAGTGTTTCCAGAAGATTGATTTTGAATTATAGGGAAATACGGAACTAATATGCCCTCTGGACAGAGGAATTATTTTTATTTGTTTACACAATAATTTTTTTGACAAAAAGTAATCTGTATTCAATCCTTTATTGAATATTTCCTTTCTCTTAGCTTAAATGCAATATTGCCTCCCTCCAAAATTTCACAAACATGTTCCCGTGTGCCTTGGCACTCCAAAATCTCTTTTACCTCATCATTACATGGAAAAGTATGCTCTAAGCTCCCGGTTATATATTGGAATTTTTTACCATCCCTATTAAAATTCTTCTCGCCATGCTGATTTGCGCAAATAACCAATTCACTATCCCCTCCGACAGCAATATTTGGGTTATGAGTAACGACAATTATTTGTCTTTTCTTTTTCTTCTTCCGCAGATATTGAACTAAATCATTGTAAATAGCTCTATTATCCAAGTCATCTTCTGGCTGGTCTATCAGAATAGGACAGTCTTTATCATTAAAATCCAATAAAAGCTTTAAAACAACAAATGCCTTTTTCCCATCGGACATTTTTTTGAAATCATCATTTTCGTATTCAATGTCATAATTCAAGCTAAAAAAATTCGTAGAAAGTAAGGAGGTAGATAGGCTCTGACTATTATATCCTCCTTTTAAGGTGAGTTCATTCTTCTCTAACTTTTTAAATAATTCAAATTGATGTTCCTCAAAACTTTTGAAATCATTATACTCATAATTAGCTAAATCCTGATTGGAATACCCCTGAAGATTAAGGCTCGTACTTAAAATACTTCTATACTGTCCAGCCTCAAATCTGCATCTTGCTTTTATTTCTAATCCATCTTTTGCATCTGAAAGCTGCGGTATTATTTCACTTATTTTCTGGTAAAATAATTTGTGGCCTGTTTTTATTTTTTCTTTTGTCTGAGTAAGTTGTTTTCTTAGATTGTCAATCTCTCCGAGTAAGGAAGTTATTTCAAAAAGCTTATCAGTTTGAGTTTTTATTTTGGCCTCATAATCCGATAACTGAGCGTTACCTTTATACGCTTGAGATACTTTGATATAGAGGGCATCTTTATTTAACTCCCCGATACTTTGCCCTAATGTCTCTTTTTCAGTATTCGCTGAATTACTAAGTTTGTCAAGTTCTTCTATCCATTTGTGTCCTACTTCAGATTTGATTTTGTCAATGATAGTGGAAACTAATTTCTTTTTGGCTGCAGATAGAGAAATTAGTTCATAATCTATATTGTCTTTCAGAATGCTGGTACTCCTTAACTTTTCAAATGAAGAAATGTCATTAGTTAATAATTGAGCTCGGTGAATTTTGCCAGTTATTTCATTTTTTACTTCTTCATATTTTTGCTTTTCTACATCTGTAATAGTTGTTACTGATAATTGGTTTAATTCATCTCTAAGTTTCGCTATTTCAGACTCTATTCCCTTTTTATCCCCTTTTTCAAGAGCTTTTTGATTCTTTTCTTGTATATCCTGTAGTATTTGGAAGTAATCACTTATTAGACCCGAAATAGATTTCGAATTATCAGTGATAAATTTTTTATATGCATCAAGAGTAGGCTCTTTTCCTTTCTGTACGAGGATATCATTGATTATCTTATTTAATTGAGATTCATCCATGGCAATTCTATGCATATAGCCTTGTTCGAAATATTCAACCTCTCTGCCGTTCTCTTCTTTGCCATCTTTCCAAATAACTCTTATGGTATCGGAAATAGATTGAACGAAACTCTGATATTCTTTATCGTCAAATTCTATTCTTCTTGGTGTCTTTAATTTTAACGCTATGGAACCCAATAAAATAGATTTACCGGATGATCTACCTCCAATTACTGAACTAAGATTAGGATTAAATGGGACTTTAGAGTTATAAATGGAATTAGAATCAATATCAATGTGGTCTATAACCTGGTATCCAGCTTTTTCTTCTGGTTTGTTAGCCTGAATTATTACTCGTTCTTCCGGTTCATAAAGAACTTGTTTTAATCCTTCGAATGTTGGGTCCGCCTTAATCCAACAAAATCTATTTAAATCAGGTATGCAAATCGTTTTCTCATTCTTTGACCCGTGATAATCAGAACCATGTATACTGGGCTTAAGGTCCCCGTACTTTTGTTTAATAAGTTCCTTAGTGTCTACACCATTGCCAATGAAGTATTCGCGATCAGAAGGTTGACCAGAAAAAATAAAATGGACTCCTGAATAAATTATTTCTCTAATACCAGTAATATCTTTTATTCCTGACGCTCCATCTCCTCTATTATTGGAAACTCCAATTAAAATATTCTCTTTTACTTTATCCGCGAGGGCATTATAAACTTCAAAAAATTTGTCATAACTAATCGAAAACTCATTCAAGCCTTTTATAAAGGCCTCTTCTTTGCTAAATCTTTGATTAAATTTTTTCCCAAGACTAATCAAATCCGATTCTTTACAAGTTAATCTATCGGGGCCGAATTCAAACTTATGTAAAAATCTTTCAATTTCTTCAACGCGAAGTTCCTTTGTATTAGGAATAATATGGAGATTAACTTTTCTATTATTAGTAGTAACTGGAGTTATTCGAAGTTCAATATTTGGTAAAATCAACTTGAACTGTGCCAAGTCATCTTTTTGAGATAAGACTAACTTATAACCATCAAGGGAAAAATAATCCGTAATTCCAATAACCGGTATGTCTGTAACATTTTTAAGCTCTGCAATGAAATTTTTTTGCTTCTCTTCAAGACTTGTACCAATATATTGGTCATTTTTTGCACAAGTGTATTTGCTTGGCGCATGAAGATGTAAATCCCATTTCCTCCATTCCGACCCTCTTGGGTATTTATTTATGTTGCTACTCATAATTATTTATATTTTCACCCTCACCTCCCCACTCATCAGCTTCGGCAACAAAGTGTTTCGCAAATTGGTGAGGGTGTGGATTTGTTTATTATTGGTTATAACTCTGTCAATTAACGGACCTGCTCGATGGGTCATCTCAGTAATTTCATTGGCAGTTGGAATTGACACTCCGGCTGCATCTAAATCACCTCGTTTAATATGTCCCATCGTTGTGGCATGTGCTTTTGCAATAGCAATAAATTGGGTTAGATGATGTTTACACCACAGATAAATAAACCATTTTGGAAACTCAGTAGATGAAACCTTGAATAAATGCTGATTTAAAATACAATCTTGTCCATCCCATATTTTAACCATCAAAGAGGCTGACCATGCAAATATGACCTCACCATTTCTAACAAAATATTCGGGGGCAATTTTCGTACTTGCCCAATCTGAACTTTCATTTATACCACTGCTTAATTCTTTAATTTTTAAAACTGGTAATTTATCAATTTCATTTTTAGGTGGATATTTTTGACATGCCAACCCATTTAAAAATGTAGCTATTGAACTCAGTGACCGTTCCTCCCATTCCTCCTTCGCCTCTTCAATAAACCACTGCCTGAACAACGTTTCCGCCATTTTTTCCAGAGTTTCATTTTGGCGGTGCAGCAGGTCTATTTTATCATCTAAACTGCTGAGTACGACGGCAATGGCACTCTGTTCGGGAAGAGGAGGAAGAAGAATATCAAAACTACCAAGTTGCTTAGCATTTGCACCCGGTTGAGCAGACCCACCAGAAATGGCATCTACATAATCATACCAATTATTTGACTGAAGATTATATCCAACGAAAGATGAGTCTGCTAATTCTTTATTGATTTTATATCTAATTAAATAAGATGCAAAGACAGACGGCACATTATCTTTGATTGTCTTATTGTAACCAGTCGTTGCACCCGTTCGTGCAATAACAATATCATCGATTTCTAATTTATATTTTTTGAAATTATCTTTTGAAATTTTACAATAAGGAACTGTATCCCAATTAATCCTATTCGGTACAATATCTGTTATTCTTAAGAACTTTGGGCCAATTTCTTCTATAGACGCGCTTTGTGTATATCCGTAACTTATGTCAATACACAAATTTGATAATTTATATTCCTTCCATTTACTCATCTTTACCTCCTTTTAATTTATTCAACATTACCAGTATTTCCATATCCATTTTAGAAAAGCCAAACCATTTTTCACCTAAATCTTTCAGAGATGCGCCAATAGAATACAATTGCTTTTGGGCAATAATCAAAAAACAGAATCATCCAAATAATTATCAACCAGAATAATGGAATGATTAGTCATTTAGTTTAATGTTTGCGAGGTTTTCTTTAATCAATTCATTCAATCTCACTTCTTCTTTCAACTGTTCGTCCAATTGTTTTTTCAAAGCTGAAAACCGTTCATTAAAATCAAAATCATCTTCTTCTCCAGGCAAGCCTACATAGCGACCGGGAGTGAGCACATAATCCAACTCGGCCACTTTGCTCATAGCTACAGAAGCACAAAATCCAGGGATGTCCTTATAATTCCCCTCCTTTGGATGGGTGTCCGCCTTATGCGGACGGGGTGGTTTCTCCTCCCTTGGAAGAGTGCCCGCCTTCGACGGACAGAGTGATAAATCCCTCCAACTATGATAAGTACTTGCAATTTTATTAATGTCTTCTGGTGAAAGTTCACGTGTCCTGCGGTT
>SCQV01000097.1 GCA_004299085.1 Chitinophagaceae bacterium | reverse complement strand
TCTCTACTTTTATACTTTATCATTCATCACTCCGTGATCCGTGTTCTTTTGAACAAGGAATAATGAACAAGGAATTAAGAATAATGAAGGGCAGTCTCTACTTTTATACTTTATCATTCATCACTCCATGTTCTTTGTTCTTCTGTTCCGTGTTCTTGTGTTTTATTTTCTTAACTTCAAATCTAAATAAAAATCAAATATACTGATTATCTTTTTACTTCAGTTGTTGCAGCAAATCCAACACCTTTTCCCGTTTTAAAATAAGAAAACCCAACCGGTCGTTGGATACGCCATCTTTTAACTGGTAGCTGTATTTAGGAGTTTCGTTTTCGACAAAAGTCTCGAAGTACTTAAAGGAAATATTGGGGTATTGTTTTAGTTCTTCAGCAATTTCATAAAGATGGGTGGAAAGAACGAACAGGCTCTCTTTCATATTAATCAACCCTTTGATCACTATGGAAGAGCAAGTTTGCGCATCCTGAAAGTTCGTTCCTTTAAACAATTCATCTATCAGAATGAGCCAGCGCCTGCCATCGTTGATTTTGAGAATTGTTTTCTTAACGCGTTGCACTTCATTGTAAAAATAACTTTCTCCCAAAAAAATATTATCCTGAACCTGGATATTACTCAGCAATCCTTCAAAAAAAGTCAATTGCATATTCTTTGCGGGCACTCCCATTCCGAGGTGTGCCAGGAAAGCAGCCACGCCAACGGCTTTTATAAAGGTGCTTTTGCCTGCCATATTAGCGCCGGTAAGAAATAAAAAATTAGAGGATTCATTCAGATGGACATCATAAGCAACGGGGTTTTTCAGCAATGGATGATATAATCCTTCTACGTCCAGCCGTGGGGTTTTATCGGCTAGGAATTCAGGAAATGAAAAACGGAATTTCCTTACTGCCATTGCCATAGAATACCATGCATCTAACCGGTTATAAAAATTCATCAGATTTTCTATTGGATGTACCAATTGATATTTTAGGGCATACCCGAAATACAAGACTTTCTGGAAGCTAAGCCTTGTCTTAGGGTCTGTTTCAATTAATTCCCTGATTTTTGCTTTTGACAACAAGGAAGAGGCTTGTGATAAGACAGATTTTAACATCACCGGTGTTTTATCGCCTTCATCCAGTATCGCCGTCAGCTTATTCAGGGTTTGAAGAAAAACGATAAAATGCGTAATAGAATACCGGATGATCGAATAATCTGCCGAATTGACCACGCGGTAATATAAATTGTTAATAACGGAGAAACCACCCTGTATTCCTGGAATAGGTTCATTATGCGTGTCAAAAAATTTTTCCATGACCATGACGGTACCATTAGTAATTTCCATTGGCCACACATCTAATTTTGAAACAATAAACTTCAGGGTTTGCTGGGTGTTAGTAATCTTTTGATGATCATGGAGCGGTTCATGGAATATGCTGATCAGTTCATCGGAACCGCCTGTAGTACGTGTAAAATCCAGCAAATGAAAAATAGAATATTTTTCTTCTCTGTTGAAAATAGAAAGATCCTCGAGTGTAATTAAATCAATCTCCATGTTGTTTTTTATTTATCCGCCAGGACTTCAAACTGACCAGCGATTTATCTCTGTTTATACCATCCTCACCCTGCAAGATAAAGAAAAAGTTCCTGAGATAAAATGGGCTAAATCATATTTTGAGATAACAGGAATCAGTAAAAAACTTTACATTTAGCCCAAATAATATTTCAAATGATCTTAGATAAATTTAATCTCAAAGGAAAAACAGCCTTTATATCCGGCGCCACGCATGGATTGGGCATGGCTATGGCTAAAGCACTGGGGGAAGCCGGTGCCACGATTGTCATTAATGGACATTCTTCACAGGAAAAAATTGATGACGCATTAAAGGAATATCAAAAAGCAGGCATTCATGCCCATGGATATAGATTTAATGTTACGGATGAAAAGGAAGTGGAATCGTACATACAACGGATTGAAAAAGAAATGGGCGCTATAGATATTTTAGTCAACAATGCAGGAATTATCAAACGTATTCCCATTGTAGAAATGCCATTAAGCGAATGGGAGGAAGTTATCCGCACCGATCTCACTTCTCCTTTTATTGTTTCCAAAGCCGTAGTCTCCGGTATGATTAGAAGAAAGAAAGGAAAGATCATTCATGTTTGTTCTATGATGAGCGAGCTGGGCCGCGATACAGTGGCTGCTTACGCTGCTGCCAAAGGAGGACTGAAGATGCTTACACGCAGCATGGCTACCGAATGGGCTAAACATAACATTCAGGTAAACGGCATTGGCCCGGGATATTTTGCCACTTCACAAACAGCCCCCCTGCGGGTTGCCGGAAATTCGTTTCATGAGTTCATTCTTAACCGCACGCCGGCAGGACGTTGGGGAGAACCGGATGAACTGGGCGGTGCCGTTGTTTTCTTAGCTTCTGACGCTTCTGATTTTGTGAACGGGCAGATATTGTATGTGGATGGAGGAATCTTAGCGACTATTGGAAAACCAATGGAAGAATAACACATTGCTTTAACATTTTCTCTTTCTCCTTTTTCTTTTTTTGCCGTACTTTTGCAGATTGCACTTTAATGAAATGAGCTGTGGTGTATGGCGCTGCCTTTAGTACTAAAATATATTTACAATAATGGAACGGATGAAGTGGTCCGGCAAGGGAAGCGTATCTTCCTGACCGGTGGGGCGGAGCTTATTCACGCTGATCCGCTGCTGAAAACGGTTACTTTTCAGGTTAAAAGTGACACCCACGCCAATACGTACCGTGTAGTCATTAATAAATACAATGATCCGAATGCTATATCGGTACGTTGCCAATGTTCGTATAATTTAGGTGAAATATGCCGTCATGAAGCGGCAGCTTTATTTCAATTACAGGATTTAATAGATAAAAATTTTTTGGAGGAATCCGAAGCTCATTATAACCAGCAGCATACCGTGGTTAAGATGAAGAATATTGATTTAAAGGTCATTCGCCTGTTAAGCTCTTCCGAAATCTTTTTAGAAGCAGAAAGCATTGCACGACATCATCAGGCGGCTATTATCCGTGCTGCGGACGAATGTGTGGAAGCTACGATGGTATATGAAGGAAAAACCTGGCCTTTGACAATCAGAAGAAATGATGATCGTAATTTTGACACGCGATGTATTTGTGAAGAAAAGATGCATCCTTTGTGTAAGCATAAAACGGCGCTGTTCCTTCAATTAATAGATGCATATGGACCTCATTATTTTGATACATTGAAAAACTGGGATAAAGAAAAGAACAAATTGCTTTCACAATATGGATATTCTTTAAAGGATCCAATTGATGGAAAATTTTCTTTTACTTATGTAAACGGGAAACCTTTTTTACGGGTATTGGATACTTCCATCCGGAAAATTAATCAGGAGCAACCGGTTGCTCTTGCCTCGGTTCCCCGCACGATGTCTTCCGTGAGATCGTTTCCTGTAAAAGAAGAAATGCCCACAGATACTGACAATAAGCAAGCAGCCGTTAACCGCCGGGTGGGGGTGGTCTTCAATAATTCAAAAAAAGATTTTCCCTATCTGGAAATTAATCTTGTGCAGGGGGAAGTGAATGAAGAGCAGGATACTTTCATTTCTTTAATCAGGAAAATAGAGCTTGGCAGATATATAGATTACTTTGCATTTTCTCATCCTGACAGAGAATTAATTTCACAGCTTAAAAAATTACAACCTTCCGAATTAAATAAATACCTGAACCGTAATTCTCCTTTTGCAGAATTATGGGAGAACATTTATCTGGAAGATGGCGAAAACCTTCCGGAAGATACCCGCAGGCTGATACTGGAATATATGTTTGCCAGGATAAAAAGATTATGGCCTGTACTGATGAAGAAGAAATTAATCTTCTGGCAGCGGGAGTCGGCGGGTTTACGGACTGGCGCTTTAGAACCGCTTGTAATCAAAGAAGACCCGGTAATCCCCGAGTTGAGGGTAGTGAAAAAAGGAAATAGAATTGTAATCTCCTGTTTCCTGCATATTGATGGACAAGAAATACCCATTGAAAAAAACGTAGCCGGCTCGCCGTTATTATTTAAGTATGACGATCAGCTATATTGCTTCAGAGATAAAAATGATACCTTTCTTGCCGATGAGTATTTCCAATCTCCAGAAAAACAATTTTCCGGGGAAGAATGGCAAAAATATTTAACTGAAATATTATTGCCTCTTGGCGGAGAATATCCGGTTCATTTCGATCCAGCGTTGGTATCAGAACAAAAAGACGTAAAACCCCAATATGCCATCAGAGTGAAAGAATTGGGCGATATGATTCTTTTTCACCCTGAGTTTATCTATGATAGAATACGGGCAGATTGGGACAACCAGGAAAAAATTACTGCGGAAGCAGAAGGGAAAATCAGGATCATTAACCGGGATAAAGAAAGTGAAAATATATTCATAGATGCTTTAAGGGAATTGCATCCTGCATTTAAAAATACAGGGAATAATCATCCTTATTTTTATTTGCGTGTAAAGGATGCCATTAGCCATAATTGGTTTTTTCAGTTTATGGATGCCCTCAAATCAATGAATGTACTCATCACCGGATTTGACACGCTGAAAAACTTCCGGTTCAATCAGAATAAGCCGCAGACCCAGGTAAGCCTTAGCTCGGGTATTGACTGGTTTGATGCGCAGGTATCTGTGACGTATGGCAATCAATTGGTAAGCATCCAGGATATTAAGCAGGCGCTCAAAGAAAAGCAGAGTTTTGTACGCCTCGCCGATGGGACACTCGGCCTGTTGCCCGATCAATGGATGCAGCGTTATGGCTTGTTGTTTCGTATGGGTGAAGAATCGCAAAAAGGATTGCGTATATCCAAGTTTAATTTTTCTGTCATTGATGAACTATATGATGAAATAGATGATCAGGCTATTGCCGCCGAGTTGGAAGAAAGGAAAAAGAAACTACTGCAGTTGGATCACCTACCCCCCCTGCCCCCCCCGACTAATATCAAAGCGGCGATGCGCTCTTATCAGGAAAGTGGTTTTCAGTGGCTTTGTTATCTGGATGAAGTAAAATGGGGTGGCATACTGGCTGACGATATGGGATTGGGAAAAACCTTGCAGGCATTGAGCTTTCTGCAATATATTAAAAATAAAAACGGACATTGCCTTGCTTTGGTGGTTTGCCCGACAACGCTCATTTACAACTGGGAAAATGAGATCAATAAATTTACTCCCGATCTAAGCTATCATATTCATCATGGTCCTTTGCGTACGCAGGAACCGGAAACATTGAATAAGCATAATATAATCATTACCACTTACGGAACTTTGCGCAGCGATGTGCAGCTTTTGATGAAGCTGGCTTTTGATTATGTTATCCTGGATGAATCGCAGGCTATTAAAAATCCACATTCCAAAGTGGCCAAAGCTGCACAGCTTTTGACCACGAGTAACAGAATATGCCTGAGTGGAACTCCCATGCAAAACAACACCTTTGATATTTATGCCCAAATGAATTTCCTGAATCCGGGAATGTTGGGTAGTGTTGATTTTTTCCGGAATGAATTTTCAACCCCGATTGATAAGCTGGAAGACCAGGAAAGAAAAGCGCATCTGCGAAAGCTTATTTATCCTTTTATTTTAAGGCGGACAAAGGAACAGGTGGCGCGGGACCTTCCCGATAAAACAGAGACCGTGCTGTTTTGTGAAATGGAGCCGGAGCAACAATATATATATGATGCTTACCGCAACAGCTATCGTGCAAAAATATTGGGCACGATTGATGATATTGGGATTGCAAAATCTCAACTGACTATTTTACAGGGATTGATGAAGCTGCGCCAGATATGCGATTCTCCCGCTATTCTTAATGAAGATGAGGTTTATCCAAACCACTCCGTCAAGCTGCAGGAGCTTACCCGCGAGTTGCATGAAAATACCGGCGATCATAAAGTGCTGGTGTTTTCGCAATTTCTGGGAATGTTGGCCCTGATAAAAGAAAGGCTTCAACGGTTACATGTTTCGTTTGAATATTTTGATGGCTCCACTTCAGCGCCCGACAGGGAAAAAGCGATCAGGAATTTCCAGGAGAATGAAAAATGCCGTGTCTTTCTGATTTCCCTGAAAGCGGGTGGTGTGGGATTAAATTTAACAGCCGCCGATTATGTTTATATCGTTGATCCCTGGTGGAATCCTGCTGTTGAGCAGCAAGCTATTGACAGAACTCACCGTATTGGACAAACAAAAAATATTTTTGCTTACCGGATGATCTGTAAAAATACTGTCGAGGAAAAAATATTACAACTCCAGGAAAAAAAGAAATCGCTGGTAAAAGATATTATTTCCGATGAAAGCGGCTTTATCAAAAAGCTGACTAAGGAAGATGTGCTTTACCTGTTTAGTTAGTGCCTGAATCTTCACCTTTACAAGCACCCCATTTTATCCCTTCACAAACGGGTTATGCTTTTTCTCATACCCAATGGTTGTTTTAAGCCCGTGACCCGGATATACAACTACCTCGTCAGGAAGTGTATATAAACGTTCCCGGATAGAGGTTTCCAATGTTTTAAAATCTCCGCCGGGTAAATCTGTCCTGCCGATACTTTCTCTGAAAAGCACATCGCCGCCTATCAGCAATTGTTGTTTTTCACAATAAAAACAAACGCTGCCCGGAGAATGGCCCGGAGCTAAAATTACTTTTAACACATCCTCACCCAACCGTATATCCTCTTTGTCTGTTAAATATCCCGCGGGGTTTGGCGATGGTTCAAAAGGTACATGATACATTTGGCCGGCTTGGGGGGAGCGGTCCAACACCGGCTGCTCCAGAAGGTGAATCCATGGTTTCAGATTAAAAAGGTCATGGATTAACTTATTGCCAAAAATATGGTCTAAATGACAATGGGTGTTCAGGAGCCGGACGGGTGAAATTCCTTTTTGTGACAGCGCCTCCTGCAAGGCTTTTCGCTCGTTTATAAAATAACAGCCCGGATCTATAATGAAACACAATCCTTTATCGTTAATAAGGAGGTAGGTATTTTCCTGGAAAGGATTAAAAATAAATGACTTTAAATCTATCATGAAAACAGTATTTTTG
>SCQV01000096.1 GCA_004299085.1 Chitinophagaceae bacterium | reverse complement strand
TAGCCGTAGTATAAAACAACGCCTGTCTGTTTTATACATACAGACAGGCGTTGTTCTGTTAAGTTTGGTTAATATAATGGCAGCATTCCAATGATCATCCACAAGGGTCAATTAGGAAAATTATTTGTGCATTCGTATTTTTAAGTCCGTACATTAGTGGTTAAAGACCGTTTGGCAGAATCATCAACATTTCTTTCCATAAAAGATATCAGCTAACGAAAATGGAATATGCCATTGTAGATATAGAAACCACCGGCGGCTATGCCTCTGGAAACAGCATTACTGAAATCGCCATCCGGATTTTTGATGGAGAAAACATCATTGACCATTTCGATACACTTGTGAGGCCCGAACAACACATTCCAGTTTACATCACTTCCTTAACCGGAATTGATGATAACATGGTATGTGACAGTCCGGTATTCGAAGAGGTGGCAAAGGAAATTTTCGACCTGCTGAAAGGAAGGATTTTTGTGGCACACAATGTGAATTTTGATTATTCTTTTTTGAAATATCAGTTAGAAGAAGCGGGATATGACTATGTAGCGCCCAGGCTTTGTACTGTCCGTATGGCAAGAAAAATAAAACCCGGATTACGCTCTTATAATCTCACCAACCTTTGTAACTCTTTAAACATTCCAATTGAAAATCGCCATCGTGCCGGTGGTGATGTGGACGCAACCGTCACTTTATTTGCAAAGCTTCTGGAATGGGATGCAGAAAGTGTTGTACAAACCATGCTGAAAAAAGGTTCCAAGGAGCAACAATTACCGCCTAATCTATCCAAAGAAGATTTTGATTCGTTACCGGAAAAACCAGGAGTATATTATTTCCGTGATAACAAAGAAAAAGTGATTTATGTAGGCAAAGCCAAAAATATCCGGAAGAGAGTAGCTCAACATTTTACAGGCAATAATCCCAATCCGCAGCGGCAAAACTTTATGAAGGATATCTTTTCCATCAGCTTTGAATTATGCGGAACGGAATTGATGGCATTCATTTTAGAAGCGATTGAAATAAAACGAATCTGGCCGAAGTATAACCGCGCTTTAAAAAAATATGAACCGAAATTTGGATTGTTTACCTATGAAGACTTGGCGGGTTATAAAGAATTATCTATTGGGAAATATAACAAGAGTACGCTTCCGGTGCAGGTATTTACCACGAGGGATGGCGGTATGCATAAACTACACGAACTCGTCAATCGTTTTGGCTTATGCGCTTCTTTATGTCATTTGGGGAACTGTGAAATTTGCGGAATGCTGGATAAGCGCAGTGACCTACTGTGTACTGCTTATGAACCTGCTGAAGCATATAATAAAAAAGTAGATCAGGCGCTGTCTTTTCTCGAAAAAGATATGCCCGGATTTTATATCATGGACAAAGGCAGAAACAAGCATGAGAAAAGCTGCATCTGGGTGGAGCATGGACATTTTTATGGGATGGGATATATTGATAATGCCGAAGATATTCATTCATTAGAAGATATCAAAGACAGACTGACGAGATATACAGGGAACCATTACATGATGCAGTTGATTATTTCGTATGTCTGTAAAAATCCGGGGAAGGTGGTTAAATTGGATACAATAAAAGAAAAAGAGACTATTTGCTGAAGGAAATAAAAAAAGTATTTTCAATAGGATGAATGAACCTCTCCATTTATTTTATTGATTAACAAACAGAAAAATGAAACATTTACTTCTCATATTAGCGACTTTTATTCCAGCCATTATTTATGGACAAAGCATAAGTTCCGATGTTGAAAAAATTGGTAACTCCTTTCAAGAAAAAGGTATAGACACCTTTATTATATATTAAAATTATTTCCCTGGCGGAATGCCCATTGTAACGGTTCCGGATGATGCCACTCAAGTTGAAATAAAAAAAGCATTTTTTAAAGTGGCTGACCCAGTTTATGCTATATATAAGCAAGGCAAAAGATTCTTTATCTTAAAGAGCAAAGAAGGGCATCCAATTAAAAGAGTTTCAGTTAAAAATTGCAAAGCCTTTATCGCATTTACTAAAAGCTTTGATGAAATATTACATGAAACAATCTTACCCAATTCGTACGTGAATAAAGAGGGTGACACTATACAAACTTATGTTGACCATTTCTCAATTACTGACCTTTATCTCATACTTGGAAACAAGAGAAAGAAAATCTCAGTAAACTGGTTCAACGTAAGACCTACAGATAATCCATTTAAAGATAAAGGTCGGATTACACATAAAAATATTAACTACCTACACAACAAAAGAACAAAAATAATAGCTCTAACCTCATTACTTGAAAATGAAATACCTAAAAAGATAAATAGTACAAAATAACTGTCCCATAATAAGCAGCCGTGACATCATGTAGGGTAAACGTCTCCTTTTGAGCAGAAGTAACGTTTTTAAAGTGTTGGATCCGGGTAGCTCTTCTTGTGCTGATAGCCTGCCTAAATGCAAATCCTCCCGACATAATTTTACAGAAAGAGGCCTTTAAACACCCCAATTTGTCACAAAATGCTCCTCCGGAGCATCCACCTATGTTGATTTATACCTACTATTACCAATAATCCGTTCCTCCGGAACGACAGATGTTCCAGAGGAACATCTCGTAGGTAAAAAAATAGAACGGTGGTTGACAATCAACGTTCCAGAGGAACGTTTTATGAGTCAACAAAGAGCCTTATTCTATAATTTTATTCAAAAAAGAAAAAGGCTTGACAAGGATAAAAAACTCATAGTATATTATTCTCCCAATACCTTTTTCACCTTCGGTACTATCTTATCCCCATAAATCTCAATGGACTTCATCATCTCTTTATGTGAAGGACTTCCCACATCCATGTGGGCTGAAAAACGAGTCAAACCGAATTCTTTAATAACCGCTACAATTTTCTCGGCAGATTCTTCCGCATCGCCCACAATCAAATGTCCTTCGGGCGTAAGTCCATCATTATAATGTGCACGCTGATAAGCCGGCCATCCTCTGGAACGTCCGACTCTATCCATTTGTGTGGAATAAAACGGATAATAATATTCTGCCACTGCCCGGCTGTTTTCTCCAAAAAA
>SCQV01000095.1 GCA_004299085.1 Chitinophagaceae bacterium | reverse complement strand
TGACAGCGCTACCGGTCATCTTATTGTAAGGCTTAGCCGCCGTGAAGGCAATAACCGCAGCTTTTATTTTCATAATAATCCGTTTTTGAGAACGTCGGACAATAAAGGATGGGAAATGCTTTATTATGGAAGCACCCATCATGGAGATCAATTATTCACCGTAAACTTACCAGAAGATCAGAAAGACTATCATCACCAATCAGAACAGATCACTTTTTTTTCTAAAAAGTTTTCAGGGGAAATATTAGGCACCCAAAAGCGAGATGCTTACTTTCAGTCCGGTGATAGTGTATTTTCCGTAAATATTGATACTCATAAAGCACATTTGCTCTATGTATTTCCTGAAAACTTTCATGGGCATATTGCTACAGTGAACTGCAATGAAACACTTTTAGCCGGAGTATGGAGTAGCCCGGAAGAGAGAGAAATATTACAAAAATATCCTGAGAAAGGAAGCTTTTTTACGCGTATATATAATGCTCATATTCCGCATGTGTTATTCACCATTAATCTACAAACAAAGGAGCTCGCTATAATTGACAGCGAAAATACATGGCTGAATCATGAGCAATTCTCTCCTGCTGACCCAGATCTGTTACTTTATGCTCATGAGGGCCCCTGGGATAAGGTGGACAGGAGCTGGGTGATCAATGTTAAAACAAAAGAAAAAATGTTATTACACAAACGGACCGTGGCAGGAGAGATCAATGGTCATGAATGGTGGGCGCCGGACGGAAAAAGTGTGTGGTTTGATCTGCAAATACCGCGTTCGGTAACCTTTTATATAGCCGGTGTGCCCATTACGGATAAGAATGGAAAAATAATCACAGGAAAAGAAATAAGATATCAATTGCAACGTAATGAATGGTCTATTCATTATAATCTTTCTTCTGATGAAAAGACGTTTTGTGGTGATGGTGGCGACCCTTCACAAGTAGCAAGAGCTAAAGACGGCATGTGGATTTATCTATTCCGGCCTCAAGATGATAGTTTACGATCAGAAAAATTAGCAGATATGCAATTTCAAAAATACCGTGCCTTAGAACCGAATGTGCATTTTTCCCCCGATGGGAAGTGGGTGATATTCAGAGCGAATTTTACAGGAAAAGAGGAGGTATATGCGGTGAGGATTGATAAATGAGAAAAATAAAGTTTGTAAATAAGGTGAAATCTTTTGAAAAAAACTTTACGACAAGATATAATGTGAATAGAATTGATTGAATGATTAAATCCAGAACGGAAAGATTTGTGGGAAGAAATGAGCCAGTAACCTTGCTTTGAGAAATATGTTTATTGCTTAATTCGTCATTGCGAGCGGATCCGCCAGAGGCGGAGAAGCGAAGCAATCTCATTATCAGTGTCAATTGCGGATGAGATTGCTTCGGTCGCCTGCCTGCAAAGGCAGGCGCCTCCCTCGCAATGACTAAGAAGCCGGATAAATCGAAATAAAAATAATAAAATGCTAAAAAGAATTTTTGCAATTAGCTTTCTGGTCATAACTATGATTAGCGCTGCAAAAGCCCAATCGGCTTTTTCATGGCCCACAATTACTGAAGTAAATAAGCCCTGGACCCGCTGGTGGTGGTCCGGCAATGCAGTTGACACGCAGGGAATAAAATATAATTTACAGCAGTTTCATCAGGCAGGTATCGGCGGTGTGGAGATTACTCCTATTTATGGAGTAAAAGGTTTTGAAAATAAATTCATTGATTATTTATCACCAAAATGGATGCGTATGCTTCATTACTCCATCAATGAAGCTCATCAATTAAATATGGGGGCTGATATGGTTACCGGCACCGGATGGCCTTTTGGCGGGCCGCAGATACCTATTCAGGATGCGGCGTCTAAAATCATTTTCCAGGCTTATGCATTAAAAGGTGGAGAAAGATTACAGCAACCTGTTGAAGTGGACGATTCCCGCCAGAAGAATGTTGCCGTATTACAGACGTTGATGGCATATTCAGACAAAGGACAAAAAATTAATTTAACTAATAAAGTAAAAGATAATATATTAAACTGGACGGCGCCGGATGGTAATTGGAAATTGATTGCTGCATTCGATGGCAAGACTTTGCAGAAAGTGAAACGGGCGGCGCCGGGTGGAGAAGGATGGGTGATGGATCCTTTTTCGGAACAGGCATTGCAAAAATATCTGCGACGATTCACCACCGCTTTCTCGGAAAGTAAAGTCCCCCCCCCTCACAATTTCTTTTGTGATTCGTATGAAGTATTTGGCGCCGACTGGACAAAGAATCTCTTTCTGGACTTCAGCAGCGACAGAGGCTATTCTTTACAGGATTATCTTCCGGCATTAATGAAACAGGGAAATGAAGATACCATCACCCGTGTTATTGCAGACTACCGGGAAACACTTTCTGATGAATTATTACATCATTTCGTGATCCCATGGACACAATGGGCTCATCAGATGGGTAGCGTAACCCGTTACCAGGCGCATGGATCGCCAGGCAATTTACTGGACCTTTACGGCGCAGCCGATATTCCTGAAATCGAATCTTTCGGTTCAGCCCATTTTAATATTCCGGGATTAACGGAAGATTCTTTATACCCTGAAAACAAAAGGGCGACACTCGATCCTTTACTCCTAAAGTTTTCATCTTCCGCAGCGCACGTCATGGGGAGGAAATTAGCCTCTTCTGAGACTTTCACCTGGCTGGGGGAACATTTCCGCGTCAGCCTGGCCGAATGCAAACCTGTTTTAGATCAGATGCTTGTTTCGGGTATTAATCATGTGTATTTTCAGGGAAGCCCTTATTCTCCTAAAGGTGCGCCCTGGCCGGGATGGCAGTTTTACGCCAGCATCAATGTAACACCTTACAATACTTTCTGGCAAGATATCCATGCTTTCGACACCTACATAGGAAGGGTGCAATCCTTCTTGCAAAAAGGACGGCCTGATAATGATGTATTGCTTTACTGGCCTGTGCAGGATGTGTGGGCGATGAAAACAAGAAGTATTTTATTGCAGCTTGCTATTGACAATGCTTCCGAATGGCTTGATCCAACTTATTTTCACCAGGTAGCGCAGCAGTTGATGAAAGGAGGGTTTGGATTTGACTATATTTCTGATCTGCAGATACAAAAAGCTGATGTTGAAAATGGCTCGCTTCAGACGCATGGGGTTGCATATCGCGCTTTGGTAATACCCCCTTGTCGTTTTATGCCGGAAAAAACTTTAAAGCAAATTTTGGCATTGGCAAAGGCAGGTGCTAAAATTATTTTCCTTGATCATTTCCCCAAAGATGTTCCGGGATTACATGATCTGGAAGAACGAAGGACCATATTTTATCAACAGGAAAGATCCGTTTCACCGGAATCATCTTTTACAGATAATACACAACGAATCTATGGGAAGGGGAAGTTCTTTACCGGAACTCACATTGATAAGCTCATGCGAATGGCCGATATAAAGCCGGAAGGTTTTAATGCCGCCGGATTACAGTATATCCGAAGGGAAACTGATGACGGATATATTTATTTTGTAGCAAATCTGGACAGCACTCGTGTGAATCAATGGATACCCCTTGCTGAAAATATTTCATCGGCTGTAATGTACGATGCCTGCTCGGGCGAAATAGGGAAGGGGAGCATCAGAACGAAACGCGGCCAGACAGAAATTTACCTGCAGCTACAACCCGGGCAATCACTGATTATAAAAGGATCCGTTCATAAAGATGTGGCGGGGCCATCATGGCATTATCTGGAATCAGCGGGCAGTCCTGTTCCTTTAAATGGAAAATGGAAACTTACCTTTGAGGAAGGCCCGGAGGGATTAACAGAAAAGATGCCACGGAATTATAAGAGCTATACACTGGATCATCTCGTTTCCTGGACTACCCTGAACGATAGTGCCCGCATATTTACGGGGACGGCAAAATATTTCCTCACCTTTGACTTGCCTAAGGAGCATGCGCATGACTGGCTGTTAAGTTTGGGTGAAGTAGATTGTAGCGCTGACTTAAAAATAAATGGGAAAAATGCGGGTACTTTATGGAGTGTGCCATTCGATATACGCATTGGAAAATTCCTGAAGCCAGGGAAAAATACGCTTGAGTTAGATGTTACAAACCTTGGAGCCAACCGTATTGCTGAGTATGATCGCAAGGGTGTTGACTGGAAAAAATTCTATGATATTAATGTAGCGAATATGCAATACAAACCATTTGACGCAGCTTCCTGGCAGCCGGTACCATCCGGATTATTAGGTCCTGTAACCCTCACACCATTAAGGACTGTTATTCCATAGGGTCAACTAAAAAAGAGATTGAGGTCTAAGATGTCATCCAATCAGGAAATAAAAAGGTGTATCTGTATCTATTAAAACCTCGTTCAATTTATCGAGTTCGTGAAGTGTCTAGATTTCTTAAGCGCTTGGCTGCCGCTTTTTCCCCACGGTAGAATCCCGAATCAGCATTTGGGTTGGCAGCACTTTTTTCTCGAATTCAGTTACAGGCCTTCTGCTTTCGATCAGATTAATTAATAATGTGGTGGCTATTTGTCCCATTTCAAAAGCCGGT
>SCQV01000094.1 GCA_004299085.1 Chitinophagaceae bacterium | reverse complement strand
AGGCTTAACGATTGTAAAAACAGAACCTAAAGTGTTAATCGGTGGTATTGTCCGGATTATTAATACGACCGCCCAGTTTGCCTTCCCCGTTTTCCTGCCCATTTATATGGAGCAATACGGATTATCTACTACACAATGGCTACAAATATGGGGAACGATATTTACCAGCAATATTATTTTCAACTTAATCTTTGGTTTTGTGGGGGATAACATAGGCTGGCGCAATACCGTGATGTGGTTTGGCGGCGTGGGCTGTGCTATCACCACCTTATTGTTTTATTATGTTCCACAATTTGCAGGCGATAATTTCTGGCTCATTTTACTACCGGGAATTTTGTGTGGCGCTTTGCTGGCAGGTTATGTGCCGCTTTCTGCGCTCGTACCTTCTTTGGTAAAAAAAGATAAAGGCGCCGCTATGGCTATTTTAAATCTGGGGGCCGGGCTTCCGGTTTTTGTAGGCCCGGCAATTGTTGGATTATTTATTGGTATAGTAGGAAATGCAGGCGTAATATGGATATTAGCTGTTTTGTATCTTGTCAGTGCTGTCCTAACGAAATTTATTACGCTTCCTGACAACGCAAAAACGGCCTACAGTTTATCTGCTGATTCTACTGACAAAACCATCAAGCCATTAAGTCATTAAACCATCAAAAAAGTTTAAACATTAAATATTCATCATGAGAATTCTAATCACAGCGCCTTATAACGAACATTCAAGAGATGCATTGCGAAAGGCATTGGGTGAGATTATTTATCATCCCTGGAAATCCAACGGAAGGGCTTTTGAGCCAAAAGAGCTGATTAATATATTGCAACAATCCGAAGCGGAAGCATTCATTACGGAACACGATAAGGTGACCATTGAAGTGATTCATTCGTTTCCTCATTTGAAATTTATCGGCGTTTGTCGCGGCACTCCTTCCAATGTGGACATCAATGCCGCTTCTCAAATGGGTATTCCCGTTTTTTATACCCCAGCCAGAAATGCGCAGGCGGTGGCAGAAATGTTTATTGCCAATATTATCACCTTTCTGAGAAATACGATGGCTGCTTGTCAATGGTTGCAGCATGAAAGCTGGGAAAGCGGCGCTCATGATTCTTATCTGCAATTTAAAGGGAATGAACTGGCAGGAAAAACGATTGGCATAGTGGGATTTGGTGCCATTGGCAGGCGCATTGCCGACATGGTAAAAGATTTTCCATGTAAGATTCAATTTTACGATCCTTATATTGTAAATGATTATGCGAGATGCAAAAAAGTTTCTTTGGAAGAAGTGTTTGAAAGCAGCGATATTGTTTCCATTCATTTGCCCGCTAATAAAGAAACTGAAAGCATGATCAATCATCAGTTATTATCAAAGATGAAGCCGGAGGCTATTTTTGTAAATACCTCCAGAGCGATGGTGGTAAAACGGGATGATCTGTTAAAGGTGCTTGAGAGTAAAAAGATAAAAGGCGCCATCCTGGATGTTTTTGATCATGAGCCGCCGGATGAAACGGACTATAAAATCATTCATTTACCGAATGTATTAGCTACTCCGCATATTGCCGGCGCTACCCATGAAGTGGAGGATCATCATGCAGAAATTATGAACAGGAATTTATTGAATTGGTTTCAGGGAAATAATGGAAAAGAAAGCTTCGTCTTTAATTTGAAAGAGATTGCTAAAACGGTTTAGTTTAGAGAATGAATATTCAATGCCATTTAGTTAAGCGGTTGGAGGGGACGCACAACCGCAGCAAGTGCTAATGTGAGCAATAAATTTTGTGCCACAAAGTCGCAAAGACACGAAGCATCGCCCAACCTGCTCATTGTGTTTCCTTTGTGACTAATTTTCCCTTAATTAAACGACATTGTATGAATATTAAGTATATTAAATAAATATTTTAAGATGAAAAAAACCCTTTTATTATCCGTTTGTTTGATGTTATTTATACTCAATAGTCAGGCACAAAAGTTTACGCCGGAAAGTTTACCGGATTCTATTTTCTCAGGTAAACAGGGAGAATTCCATGTACAGGGTATGGCTGTGGATGAAGCGCGTGGATTCATTTATTTTTCATTTACAGATAAGCTGATTAAAATGGATATGTCCGGTCATTTGATAGGAAGCGTAACCGGTTTGGTAGGACACCTGGGCGATATTACTTTCGATCCAAAAACAAATCAGGTTTATGCTTCCCTGGAATTTAAAAATGATGCTATCGGTGAAGGAATAAGTAGAGAACTGGGATTAAAAAACAGCAATAAAATAGATTTTTATATTGCCATCTTTAATTGTGCTAAGATGGTGAAACCGGATATGAATGCTCAGAAAGGAGAGGTACTACGGACCGCCTATCTTAAAGAA
>SCQV01000093.1 GCA_004299085.1 Chitinophagaceae bacterium | reverse complement strand
TCTATGGATGATATCGCAGATAAGTTGAATCTTTCCCTTCGCACAATTTATAATACCATTCATTCTGCACTTTCCATTCTCCGGAAAGAAGTGGGAGGGAAAAAGTAGGCGGTAGCAGAAAGCAATTGGCAATTTGAATCATGAATGTTCAATGGGAATCCAGTCGAACATTGAATGTTGTGCGTTGAGCATTGTGCATTTCTAAGGAAATATTCAATGAGCAATTTTCAATGATCAATATTCAATGGAGGCTTCGTTGAACATTGAATGTTGTATGTTGAGCATTGAGTATTTTTAAAGAAACTTTCAACGATCAATTTTCAATGATCAATACTCAATGAAAGCTTCGTTGAACATTGAATGTTGTATGTTGAGCATTGAGTATTTTTAAGGGAATATTCAATGAGCAATTTTCAATGACCAATATTCAATGGGAGCTTCGTTGAACATTGAATGTTGTATGTTGAGCATTGAGTATTGAGTATTTTTAAAGAAACTCTCAACGATCAATTTTCATTCAATGATCAATACTCAATGGGAGCTTCGTTGAACATTGAATGTTGTGCGTTGAGCATTGAGCATTTTTAAAGAAACTCTCAACGATCAATTTTCATTCAATGATCAATACTCAATGGAAGCTTCGTTGAACATTGAATGTTGTGCGTTGAGCATTGAGTATTTTTAAAGAAACTTTCAATTTTAAAGGGAGGGATCCTTCTTCATTCGGTGTTCTGTGTTCAATATTTGGTGTTCAACAAATTCACCCTTCTCAAAAATATATTTATTTCTTTTGGTAAATTTTTTTCTTTCTCCCCACTTTAATAGTATAAACCTGTAAGAGGATGGAACTGGAGTACTATGTACCGGAAGATTTTGCTTCGGATGATTCATTTGTAAATTATTGTTTCGAATACGAACCGAAAGACGTCGCTTTCTGGAGACAATGGCTTGCCGATCATCCTGAAAGAAAAGAAATAGCTGAGCATGCACGCGAGTTGGTTTTTTCAACCTGCATTAAAGTGACGCCGGAGGAAAAACAGAAAGAATGGGAAAAAGTAAAGACTTCTTTAGAACAAAGTCCCATTGCTAAGAATAAGCCGCACGATCGTCCGTTGCGTATTTTTTCGGGTGCAGGTATGCTTGCGGCTATTTTATTGTTTGCAGTAGTGGGTGTCGTATTTCTTTATTGGGGCGCCGGCGAAAGCGCTTTTGAAATGAAGTATGCCTTGTCATCCGCTCAACTGTATAATACAACAGCAGGCCAGCGACGGAGCATCATCCTGAATGACGGTACCCAAGTATGGCTGAACGCAGACAGCCGGCTGATTTGCGGCAATGATTTTGATACAGGATCAGAAAGAGAAGTTTCATTAAGCGGCGAGGCATATTTTAAAGTGGCACATAATCCTTCAAGACCGTTTATTATACATACCCAAAAGTTAAATGTAAAGGTGTTGGGAACGGAACTTAATATAGAGGCCTATCCCGGAGAAAGAAAAGAAGTGGCAGCATTGATCAGGGGCAGCATTGAGGTAAGCCTTCGCGCGGATCCGAAAAGAGAAATTATTTTGAAACCTAACGAGAAAATTACCGTATTGAATAATATGCTGATGTCTCAAAATACATTCCCGATGAAGGAGAATAATCTGAGACTGAAAGAGAATAAATTTATCGTCGCGCCACTGAGTACTGATCCATTGCTGGATAGCGGTACTGTAGAGACGGCATGGATGGAAGGAAAGCTGGTATTCCGGGATGAACCTTTCGGAAATCTGGCCGGGCAAATGGAACGCCGGTACAATGTACAAGTTCATTTTACTGATGACTCGTTGAAAAATTACCGTTTTACGGGGATATTTTCTACGGAAACGATCAGCGAGGCATTGCATGCATTGCAACTGACTACTCCGTCTGATCCGTTTGGTTACCGGATTGATGGAAATGATGTGTTTATCACACAAGAGAAAAGAAGATAGCAGCAGGGCGATAGGCAGTAAGTGGTAAGCAGTAAGCAGTAGATAGTAAATGGTAAGCGGTAAAGCGTAGTGGGTTTATCTATACAAGAATAACAATTCAACAATCCAAAACAATACAACAATTTAACAATTTAACCGTACAACCATTCAACCATGAAATCTTAAGCCATGAAAACATAGACACCTCAATTTCCTAAAAAAAGAACGGGAAATGTTTGCGACACATTCCCCGCCATGCAATGGTAAATGCCTTTCAGGTGCTAAAGAACAAAGAAAGGCAATGTACTCACTTCAATAGTGTAAAAGTATGAAAAATATTATCGAACCGGACATTTTGGGACGGAGGCAAATTTTAAAAGCGTTGCTTTTTATGAAATTTACGTTACTCTTCTTATTTCTTGGTATCTGTCAAAGTTATGGGAAGGTTTATTCTCAGAATACCACGCTGTCGCTACATCTTCAAAATGTCCCTTTAAACAAAGCGCTGACTATCATTGAACGAAAAACAAATTACCGCTTTTTATACAACAATGCAGAAGTCCGTGCAACACAAAATGTGAGTATTCAGGCGGATAAAGCTACTGTTCCAAACATTCTCACACAGTTGCTGGCAAAGACAAGGCTTTCTTACAGCATTCTTCAAAATAATCTGGTAGTCATTGCGCCTCAACCGGCTGCTGTTGATCTTCAAAAGATAAGCGGCAAGGTCACTGACAGCACCGGGAACCCGCTTATAGGAGTTACGATAACAGTAAAAGGCACTTCGATGGGGACTGTCACCGATGCGAATGGAAATTTTTCATTGGAAGTCCCTGAAAATGCGATATTACAAATATCCTATATTGGATATTCCACCAAGGAAGTGACGGTAGATGGAAAAACGACTTTTGACATTGTATTATCTTCTGCATCCACATCGCTGAATCAGGTCGTGGTTATTGGATATGGCACACAAAAGAAGGTGGATCTGACCGGTTCTATTGCAGTTATACCCGGCAGTGAAGTGGCTAAGATGCCCAATACAAATCCAGTAGCTTCATTACAGGGAAAAGTAGCCGGACTGACCATCGTCAATTCCGGCCAGGCGGGGGCTTCTCCGACAGTAAGAATCCGGGGAGTGAATTCTACCAGTAATTCGGATCCGTTATATGTAGTTGACGGCATTTTACAGACCAACATTGATTACCTGAATCCTGCCGATATTGCCAGCATAGAAGTTTTAAAAGACCCTTCTTCTATCGCCATCTACGGTTTGCAGGGTGGTAATGGCGTTATTATTATCACTACAAAACAGGCTAAACCAGGACAAACAAGAATCAGCTTTCAATCCAATATCAGCCTGCAGGAAGTGAACCACAAAATAAAGCTTGTGGATGCCGCAGGGTTTAAGAAACTTTATGCAGAACAGTTGGCCAATATTAATGCAGCTCCTTTTGATTTTTCAAATTATATGGCCAATACCGATTGGCAAAATCAGGTGTATCGTCCGGCTCTTTTATCCAATAATAATATCAGTATTTCCAACGCAACTAATAAAAGTTCCACCCTTTTTAGCATAGGATATTCCAATCAGCAGGGTGTTGCAAAATATGATCAATATAATAAATATTCTGCTCGATTGCATGAGGAATTAAATGTCAGCGATCACGTAAGCATTGGAGGCGAAGTAACTGGCTTCCATTATACCCAAAATCCGCCTCCGGGAAATGTGGAACAGGGAGCCCTGTGGGCTGCGCCTATTGTTCCCGTAAAAGCAGGGCCGGGATTATATTATGCCATGCCTTCTTTTCAACGGTCGCAGGTGCAGAATCCGGCTGCACTGATAGCACAAAATGATGGGAATACATTGAATAACGGTTACCGCGCCACAGGTGATATATATGCTCAAATTAAATTCCTCAAATATTTCACATGGAAATCCACCTTTTACACTGATCTCAGCTTTAATGAATCCAGGGGATATTCTCCGTTGCCTTTTCATTATATAAATCTTGGTGAAGGAAACAGATCTACGGATACCAGCTACGCCATTAATCCGCATACAAGCGTTAATCAAACTATGCAGAATTACAGGACTTTTCAGCAGGATCATACGCTGACGTACAGCAGGGATTTCTCCGGTGGTAATCATGTGACGGCTATGGCAGGGTTCAGTACTTTATATCATTATAATGTTAACCAAAATGGAAACAGAACAGATACCACGTTGAACATTCCGGACGATCCCACACTATGGTATTTAAGCATTGCTCAGCAGTCGAATCCCGGAACTTTCGGTGGCAGCGCTGCGGAAGATGCTTCTATGTCATTTATGGGAAGGATCAACTATTCTTATCAAAGCAAGTATTTATTGAATGTTACTTATAGAAGAGACGGAACTTCTAAATTTTCACCAAAACATCAATGGGGGAATTTCGGAAGTGTCGGGGCAGGATGGATTATTACGCAGGAAAATTTTATGCAACCTGTTAACTGGTTGAATTTTCTCAAGCTCAAAGCATCCTGGGGAACCGTCGGCAATGGATTGAATATCGGGAATTATCTATCCTATCCGGCATTGAATAATTCCAATGTAGGTGTTTTTGGTCAGAATGTGTATCCTTCTGTGGCACCGGCTTATGTACCTGATCCTGATCTGCATTGGGAAACGGTAGAAGGAAAAGATGCCGGGTTTGAAGCGCAGGTATTTGACAGCCGGCTTGAGCTGAATGTGGATTTTTATGATCGTAAGACACATGATATCCTGACCATGATTACTTTACCGGGTGCTTCAGGAAATTCCAACTACTTTACTAATCTCGGGACCATTGATAACAGAGGAATAGAAATCACTGCAGGGTGGAGCGATAAGCTCGGAAGCGATTTTACTTATTCTGTTAACGGTAATCTAAGCATTAACAAAAATAAAGTCGTGTCCATTGGAAATAATATCAATTTTCAGATTCTGGGGAATGGAGGAGTAAATATGACCCAGTCCGGTTATTCTATCGGTTACTTTTATGGTTATGAGACAGCCGGTATTTATCAGTCAGTTCCGCAAATCAACAAAACGCCTCATCTGGCGACTGCCCAGCCCGGCGATTTGATATATAAAGATGTAAACGGTGACGGAAAGCTGAATCAGGATGATCGTACTTATCTGGGTACTCCTTTTCCGAAATATAATTTCGGCGGCTCGGTAACCTTAGGTTATAAAGATTTTGACTTTGAAGTGGACGTGCAGGGTGTTGCAGGGAATAAAATTTATAAGCAGCGGAGCACTTATACTTTTGCCTCTTTAAATTATGAAGTCAGCCGGTTAAATGCCTGGCATGGCTATAATACCTCCAACACACAACCCATTCTCGATATTACACGTTCTGAAAATTATCTGTTCTCAGACTACTGGCTGGAATCCGGCAGTTATGTTCGCTTGAGAACCGTTCAGGTTGGTTATACTTTTAATAACCTGCATCTGTCAAAAGGAGAGGGATCGCAATCTCTTCGACTGTATCTCAGCGGACAAAATATTTACACTTTAACCAAAGCAACGGGGTATAGTCCCGAAGTACCGGTCGTTAATCCTATTGCCGCCGGCGCCGATAACGGGGTGTATCCCTTACCGGCCATTTATACTTTTGGATTAAACCTTAGTTTTTAGCTCATCTTTAAAAAAGTATTGTCATGGACAAATCATATAAATTCGGAATAAGCCGGTGTGGCTTATTAATGCTGGTGATTGCGTGGGGAACTTTTTCCGGCTGTTCTAAAAATTTTCTCAACCGTCAGCCTTTAGGACAATATACAACAGGGAATTACCCTTATCCTAAAGGACAAGGGCCTTTTGACCAATACATTTTTGCTGCGTATGCCAGCCTGCGAACCTATCAGTGCACGGGATTCGGATATATTGGCGCCGTAAGCATTCGCAGTGATGATGCAGACAAAGGCAGCACTCCGGCTGATGGGGCGGTGCAAATACAGATGGACAATTTTCCGGTAATGCCTGACAACAGCCTTTGTAATGATTTGTGGACAGGATATTATGCGGCTATCAATAACTGTAACATTGTATTGCATCAGGTGGCTATAGACAGTACTCATGCTTCAGAAGCAGTGAAGATGGAGGCAGAAGCAGAAGCCCGCTTTTTGCGGGGGTATGATTATTTTATGCTGGTGCGCCTCTTCGGCAATATTCCACTGATAGATTCCGTTTCATCCAGTATAAGCGCATCCAATATACCGCAATCTCCATCTTCTGTTATTTATGCGTTTATTAAAGAGGATCTTCAATTTGCTGCTGCTCATCTCCCTTTACAATGGCCGGATCAGTATATCGGCAGAGCCACCAGTGGGGCTGCCAACGGAATGCTGGCAAAAGTATATCTATATGAGAAAAAATGGCAGCAGGCTATGGCAACGGCAGATATTGTTATCAATTCGGGAGTTTATAATCTGAATACACCGTATGATCAAATTTTTACGGAAGCAGGGGAAAACGGCAGCGGCTCTGTCTTTGAAATCCAGGCCTATGCAGATGCCAATCATAAGGAAGATGTGAATTACGGAGGATGCCAATATGCAGAATTACAAGGCGTTAGGGGATCGTCCTGGGACAATCTGGGTTGGGGGTTTAATGATCCGTCCATGCAACTGGTAAATGCTTATGAGCCTGGCGACCCACGGGAAAGCAGCACGATATTATTTTGCCCGGGTACGCAGCCGACCAGGTACGGTGAGTTGTTTCCTGCAGAACCGAATCCGAGATATAATATGAAAGTTTATACAGATCCTGCCTGGCGGAAAAAAGTCGGTGATCAGTTCGGATGGTGGTGGAATGTAAGAATATTAAGATACTCGGATGTATTACTGATGTATGCGGAAGCTGCCAATGAAACAGGACAAACGGATGATGCGCTGGGCGCATTGGAACAGGTAAGGAATCGGGCGCGCAATGGCAATCCGAATATATTACCGGAAATAACCACGCAAAATCAGGATGCGCTGCGGCATGCGATATGGCATGAGAGACGTATTGAGCTGGCAATGGAAGGTGAGCGGTTTTTTGATATCGTACGATGGGGAATTGCAGATAGTTGCGAGCACGCCGATGGCAAAATGAATTTTGAAGCAGCGCGTGATGGTTTGCTGCCTGTCCCCCAGCAACAAATTGATCTTTCCAAAGGTGTATTAAAACAAAACCCCGGATACTAAGGGGTACTTATTTTATAAACAATAAAAACAAAAAATATGAAAACGACCATCAGAAATCTAGGATGCCTGGCCATAATAGCCGGTTTTATTATTGCATCCAGTTCATGCAGTAAGAACGGTGGTGGAAATACCCCGCCGGTTGACAGCTTTATGATAAAATACGGGTATGATTCTGCCAGCCAGATAGAA
>SCQV01000092.1 GCA_004299085.1 Chitinophagaceae bacterium | reverse complement strand
TGTTTGAAGCGGGCAAAACTTTCCAAATCTTCCTCTTTACCGGTAATCCAGCAGGCTTTATAAAAAGGTAAAGTATTGAAAGCACAGGCGGCGCCATATTCATGCAGCAGGCGATATTGAATGACTTCAAACTGAAGGTCGCCCACGCAACCGATAATTTTTCTGTTCCCGCCATGTTGCGTGAAAAGCTGCGCCACGCCTTCATCGGTAAGTTGGCGAATACCCTTTTCCAGTTGTTTCGTTTTCATCGGGTCTTTATTCACTAATTCTTTAAATAACTCCGGTGAAAAACTGGGTATTCCGGTAAAATAAAAATCTTCGCCTTCAGTCAGTGTATCGCCAATCTTAAAATTGCCTGTATCAAATAATCCGATCACATCTCCCGGAAAAGCATCTTCCAGCACACTTTTTTCTCTGGCAAGAAAAGTATAGGGATTGCTGAAACGGACATTTTTATTCAAGCGAACATGATGATAGAATTTATTGCGCTCAAATTCTCCCGAACAAACACGCAAAAATGCAATCCTGTCTCTGTGACGCGGATCAAGGTTGGCATGGATTTTAAAAACAAAGCCGCTGAATTGAGATTCCAGCACGTTGACTTCGCGCGCATTCGTCTCTCTGTTTTGGGGAGGAGGAGCTATGTGGATGAAGGTGTCCAGCAGGTCTTTTACACCGAAATTATTTAAAGCGCTGCCAAAAAATACAGGGGCTATTTTGGCTTCTAAATAGGGCTTTTTATCAAAAGTATCATAGACGCCTTCTATTAGTTCAACATCCTGTTTTAGTTGGGCAGCATCTCGTTCATCAAAATATTGCAAAAGGATATTGTCATCCATCTCAGGCATTGGAATCAAATCTTCATCTGTCACTTTTTGATTGGGGAAAAAACGAAGCAGGCTTTTATTGAACAAATTATAAACACCTTTAAAATCCCTGCCCATATTAATAGGCCAGCTCAAAGGACGAACCTTAATATGTAGTTTTTCTTCCAGCTCATCCAATAAATCAAACGGATTTTTTCCGTCACGGTCTAATTTATTGATAAAAATAATGACTGGCGTATCGCGCATTCGGCAAACCTCCATCAGCCGCTCTGTTTGTTCCTCCACTCCCTTTACGCAGTCAATCACTAAGATTACACTGTCCACCGCAGTTAAGGTGCGAAAGGTATCTTCCGCAAAATCTTTGTGGCCAGGAGTATCTAAGAGGTTAATGAGCATGTCTTTATATTCGAAGCTCATCACGGAGGTGGCAACTGAAATGCCGCGCTGGCGTTCTATTTCCATAAAATCAGAAGTAGCGCCTTTTTTGATTTTGTTGGATTTAACTGCTCCTGCAGTTTGTATGGCGCCGCCGAAGAGCAATAGCTTTTCTGTCAGCGTAGTTTTACCGGCATCGGGATGTGAAATAATGGCAAATGTTCTTCTTTTCCTGATTTCAGGAGCAAGCCTGGAGTCTAAAGAAAATGATTTTTTGCCGGTAATCGTATCCATTTTTTCAAAAAATAAGGCTGCAAAGGTAGGGCATCATTATTGATTTTCTCTATGCCTCCATTATTTTTATTTGAAAGTGCATTACCTGTAATTCACTCTTATCCTTGTTTTAAGCTTACTTAAATGGGAAAATGAATGCTCCTAAATGGAATATTACCGGATAGATTACTCTTTAAATCAAATGCCCGTCAAAAAAACACAAAATAACGGTAACTTTGCCCGCATGAGCGATCAACAAAAAATGTTAGACGAGATAACCCGCTCGGAGTACAAATTCGGTTTTAGCACCGATATAGAAATGGATATTGCTCCGGAGGGTTTGACTGAGGATACTATCCGGTTTATTTCAGAAAAAAAGGGAGAACCTGAGTATTTTCTGGAATGGCGGTTAAAAGCGTTTCGGCATTGGAAAAAAATGACGGAGCCGCATTGGGGTTATTTTAAATATGATCCGATAGATTACCAAACACAATCTTATTATGCAGCGCCTAAACAAAAACCAAAGTTGTCAAGTATGGATGAGGTGGATCCGGAGTTAAAAAAGACTTTTGAAAAGTTGGGCATATCTCTTCAGGAGCAGAAACGGCTTTCGAATGTTGCTGTAGATGCGGTTTTTGATTCTGTTTCTATTGCCACCACTTTTAAGAATCAGTTAAGAGATGCAGGTGTGATATTCTGTTCCATGAGTGAAGCTATTCGCGAACATCCGGATTTGATAAAAAAGTATCTGGGTTCAGTGGTTCCTTATTCAGATAATTTCTTTGCTTCACTGAATTCTGCGGTATTTTCAGACGGTTCATTTGCGTATGTACCAAAAGGTGTTCGCTGCCCGATGGAATTGTCCACTTATTTTCGGATGAATGCGCAAAACACCGGCCAGTTCGAGCGGACACTGATTATTGCAGATGAGGGGGCTTATGTCAGCTATCTGGAAGGATGTACAGCGCCTATGCGCGATACGAATCAATTGCATGCAGCGGTGGTTGAATTGATAGCTTTAGACAGGGCGGAAGTGAAATATTCAACCGTTCAGAACTGGTTCCCGGGTGATAAAGATGGTAAGGGCGGTGTTTTTAATTTCGTTACTAAACGGGGATTATGCGCCGGTCATCATTCCCGCATTTCCTGGACACAGGTGGAAACCGGTTCAGCCATTACCTGGAAATATCCCAGCGTAGTGCTGAAAGGAGATTATTCGCACGGGGAATTTTATTCTGTAGCAGTGACTAATAACCATCAACAGGCTGATACAGGCACTAAGATGCAGCATCTTGGGAAAAATGCCAGAAGCCGCATTGTAGCCAAAACTATTTCTGCCGGACACAGTAACAGTTCTTATCGCGGATTGGTACGGGTAGCTAAAAATGCGGATAATGCCAGAAATTATACCCAATGCGATTCTTTGCTGGTAGGCGATAAATGCGGTGCGCATACTTTTCCTTATATTGAAGTGAAAAATAAATCGGCACAGGTAGAGCATGAGGCTACCACTTCAAAAATCGGTGAAGACCAGATTTTTTACTGTAACCAGCGTGGAATTGGGCCGGAGGAAGCGGTCAGCCTGATTGTAAATGGATATTGCCGTGAAGTGTTAGATAAGTTGCCTATGGAGTTTGCAGTGGAAGCGCAAAAGCTTTTATCAGTTAGTTTAGAAGGAAGTGTCGGATAATTAATTTTAACAAAAAAAGAATATATCAATATGTCAATGCTAATAATAGATGAATTACACGCCTCTATCGAAGAGATGGAGATATTGAAAGGAATCAGCCTGACTGTGAATCCAGGTGAAGTACATGCCATTATGGGGCCCAATGGTTCAGGAAAAAGTACACTTGCTTCTGTTTTGGCAGGAAGGGAAACTTATGAAGTTACCGCTGGGAGTGTTACGCTGGATGGAAAGGATTTATTGGAAATGGCTCCCGAAGAAAGAGCGAGAGAAGGTGTGTTTCTGGCTTTTCAATATCCGGTGGAAATACCGGGTGTCAGTACAACCAATTTTCTGAAAACAGCCGTCAATGAAAAACGAAAATCTCATGGACAGCCTCCATTAGATGCTGTGCAGTTTATGAAAATGATGAAAGAGAAAATGAGCCTGGTGAAGATTGATCAGTCATTGCTCAGCCGCTCCCTGAATGAAGGATTTTCCGGTGGTGAAAAGAAAAGGAATGAAATATTTCAAATGGCCATGTTGGAACCTATGCTGGCTATCATGGATGAAACAGATTCCGGATTGGATATTGATGCACTGCGATTGGTTTCCAACGGGGTCAATAAATTAAGAAATAAAGACAATGCATTTATTGTCATCACGCACTATCAGCGTTTGCTGGAATATATTGTTCCTGATTTTGTACATGTCATGTATAACGGCCGCCTTGTAAAATCCGGTGGAAAAGAATTAGCGCTTGAATTAGAAGAAAGAGGTTACGACTGGAT
This sequence comes from Chitinophagaceae bacterium, assembly GCA_004299085.1. GTDB lineage: Bacteria > Bacteroidota > Bacteroidia > Chitinophagales > Chitinophagaceae > FW021-bin31. The sequence continues at coordinate 31 of SCQV01000092.1, read as the reverse complement.
AAAGGAAGATGCAGATTTGGTGACACAGTAA